>WHSO01000034.1 GCA_009380075.1 Alphaproteobacteria bacterium | reverse complement strand
CCGCATCGCAGAAAAATGCGAGATTATCCACAACCGCCCAAGCCTAATCTTCTCATGCGGTTAGAGCCGACAAACGAACCGTCATCACATAAATACGTTTCTGCTCAATTTTTGAACGGTGCGTAGCGGGGAAAATTTTTCCACATTGCCGCACTATGTGATTTTGCGTCGCGTCATCTGGCCTTGTCCGTGCCGACGCGGGACGGCGGTCACCGATTCGGCTAGCATGGTGCCATGAGCCGGAGCCTCGATGATTTCGCCCGCCGCAAGCTCGATGCCCTCGCGGCGCGCAACCTGACCCGCCGGGTGCGGACGACGGCGCGCGGGCCGGGCGCCCGCGCCACCCGCGGCGAGGCGCGGATGATCGCCTTCTGCGACAACGACTACCTCGGCCTGTCCCAGCACCCCGACGTGATCGCGGCGGCGGCGGCGGCCACGCAGAAATACGGCGCCGGCGCCGGCGCGTCGCGGCTGGTCACCGGCTCAGGCCCGCTGTATGAGGCGCTGGAGGCGCGCCTCGCCCGCCTCAAGGGCACGGAAGCGGCCTGCGTCTTCGGCTCGGGCTACCTCGCCAATATCGGCATCATCCCCGCCTTCGCCGGGCCGCGGGACCTGATCCTCGGCGACGCGCTGATGCACGCCTGCATGCACGCGGGGGCGAAGCTTGCGGGCGCACCCACGTACCTGTTCCGCCACAACGACGTCGCCGATTGCGAGCGCCTGCTGCGCGCACACCGCGCCGGCGCCGGCACCTGCCTGATCCTGACCGAGGGCGTGTTCTCCATGGACGGCGACCGCGCCCCGGTGGCGGAGCTGGTAGACCTCGCGCACCGCTTCGACGCCTGGCTGCTGGTGGACGACGCCCATGCCTTCGGCGTCATCGGCGGCGGGCGCGGCTCCGGCATCGGCGTGGACGGGCGGCCGCTCGGTGTCGACCTCGCCATGGGGACGCTGTCGAAGGCGGTCGGCGCCTACGGCGGCTACGTCGCCGCCAGCCGCGCGGTGACGGACTACCTCGTCAACCGGGCGCGCAGCCTGATCTTCACCACCGGCCTGCCGCCGGGCGTGCTCGCCGCCGCCGGGACGGCGCTGCGCCTGATCGAGGAGGACATGTCGCTCACCGCGGCCCCCCTTGCCCGCGCCCGCGCCTTCACTTCGGCGCTGGGCCTGCCCCAGGCCGAGAGCGCCGTCGTGCCCCTGGTGCTGGGGGACGAGGCGCGCGCCCTCGCCGCCTCCGCCGCGCTCGAGGAACGCGGCTTTCTCGTCGCCGCGATCCGGCCGCCGACGGTGCCGGCGGGCACGTCGCGGCTGCGCTTCACCTTCTCCGCCGCCCATTCCGAGGACGACGTGGCCAGCCTGATCGCGGCGGTGCGCGCGCTCGGCTTGGTGCCGGAGACGCAGCCCGCGTGACGCGCGCGCTGTTCATCACCGCCACCGGCACCGACATCGGCAAGACGCTGGTGGCCTGCACGCTGGCCCATCAGGCGCGCGCGCAGGGGCTTGCCGTGCGCGTGCTCAAGCCCGTCGCCACCGGCTTCGACGAAATGAACATCGGCGAAACCGATACCTACAACCTGCTGACCGCCGCCGGCCTGCCGATCACGGCGGAAACGCTGACGTCCTGCACGCCGTGGCGATTCAAGGCGCCGCTCGCGCCGGACATGGCGGCGCGGCGAGAAGGCCGCCATGTGGATTTCGGCGCCGCGCTCGCCCATTGCCGCGCGTCGTTGCACCCCGATCATTTCACCGTCATCGAAGGTGTCGGCGGCACCATGGTGCCGCTTGGCGCGCGCGAGACCGTGCGCGACCTCATCGCCGAGCTCGAGGTGCCGGCTGTGCTCGTCACCGGCAGCTACCTCGGCGCCATTAGCCATGCGCTGACCGCGCTAGAATCCCTCCTCCAGCGCCAGATCACCGTGCGCGCTATCGTCGTCAGCGAATCGCGCGGAGCCCCGGCACCCCTTTCGGAAACCTGCGAGGCGATCGCCGCCCATGCCGAGGTACCGGTGCTACCCCTGCCCCGGCTTGCGGGCGGTCCGCGCCCGTGGGAAACGGCCCCGCCCCTTCTGGAGTTGCTGCCGAGCTAGCCGCCGTCGCACCAACTGGGCTACCATGCCGGGCAAGCGAAAAACTGGACGGCCCGCGAAGCGCGTCCGATCATCAGAGGAGGCCTCCATGACCCGCACCCCCGTTGCGGCACGCCGCGTCGCCGTCACCGCCGCCCTCGCGGTCCTGCTCACCGCCGGCACCGCCCGCGCCGATGCCGAATGGGACAAGCTGGTCAAGGCGGCGCAGGCGGAGGGGAAAGTCGAAGTGATCCTCTCGGGCCAGATGCCGCGGCGCCTGACCAAGATCATGCCGGAGTTCCAGAAGAAATACGGGGTCAAGGTCAACTTCCAGACCGGCAGCGGCCGCAAGCACGCGAGCCGCATCCTCGCCGAGCGCCGTGCCGGCCGATTCACCATCGACGCCTGGATCGGCGGCGCCGTCACCGGCAACACGCGGCTGATTCCGAACAAGGCGCTGACACCGATCCAGGATCTGCTGGTCGACCCGGAGGTGAAGGATCCGGCCAAGTGGTACAAGGGCCGGCTGCATTACGCCGACGCTGCGGGCAAGTACATCTTCGCCTGGGGCGCCTCGCCGCTGCAGCAGGTGAGCTTCAACACCAACATGGTGAAGGCGGAGCAGATCACCTCCTTCGAAAGCCTGCTCGACCCCAGGTGGAAGGGCAAGATCGTGTCCTGGCCGCCGAACGGCACCGGCAGCGCACCGAGCGTCGTTTCGATGTGGCTGCATCCCAGGATCGGCGAGCAGTGGTTCCGCCGTTTCATCAAGGAGATGAACGTGACCTTCGTCACCGACGCGCGCCAGGGCGCGGAATGGGTTGCGACCGGCCGGTTCCCCATCGGCGTGTTCGGGCTTTCGACCCAGGCCGATGCGCTGCGCGGGCAGGGCTTTCCGGTGCAAGGCTTTCTGCCCCACGCGATGAAGGAAGGCGAGTTCCTGACGTCGTCGGCTGCCAACATCATGGCGCTCGACCGGGCGCCCAATCCGAACGCCACGAAGCTGTTCGTCAACTGGGCCCTGTCGCGCGAGGCGCACATCCTGTTCCTGCGCGCGGGCAAGGACGGCGACAGCCTGCGCGTGGACGTGCCCAACGACGAAGTGCCGCCCGACGGCCGCATCCGCCGCGACGTGGATTACTACGTCGCCTTCGACGATCCGCGCTGGATCAACGAACAGGGCGAGATCCTGAAGAAGGTCACGAAGATCATGGAAGAGGCCGGGATCAAGTAGCGGCGCCGCCGTTTCCCGCGGCAAGGCGCCGCAAGCCCGCTACACCGGGCGCCTGGCCTTGAGCGCGGCGGACAGCGTGCCGTCGTCGAGATAGTCGAGCTCGCCGCCCACCGGCACGCCGTGGGCGAGGCGCGTCACCGCGATATCCTTCCCCGCCAGCCGCTCGCCGATGTAATGCGCCGTGGTCTGGCCGTCCACCGTGGCCGACAGCGCGAGGATCACCTCGCGCACCCCGCCCGCGCCCGCCCGCGCCACCAGCCGGGCGATGTTGAGGTCCTCCGGCCCCACCCCTTCCAGCGCCGACAGCACGCCGCCCAATACGTGGAAAAGCCCCTTGTAGGTGCCGGCGCGGTCGAGCGCCCACAGGTCGGCCACGTCCTCGACCACGCAGATCTGCGTGCGGTCGCGGCGGGGATCGGCGCAGATGGCGCAGGGGTCGGTGGAATCGAGCGTGCCGCAGACCGAGCAGGTGGCGACGGCGGCGGCGGTGTCCTCGAGCAGGCGGGCGAGCGGTGTCATCACCGATTCGCGCCGCTTGAGCAGATAGAGCGCGGCGCGGCGCGCCGAGCGCGGGCCGAGCCCGGGCAGCTTCGCCAGCAGCGCGATCAGGTGTTCGATTTCCGGTGCGGCCATGGCGGACGGCGGCTTTCACGCCATTTTCGTCATCGCCCTCCCCCAACGTGTTCGGGGGATCATCCGGGCGATCTGTGGATGCCCCGGACGAGCCGGGGCATGACGACTGAGAGACAAGGCGACGTCACTCAACCGGTGACGGCTCAAAACGGCAGCTTGAAGCCGGGCGGCAGCTGCAGGCCGCCGGTCAGCTCCGACATCCGTTCGGCAACGAGGGTATCGACCTTCGCCCGCGCGTCGTTGAAGGCGGCGACGATCAGGTCTTCCAGCATCTCGATGTCATCGGGATCGACCAGCGACGGGTCGAGCTTGACCCGGCGCAACACGCCCTTGCCGTTCAGCGTCACGGTCACCATGCCTCCGCCCGAGGCGCCGGAAACCTCTTCCTCGGCCAGGCGTTCCTGCATGGCCTGCATGCGGTCCTGCATCTCCTGGGCCTGCTTCATCATCTGGCTCAGGTTCTTCATCTAGGAATCCTCCTCGGGTGCGGTCGCGGACGAATCGTCGTCGGGGGCGATCAGGTCGTGGTCCATGTCACCGTAGGATTCGGGATCGGGCGGCGGCGGTTCTTCCGCCGCGGGCACCGGCCCGCCGCGCACGTCGACGATCTTCGCGCCGGGAAAGGTCGCCAGTGCCGCCTTGACCAGCGGGTGTTCGGCGGCGGCGCGGCGGCGTGCATCGACGAGGCTCGAGGCCTGTTCGGCCAGCGTCGGCTCGCCCGCCTCCGAGGACAGGGTGATCGCCCAGCGGGTATCGGTAAGGCGGCGCAGCGTCTCGCCCAGCCGACTCGCCAGCGTGCGGTCGGCGTTGGCGACGGGGCGGACCTCGATGCGGCCCGGCTCGAACCGCACGAGATGCACGGCCGAGCGCAATTCGGAGGCGAGGCGCGCCTCGCGGTTCTTCTCCAGCAGTTCGACGACGCCGAGGAAGGTGGACGGCAGCGCCACCGTGGGCTGCGTGCGCGATACGGCTTCCGGCGCGCTGTCGCGGGCGGGCGCCGCCTGCGCCCGAACCGAGCCGCGCGGCCCCTCGGCCGGGGCCCGCGCGCCGTTAGCGCCGCTCGCGCCATTGCCGCCGCCGCCATGAGCCGCCCCGCCGGACGGGCCGGACGCGCGGGCGGCGGCGGCCCCCTCGCCTTTCTCCAGACGTTCCACCAGATCGGCGGGGGACGGAAGATTGGCCGCGTAGGCGATGCGGACCAGCACCATTTCCGCCGCCTTCATCGGCTGCGGCGCGGCCTGCACCTCGGCCAGGCCCTTGAGCAGCATCTGCCAGGCGCGGGCCAGCGCCGCCATGCCGAGCCCTTCGGCCAGCGCCCGGCCGGTGACGCGCTCGGCCTCGGGCACGACGGGGTCGTCGGCGACGGCCGGGGTGATCTTGACGCGGGTGAGCCAGTGGGTGAGCTCGAGCAGGTCGCCGATCATGCTTTCGGCGTCGGCGCCCGCGGCATGGGCCGCCGATACCAGGTCGAGCGCCCGGGCGATGTCGCCGTGCATCAGCGCTTCGAACAGGTCGAACACCTGGGTGCGGTCGGCGAGGCCGAGCATGGCGCGAACCGCGTCCTCGGTAATGGCAACGCCCTGGGCCGCGCCCGCCACCGCCTGGTCGAGGATCGACAGGCCGTCGCGCACCGAGCCATCGGCGGCGCGCGCGATCAGGCGCGCGGCGCCCGGTTCCAGCATCGCGCCCTCGGCCTCGGCCACGGCGGTGAAATGCCGCGCCAGCAGGTCCTCGGGCACCAGGCGCAGGTCGAACCGCTGGCAGCGCGACAGCACCGTGACCGGCACCTTGCGCGTCTCGGTGGTGGCGAAGATGAACTTCACGTGCTCGGGCGGCTCCTCCAACGTCTTCAGCAGCGCGTTGAAGGCGTTGTTGGTGAGCATGTGTACTTCGTCGATGATGTAGACCTTGTAGCGCGCCGAGGTCGGGCGGTAGCGCACGGCCTCGATCAGCTCGCGGATGTCGTCGACACCGGTCCGCGACGCGGCGTCCATCTCGATCACGTCGGGATGGCGGTCGTCGGCGATGGCGACGCAGTTGGCGCAGACGCCGCAGGGCGTGGCCGTCGGCCCGCCGTTGCCGTCGGGCCCGACGCAGTTCAGCGCGCGGGCGAGGATGCGCGCCGTCGTCGTCTTGCCGACGCCGCGCACGCCGGTCAGCAGCCAGGCGTGCGCAAGGCGGTCGCCGGCGATGGCGTTGGCCAGCGTCGTCACCACCGCGTCCTGGCCGATCAGTTCGGCGAAGTTCTGCGGCCGGTACTTGCGGGCAAGCACCTGATAGCCCTTCGGCGGCGCAGATGTCGTGGCGGTCGGGTCGCTCATGGCGGAATCGCGGGCCTCGGGGCCGGAGGGCTCCTCTCGGAGTGAAAAGACGCAGGCGGGTGGGAGACTGACAATGACCCGGGCGAATCCCGTTACGGCTGCTTCCTTCCGGACCTGACCGGGTTGGCGGGGTGCACGTCCACCGCCAGCCTCCCATTTGCACTATATCAGTTTTGGCACAACCCCCGCCAACCGGAATCGGGGAAATGGCGGGTGCTCAATTCGCGTGGGATTCGGGGCCTTTGGCGTGCGCGCGTTCGGCCGATGGCTTCACGTCGCGGGTGCGGACATACAGCAGCCCGATCACTGCCGCATAGGCGGCGAGCGCGCCGAAGAAAATGCGGTAGGCCGCCTCCGGCACCGGCATTCCCGGCGCCTCGGCGCCGAACGCGCCCATCAGGCGGGCCGAGGCGAACTGCACCACGACGACGCCGATGAAGGTGCAGAGGTTGACGGTGGTGACGCCGCGCCCGACCAGGTGGTCCGGATAGTGCGCCCGGCCGAGTGCGATGTTGGTGATGTAGTACGACCCGATCACGCCGTAGAGCGCGAACAGCGCGGTCACGAGGACGAGCGGCGGGCGCGACAGCGCCGCCAGAAACGCGAGCAGCGCGGCGCTCGCCAGCACGCCGACGATGACCACATGCTTGCGCGTGTCCACCCAGCGATCGAGCGGCCCGTAGACCAGCAGGCCGACGACGCTGCCCGCGACCATCGCCGACATGACGTTGCCGCGGGCGATGCCGTCAAGCCCATGCACGTCGTGCAGATAGGGCCCAACCCAGACGCCGATGAGGGTGATCATGGTGGCGTAGCCGACCGCCGCCATCAGCATGATCCAGGCGATCCCGGGCAGGCGCAGGATGGTAAGGTAGCCGCGCAGGGATTCGCGCGCCGATTCCGGGCGACGGTCGTGCCAGGGATGGCCCGGCGGCGCGTCGCGCACACACCACCAGATCCCCACCGCGGTGACGAGGGTCACCGCGCCGCCGGCGGCGAAGGCGGCGCGCCAGCCGATCTGCGCCGTCAGCCAGGCCATCGGGGTCGCCGCCCCCATTAGGCCGACGGCGCCGGAAACGGCGATGAACAGGCCGGTCATTTGCGAGAAACGGTCTGGCGGGAACCAGCGCGCCGCGACAACGAGCCCGCCCATCAGGGCCGAGGCGAAGCCGACGCCGATGACGAAGCGGCTGGCGAACAGGGCGGCGAAGCTTTCCGCCGCGGCGAAGGCAAAGGTGCCGATCCCGGCCAGCACCAGCGTGCCGGTGATGGTGACGCGCGGGCCGAAGCGGTCGAACAGCATGCCGGTGGGAATCTGCGCCGCCGCGACGCCGAGGAAGAAGGCGCCGGCCATGGTGCCGTAGGCCTCCGGCGTGAGATGCGCCTCGGCCATGATGTCGGGCGCCACCACCGACATCGCCGCGCGCATGAACTGGCTCATGGTGAGGGCGGCGACGATGGCGACGAAGATGGCGAGGGGACGGCGCAAGGGTGGTATTCCTTTTGGGAGAAACGGCGGATTGCGACGCGCCGGCGGGCGCGATCCTAGGTAACTGCGGGGAACAAAACAACCGCCGCGCCGTTCGTCCCGATGCCCGTCGTGAAATGCATGACATGATTGTGAACACCCTCGCGCCACGGGCTTTTGCCAGGATCAGCCGGGGGGTCTATCATGGCCGGGAAAAAACAGGGGGGAAGGACCAGGATATGGACGACATCGGCGACCTGCCGCGCTTCGAACTGACCCGCCTCGACGCCCCCGGCGCGGCCGATGACGGCGCCGACGTGGTCGCCGGGCTCGGCGCGCCGCGAAAATCCCTTCCCTGCAGGTATTTCTACGACGCCCGCGGCTCGGAGCTGTTCGAGCGCATCTGCGCCACGCCGGAGTACTACCCGACCCGCACCGAGCGCGCGATCCTCGAGGCCTGCGCCGGCGACATTGCCGAGGCGACCGGCGCGGCGGAGCTGGTGGAGCTCGGCTCCGGCTCGGCGCGCAAGACGCGGTTGCTGCTGGAAGCCTATTCGGCCCGCGCGCCGGAGGTGCATTTCGCCCCCATCGACGTGTCCGGCGACATGCTGGTGGAAAGCGCGCGCGAACTGATCGCGCATTACGACGACCTTACCATCCGCGGCATCGCCGGCACCTACGAGGACGCGCTCGCGGCACTGCATCCGGCGCCCGACGACCGGCGCATGTTCCTGTTCCTCGGCTCCACCATCGGCAATTTCACCGACGACGAGCGCGGTGCCTTCCTCGCGCGTATCCGCGCCGCCATGGCGCCAGGGGATTTCTTCCTGCTCGGCTTCGACCGGGTCAAGGACGCGGGCATCCTGCATGCCGCCTACAACGATGCCGAGGGCGCCACCGCGGCCTTCAATCGCAACATCCTCGCCCACCTGAACGCGCGCTTCCACGGCGACTTCCGCCCGGGACGCTTCCGCCACGTGGCCCTGTGGAACGGCTACGAGAGCCGGATCGAGATTTACCTCGAGAGCGACCGGGCGCAGGCGGCGCGGCTCGACGATCTCGACCTCGATGCGTCGTTCGAGGCGGGCGAGCGCATCCATACCGAGATTTCGCGCAAGTTCGAGCCTGACGCCCTGGCGGCGGAGCTGGCGCGCCTCGGCTTCGCCCGCCGGGCCGAATGGACCGACGCGTGCGGCTGGTTCTCGCTGATGCTGTTCGGGCGCGGCGAGGCCGCATGACCGACATCTTCCGGGACCGCGCCGCCAACATCTTTTCCGGGGGCGGCGTCGACCGGGCCGGGCTCCGGCGCAAGGACGCGGAGTGGATCGCCGAGTGCCTTTCGAATCCCGCGAGCCGCGCGGTGCTGGTCTGGCGCGACCGGCACCTCGTCGCCGTCGGCGAGGACGCCGCGCCGGTGTTCCTGCCGGTCGCCGAAGTGCTGGCGCTGGCCGGGCCGGGCGCGGCGCCGGCGCTGCTCGGCCTTTACGGCGACGGCGCGGTATTCTGCGCCGATATCTCCCACATCGAGGACCCCTGCGCCCATCCGGCGCTCGCCGGCTGCGGCGATTTCCTCGACATCCGCGACGTCGCCGCCCTCATGGGCCGGGCCGAGGCGCAGATGCTGGCCCACGCCCGGGCACTCCTCTACTGGCACCGGCGGCACGGCTTCTGCGGCGTCTGCGGCGCGCCGACCGAAGCGGCGGAAGCGGGCCACGTGCGCGTCTGCACCAACGGCGATTGCGGCATCCATCATTTCCCGCGCACCGATCCGGCGGTGATCATGCTGGTGGTGGACGGCGCGCGCTGCCTGCTCGGGCGGCGGCCGGGACGCGACAACCGGATGTATTCGACGCTGGCCGGATTCGTCGAGCCGGGCGAATCCCTGGAAGAAGCCGTCGCCCGCGAGGTGATGGAGGAGACCGGCGTGGCGCTCAACGCCGTGCGCTACGCCCATTCGCAGCCGTGGCCCTTCCCGGCCAACCTGATGCTGGGCTTCTACGCCGATGCGGCGACGACGAACATCCGCCTCAACCCGGAAGAGCTCGCCGACGCGCGCTGGTTCGGCCGCGACGAGGTGCGCGCCCTGATGGCCGCGCGCGACCGCGCCGAGGCCGAACGCGCCGGTTTCGCCCTGCACCTGCCGCGGCCCATCTCCATCGCCCGGCGGCTGATCGGCGACTGGCTCGACGGCAAGGCGTAAGCCGCGGCTCCACTTACTTCGTCATCGCCCGGCTTGTCCGGGCGATCCACCTTCCTTCGCCCGCCGAAGCGGGCTTCGCGAAGGCGGGTGGATGCCCCGAACAAGTCGGGGCATGACGAATTCACTTGAGAGCAACACGCTCTATCCGAACACGTTGCCGATATTGAACAGCGCGCCGAGGCCGAGGGCGGCAAAGATCGCCGCCGCGATCACGCGCATCAGGCGCATCGGCAGCTTCGTCGCCGCCACCTCGCCGAGCCACACCGCCGGCACGTTCGCCGCCATCATGCCGAGCGTGGTGCCGAGCGTCACCAGCACCACGTCGTGATAGCGCGCGGCGAGCGCGATGGTCGCGACCTGGGTCTTGTCGCCGATCTCGACCAGGAAGAAGGAGACGAGCGTCGCGAGGAAGGCGCTCGCCCGCGCCGCCGTGGTGGGTCGGTCGTCGGCCTTGTCGGGCACCAGCACCCAGGCGGCCATGGCGAGGAAACTCGCCGCCAGCAGCCAGCGCAGCCAGGCGGGGCCGAGCCAGTCCGCCACCAGCCCGCCGAAGGCGGCAGCGAGCGCGTGGTTGGCGATGGTGGCGAGCAGGATGCCGGCGCAGATCGCATAGGGCGCGCGGTAGCGCGCCGCCAGCACGATGGCGAGCAACTGCGTCTTGTCGCCAATTTCGGCGATGGCGACGACGCCGAGGGAGACGAGGAAGGCTTCCATGAGAGCAACCGCTTTCCGGGGCCGGGCTTCAACCGATGGCCTGCCGCGCCGCCCAACCCATGTGGGCGCGATCAGGCCAAAGGTCTCGCCAGGCTGGGCCGGAAGCGCCACGAACGCGCGCCACGATGGTGCGGGCTCAAGTCTGTTGACGCATCCCCCGCTGAAGGTGCGGGCGGCTACTCCCCAATGACGGGGCTTATATAGGCGTATCGAGTAGCGGAATCAATCGCCTCGATACGGCGCGTCCCTCACCCGCCGCGGCGGAACGGATGCTGCGGGAAGGTACCGAGGATGCGGACCTTCTCCGAGTAGAAGCGCAGTTCCTCGAACGCGAGGCGGAGCGGCTGTTGCTCCGGGTGGCCCTCGACCTCGGCGTAGAATTCGGTCGAGGAAAAGTTGCCGTCGACCATGTAGCTCTCGAGCTTGGTCATGTTGACGCCGTTGGTGGCGAAGCCGCCGAGCGCCTTGTAGAGCGCCGCCGGGATATTGCGCACCCGGAACAGGAAGGCGGTCATCACCGGGCCATTGCCGGGGCCGGGGTCCACCGGCTCCTTGGCGAGGATGACGAAGCGCGTGGTGTTGTGGGCGGCGTCCTCGATATTTGCGGCGAGCGACGCGAGGCCGTAGATCTCCGCCGCCAGCTCCGACGCGATGGCCGCCTCGTGCCGGTCGCCCTTGGCCGCGATGTCGCGTGCCGCGCCCGCGGTGTCGGCATGGACGACGGCGCGCATGCCGTGCGCGTTGAGAAACGTGCGGCACTGGCTCAGCGCATGGACGTGGCTGTGCACCACACTGATATCGGCGAGCCTCGCCTCCGGTACCGCAAGCAGGTGGTGGTTGACCGGCTGGAAGTGCTCGGCGATGAAGTGGAGCTGCGCGTGGGGGATGAGCTGGTGGATGGCGGCGACGCGGCCGGCCACCGAGTTCTCGATCGGGATCATGGCGAGGCGGGCGCGCCCGTCCTCGACCCGGGCGAAGGCTTCCTCGAAGGTCGGGCACGGCAGCGTCGTCATGTCCGGGAACACCTGGCGGCAGGCGAGGTCCGAGTACGCCCCGGCCTCGCCCTGGAAGACGATGGTACGGGCCGGATCGGCGGCCCCGGGGCGGGCGGTGTCGGTATCGGTCATCGGCCGGGTTTCGCGGTGGCGGCGGCGAGGATCTCGCGGGCACGGGCAAGGTCGCGCGGAGTATCGACACCGAGGGGAACCGTGTCAACGAAGGCCACGTCGATGCGCATGCCCGCCTCGAGCGCGCGCAACTGTTCGAGCCGCTCGCGCATTTCCAGCGGGCTCGGCGGCAGGGCGATGAAGCGCGCCAGCGCGTCGCGGCGCCAGGCATAGAGTCCGATGTGATGGTAGAGCGGGCCATCGCCCGCCGGCACCGTGGCGCGGGAAAAATAGAGCGCGCGGCCGGCGTCGGCGCCATCCTCTGCCGCGACCACCGCCTTGACCACGTTGGGGTCGGTGCGCTCGCGCTCGACCGTGATGCGCGCCGCCAGCGTGCCGATATCCACCGCCGGGTCGTCGAGGAAGCGGAGCGCGCGCCGCGGCAGCGCCGGGTCCAGCGTCGGCAGGTCGCCCTGGATGTTGATCACCGCGTCGTAGTGGGAGTCGGGGTCGAGTACCGCCAGCGCTTCGCAGATGCGGTCGGAGCCCGAGGGATGATCGGCGCGCGTCAGCACCGCGCGGCCGCCGGCCTTGGTCACCGCGTCGGCAATCTCGGGCTCGGCGGCGGCGACGACGACGGGGCCGATGCCGGCCTCCATTGCCCGGCGCCACACCGCGACGATCATCGGCGCGCCGCCGATGTCGGCGAGCGGCTTGCCCGGCAGGCGCGTCGAGGCCATGCGCGCCGGGATCAGCACGACGGGATTGCGGGGCGCGGTGCGGGCGGCGGGCGGCGGGGGCGTCATCATTGCAGGGCGGCGGGTCGGAGCGGCGGGAGGCCGAAAAACTCCACAATTTCAGGGCGTTTGGGAGACTAGTCCGATCCCGCGCCCCCCGCCAGCCGAAACCGCAAACCCGCGCCGCACGGACCGCGCCGCACCGTACCGCATCGGGACGAACGGCCCGCCGACCGCGGGCAATCGCCGTTGGACACCACCGGTTCGAGACGTTACATTCCGGCCGCGACCCGACCGCGGTCGCTTCCTTTTCGTTCCGTCCGCCGCTCCGAATCGGGGCTGCGCGGACCAGCCAGTCCGGAGTAACCCATGTCCACATTCGAGTGGAACAAGATCGCCGGGTCCATCCTCTTGGCGCTTCTTGTCATCAAGGTCATCGATATCGCCGGAGACGCGATGCCCCACGCAAAGGCCCCCGCCAAGCACGCCTACCCCATCGAGGGGGTCGCGCAGACCCAGCCCGCGGGCGGCGAGGCCAAGGAAGCGAAGAAGGCCGCGCCAGAGGTTCCCGCCATCGCACCGCTCCTGGCCAAGGCCAGTACCGAGGACGGCCAGAAGGCCGCGCGCAAGTGCGCGATCTGCCATTCCTTCGACAAGGGCGGCCCCAACAAGGTCGGCCCGGCCCTGTGGGGGGTCCTCGGCGGCGACATCGCCGAGGGCTCGTTCGCCTATTCGTCCGCGCTCAAGGGTCTCGCGGGCAACTGGGATTTCGAAAAGCTGAACAAGTTCCTCCACGATCCCAAGGGCTTCGCGCCGGGCACCAAGATGGCCTTCGCCGGGGTCAAGAACGACAAGGAGCGTGCCGCGCTGATCGCCTATCTGCGGAGCCTTGCCGACAATCCGGTCCCGCTGCCGTAGGCCGATGGGCACCGGCGCCGCGACGGCATGAAGGTGTCCTGACCATGCCCGTCCCTGCGCTCGATCCCGCCACGACAAACCGCTTCATCGCGCTGGCCGAGGCCTGCGCCGACGCTGCCGGGGAGATTCTTTCGCGGCATTTCCGTACGTCCCTGGCCGTCGACACCAAACCCGACGCGACGCCGGTGACCGTCGCCGACCGCGACGCCGAGGCCGCCATGCGGGCGCTGATCGCCGATGCCGTGCCCGACCACGGCATCCTCGGCGAGGAAATGCCGCCGCGGAACCCCGGGGCGGAATTCACCTGGGTCATCGATCCCATCGACGGCACCAAGTCCTTCATCACCGGCAAGGCGACCTTCGGCACCCTGGTCGCGCTCGCCCGCGGCGGGCGCCCGCTGATCGGGCTGATCAACCAGCCGATCCAGCGCGAGCGCTGGATCGGCGCGGAAGGCCGGGCCACCACCTTCAACGGCGCGCCGGCGCGCGTGCGCCCGTGCGGGAGCGTCGCCGACGCGATGCTCTATACCACCAGCCCCTACCTGTTTCCGGGCGGCGACGAGGACCGCTTTCACCGGCTGCGCCGGCGGGTGCGCCATGCGCTGTTCGGCGGGGATTGCTACTCCTACGGGCTGCTCGCCTCGGGCCACGCCGACATCGTTGTCGAGTCCGGCCTCAAGCCTTACGATTATGCCGCCCTGGTGCCGGTGATCGAGGGCGCGGGCGGCGTCATCACCGACTGGGACGGACGGCCGTTGACGCTGGCCTCCGACGGCCGGGTGCTCGCCACGGGCGACGCGGGGCTGCATCGGGATGTGCTGGCGATCCTGCAATCTGGCTGACGGGGAAATATGTCGCGTATGGGGGCCTTGAGGAGTTGCGTGATCGCCGGGGCCCTGACCGCGGCGCTCGCGTCCCCATTCCTGTCGCTTCCAACGCGCGCCTTGGCCCAGAACACGCCGGCACCTTCCGTTGCGCCGGCCCACGGCATCGCCATGCACGGGGACCTGAAATACCGTCCCGGCTTCAGCCATTTCGATTACGTCAACCCGGAGGCGCCCAAGGGCGGCACCCTGCGCATGGCGGGTATACGCACCTTCGACACCCTCAACCCCTATACGCTCAGGGGCGTGCCGGCGTCGGGCTCGGACTTTGTGTTCGAGACGCTGATGGTCTCCTCGGCGGACGAGCCGTTCACGGAATACGGGCTGCTGGCGGAGTCCATCGAGGTGCCCGAGGACCGCTCCTGGGTGGTGTTCAACCTGCGGCCCGAGGCGCGCTTCCATGACGGCACGCCGGTGACGGCGGACGACGTGGTGTGGACCTTCGACACGCTACGCACCAAGGGGCACCCGCGCTTCCGGCTCTACTGGGGCGCGGTGGACAAGGCCATTGCCGAGGGGCCGCGGCGCGTGCGCTTCACCTTCAAGGGCGGCGTCAACCGCGAGCTGCCGCTGATCGTCGGGCAGTTGCCGGTGCTGCCCAGGCACTACTGGGCCGACAAGGATTTCGAGAAAACCACCATGACGCCGCCGCTCGGCAGCGGGCCCTACCGCGTCGCCGGCGTCGATCCCGGCCGCGCCGTCACCCTCGAGCGCGTGAACGACTACTGGGGGCGCGACCTTGCCGTCAACCGCGGCCGCTACAACTTCGACCGCATCCGCATCGACTACTACCGCGACTCGACGGTGGCACTGGAGGCGCTCAAGGCCGGCAACTACGATTTCCGCGAGGAGCACGTTTCCAAGTTCTGGGCGGCGAGCTACGACGTGCCCGCGGTGCGCGAGGGATTCCTGCGCAAGCTGTTCCTCGAGCACCACCAGCCGACCGGCATGCAGGCCTATGTGTTCAACACCCGCAAGGACATCTTCTCCGACCGCCGGGTGCGCGCGGCGCTGGCCTATGCCTTCGATTTCGCCTGGACGAACGAGGTGCTGTTCTTCGGCGCCTACGCGCGCACGGAGAGCTACTTCTCCAATTCGGACCTCGCGGCGGAAGGACTGCCGAGCCCGGACGAGTTGGCGATCCTCGAGCCCTACCGCGACCGGCTGCCCGACGAGGTCTTCACCAGTGCCTACAAGGCGCCCGCCACCGACGGCACCCACCTGAGCCTGCGCCGCAACCTGCTCAAGGCCCTCGACATCCTCAGGGAGGCGGGCTGGGTGGTGCAGGACGGCCGGCTGGTCAACAGCGCCACCGGCCGCCCGATGCGGTTCGAAGTCCTGCTCGCCAACCCGAGCTTCGAGCGCATCGTGCTGCCCTTCCTCGGCAACCTGAAGCGCCTCGGCATCAACGCGACGGTGCGCACCGTCGATGCGTCGCAATACATCAACCGGCGCAAGACCTTCGATTTCGACATGATCGTCCATGTCTGGGGCCAGTCGCTGTCGCCGGGCAACGAGCAGCGCGACTACTGGCAAAGCGACAGCGCCAGGATCGAGGGCTCGTACAACCTGGCGGGCATTCGCGATCCGGTGGTGGACAAGTTGATCGACGGCGTGGTCGCGGCCAAGGACCGGCGCAGCCTGGTCGCCTATACAAGGGCGCTCGACCGGGTGCTGCTGTGGGGCCATTACGTCATCCCGCACTGGCATATCAAGGGCGACCGCCTCGCCTTCTGGGACAAGTTCGGGCGCCCGGGGGTGACGCCGCTCATGGGCTTCCAGATCGACGCCTGGTGGGTCGATCCGGCGCGCGAGGCGCGGCTCAATGCGCGCCAGAAGGAAGTCATTGCCGCCGCCGCGACGGAGCCGGGCGCCGCCGGCACCAAGGACGCCGGAAACGATACGGCGAAGGGCGCCACGGCGCCGCGCGGGGATCACGGCCTGCCCTGGGGCTGGATCGTTGCCGGCGTTGGGGCGGTTCTGGCGGTCGTACTGTTGCTCCGCCGCCGCCGGCGCGGAGGGGCGGCATGATCGCCTATATCGTCCGCCGCCTCGGCCTGATCGTGCCGACGCTGTTCGGCATCATGGTGCTCAACTTCGTCATCGTGCAGTTCGCGCCGGGCGGGCCGGTGGACCAGCTCGTCGCCCAGTTGACCGGCGCGGAAACCGATGCCACCGCGCGGATAAGCGGCGTGCAGCGCGAGGTCGGCGCCGCCCAGGCCGCGGGCCAGACCGGCAGCCGGCAGGGCGAGGGCGCCTACCGCGGCCGGCGCGGCCTCGACCCCCAACTGGTCGAGGAGCTGAACCGGCTCTATGGCTTCGACAAGCCCGCCCACGAGCGCTTCTTCCAGATGGTGGTCAATTACGTCCAGTTCGATTTCGGCACCAGCTTCTTCCGCGACACGCGCGTCGTCGACCTGGTGATCGAGAAGCTGCCGGTGTCGATCTCGCTCGGCCTGTGGTCGACCCTGATCATCTACCTCATCTCCATCCCGCTCGGCGTCGCCAAGGCGGTGCGCGACGGCACGCGCTTCGATTTCTGGACCTCGAGCGCCATCATCTTCGGCTATTCCATCCCCGGATTCATGTTCGCGGTGCTGCTGATCGTGATTTTTGCGGGCGGCAGCTATCTCGACTGGTTCCCGCTGCGCGGCCTGGTTTCGAACAATTGGGAGGAGCTGTCCTGGCCGGCGCGCATCGCGGATTACTTCTGGCATCTGACCCTGCCGCTGACCGCCATCGTCATCGGCGGCTTCGCCACCCTGACCATGCTGACCAAGAACATGTTCATCGAGGAAATCGGCAAGCAATACGTCATCACCGCCCGCGCCAAGGGCCTGTCGGAAAAGCGCGTGCTGTACGGCCATGTCTTCCGCAACGCCATGCTGATCCCCATCGCCAGCGTGCCGGAGCTCCTGATCGATATCCTGTTCACCGGCGCGCTGCTGGTGGAGATCATCTTCTCCCTCGACGGCATCGGTCTCCTCTCCTACGAATCCGTCATCAACCGCGACTACCCCGTCGTCTTCGCGACGCTGTTCGTGTTCAGTCTCCTCGGGCTTCTCATCAACCTGATCCGCGACGTCGCCTATGTGCTGGTCGATCCGCGCATCACCTTCGAGCGCGCGCCGTGAGGCCGGGCCGATGAGCGGGAACCGCTTCCTCGGCATCGCCATCTCGCCGCTGACGAGGCGGCGGCTCGACAATTTCCGCGGCAACCGGCGGGGATTCATCTCCCTCTGGCTGTTCCTGGCTCTGTTCCTGACCAGCCTCGTCGCCGAGTTTATCGCCAACGACAAGCCGATCCTGGTCAAGTTCGACGGCGCCTATTACATGCCGGTGCTGACGATGTATCCGGAGACGACGTTCGGCGGCGAATTCCCGACCGAGGCCGATTACAACGACCCGTTCCTGAAGGGCCTCATCGAAGCGAAGGGCTGGATGGTCTTCCCGCCGGTCCCCTGGCACCACACCTCGATCAATTACCTGCTCGAGGTGCCGGCACCGGCGCCGCCGAGCGAGGTCAACTGGCTCGGCACCGACGACCAGGCACGCGACCTGCTGGCGCGACTGATCTACGGATTCCGCATTTCGGTCCTGTTCGGGCTGCTGCTGACGCTGGCGTCCACCATCATCGGCGTCACCGCGGGCGCGGTGCAGGGCTATTTCGGCGGTTGGGTCGATCTCGGCTTCCAGCGCTTCATGGAGATCTGGTCCGGGATTCCGCGGCTTTACGTCCTCATCATCCTGGCGTCGTTCGTGGAGCCGAATTTCTGGTGGCTGCTCAGCATCCTCATCCTGTTCCACTGGATGTCATTGGTGTCGGTGGTGCGGGCCGAGTTCCTGCGCGGCCGCCAGCAGGACTACGTCCGCGCCGCGCGGGCGTTGGGCGTCGGCAATATCGTCATCATGTTCCGCCACGTCCTGCCCAACGCCATGGTGGCGGCGCTGACGCTGCTGCCGTTCGTGCTCAATTCCTCGATCACGGCGCTGACGTCGCTCGACTTCCTCGGCCTCGGCCTGCCGCCGGGCTCGGCCTCGCTGGGCGAAGTGCTGGCCCAGGGCAAGGCCAACCTGCAGGCGCCGTGGATCGGTATTTCGTCGTTCTGCGTGCTGGCGGCGCTGCTGAGCCTGCTGATCTTCGTCGGCGAGGCGGTGCGCGACGCCTTCGACCCACGCAAGACGCAAGGCTGACACCATGGCCGGAGAGCACCCTTTCCTCGACGTCCGCGACCTTTCGGTTCGGTTCCGCGCCGGCGGCGTCGCCACCGATGCGGTCCGGCACGTGAGCTTCTCCATCGCCAAGGGCGAGACCGTGGCGCTGGTCGGCGAATCGGGGTCCGGCAAGTCGGTGACCGCGCTGTCGATCCTGCAGCTCCTGCCCTACCCGGCGGCGAGCCATCCTTCCGGCTCCATCACCGTCGCCGGATGGGAGATGATCGGCGCCGGCGCCCAGGCCCTGACCGAGGTGCGCGGCAACCGCGTCGCCATGGTATTCCAGGAACCGATGACGTCGTTGAGCCCGCTCCACACCATCGAGAAGCAGGTTTCCGAAACCCTGATCCTGCACAAGGGCATGGTGCGCGCGGCGGCGCGGGCGCGCACGCTGGAGCTGCTCCGGCTCGTCGGCCTGCGCGACGCGGAGAAGCGCCTCACCGCCTATCCGCACCAGTTGTCAGGCGGGCAGCGCCAGCGGGTGATGATCGCCATGGCGCTTGCCAACGAGCCGGACCTGCTGATCGCCGACGAGCCGACCACCGCGCTCGACGTCACCATCCAGGCGCAGATCCTCACCCTCCTGCGCGAGCTGCAGAAGAAGATGGGCATGGCGCTGCTGCTGATCACCCACGACCTCGGCATCGTGCGTCACATGGCCGACCGGGTCTGCGTCATGACCGAGGGCGAAATCGTCGAGCAGGGCACCACCCGCGACATCTTCGAGCGCCCGCGCCACGACTACACCCGCAAGCTGCTGGCGGCCGAACCCAAGGGCCAGCCTGCCCGCGCCGCACGGGACACGCCGGTGGTGATGGAGGCGAAGGACCTGCGTGTGTGGTTCCCGATCAAGCGCGGCGTGTTCCTGCGCACGGTGGACCACATCAAGGCGGTGGACGGGATCTCCCTCACGCTGCGCCGGGGGCGCACGCTCGGCATCGTCGGCGAATCGGGCTCGGGCAAGACGACGCTGGGCCTCGCACTGCTGCGCCTCGAACGCGCCAAAGGCACCGTCCGCTTCCACGACACCGACATCGAGGGCCTCTCCGAGCGCCGGGTCCGCCCACTGCGGCGCGAGATGCAGATTGTCTTCCAGGACCCCTATTCGTCCCTGAGTCCCAGGCTCACCATCGGCCAGATCGTCGGCGAAGGGCTGTCCGTGCACGGCATCGGCCGGGACGCGGCCGGGCGGGAGCGGCTGATCGAGGAGGCGCTGGTCGAGGTCGGCATCGACCCTTCGGCATCGCACCGCTTTCCGCACGAATTTTCCGGCGGCCAGCGCCAGCGTATCTCCATCGCCCGCGCCCTCGTGCTCAAGCCGCGCCTGATCGTCCTCGACGAGCCGACATCGGCGCTGGACATGTCGGTGCAGGCGCAGATCGTCGACCTGCTGCGCGCGTTGCAGGACCGCCACCAGCTCGCCTACATGTTCATCAGCCACGACCTCAAGGTCGTGCGCGCGCTGTCGGACGAAGTGCTGGTGATGAAGGACGGCAAGGCGGTCGAGTTCGGCACCGCCGACGAGATATTCGGGAACCCGACGTCGCCCTACACCCGCGCCCTGATGGCCGCCGCCTTCGACCTCGAGGTGGCGGAGGTCGAGGCCCTCAATCAGTAGGGCGCCCGCGGCGATGGCGATCCTGTTCCTTTCCGATGCCGACCAGACCGGCGCATGGGCCGCGGCGCTAGCGCGCGAGCTGCCCGACGACGAGGTGCTGATCGGCGCCGAGGCGGCGGCCACGCACGCCGCTGACATCGATTTCGCCGTGGTCTGGTACCCGCCGCCGGGGCTGCTGGCGCGGCTTCCCGGGCTGAAGGCGATCCTGTCGCTGGGCGCCGGGGTGGATCATGTGTTCCTCGACCCGGAGCTGCCCGCCGGCGTTCCCGTGGTGCGGCTGGTCGACCCGGCCCTGACCGAGCAGATGGCCGAATGGGTGGCGATAACGTGCTGCGCCACCACCGCCAGATGCCGGTCTATGCCGAGCAGCAGGCGCGGGCGTACTGGAAGCGCTACGACATCCCGCCCGCCGGAGACCGCCGCGTCGGGATCATGGGGCTGGGTGAGCTCGGCCGCGCCGCGGCGGCGGCGCTCCGTCCCTTCGGCTTCCCGCTGACCGCCTGGGTGCGGCACGACCGGCCGTGGGCGAAGGGCGAGATTTTCGCTGGTCGCGAGGGCCTCGGCCCCTTCCTCGCGCGCGCGGACATCGTCGTCTGCCTGCTGCCGCTGACGGCGGAGACCTGCGGCGTGCTCGACGCCCGCGCCTTTGCCCGGATGCCCCAAGGTGCGTCCGTCATCAACGGCGCCCGCGGTGGCCACGTGGTCGCGGCGGATCTGATCTCGGCCCTCGATTCGGGGCAGATCTCTGCGGCAACGCTGGACGTGTTCACCACCGAGCCCCTGCCCGCCCACGACCCGCTGTGGCGCCACCCCCGCGTCACCGTCACGCCCCATGCGGCGGCGGTGACGCTCGCCGACACCGCGGCCCACGTAATCGCCGCCAATATCCGCCGCTGCCGCGCCGGAGAACCGATGGTCGGCGTGGTGGATGCGGCGCGGCAGTACTGACAGCGCGTTCCCTCGCCGCCTGGATCAGGTGCGATAACCCGGGTCCAGGCTATCGGCGAGCTTCACCAGGGCCGGCCAGTCGCGCGCTCCCATTACCCTGTTGGGACGCCAGAACTGGCCTCCCGCCTTTTCGCAGGCCTCCTTGGACGGCAGCGAATAGGGCATGTTGGAAGCCAATACCTGCATCTGGGTCTGACAGGATTTTTCCAGATGATACATGAGGTGAAAGGCCTCGCCGACGTTGACGCCGGCGGTCAGAAGCCCGTGATTACGCAGGATAAGGACCTTGTGTTCGCCGAGGTCGGCGACCAGGCGTTCACGCTCGTCGATGTCGCGCGCGATGCCTTCGAAATCGTGATAGCCGACGCGGTTATAGAACCGCATGGCGCCCTGGTTGAGCGGCAGCACCCCGCAATCGAGAGCCGAAACCGCCTGGCCGGCCACCGTGTGGGTATGGAAGACGCAGTGCAAGTCCTTGCGCGCCATGTGCACGGCCGAGTGGATGACGAACCCGGGGCGGTTGACCTCGAAATCGGTGTCCTGCAGCACGTTGCCGTCGACGTCGATCTTGACGAGAGAGGACGCCGTGATCTGTTCGTACAGGAACCCGTAAGGATTGATCAGGAACTGATCGTCCGTACCCGGCACCCTGAGCGAGATGTGGTTGTTGACGAGATGCGTCCAGCCGAAATGGGCCGTCAGGCGATAGGCGGCGGCGAGGGTGACACGTGCCTCCCACTCCTCGTGGCTGACGCGCCCGCGCATGGACGGAATGGCGAAAATATCTTCGGTGACGGACATGGCTTTCCTCCCCTGTTATCCGTTTGTTTCGGCGACGAATGCATCGCCACACCCCGGCTGCGCCCCCTTAGCAGGACCTGCCCAGATGCATGCGCGCATTTTCCCCCATGTTCTGGACGTGTTCGATCAGCAGACGCACGGCCTTTTCCACGTCGCGTTCCAGTGTCGCGTCCATCAGGTTCTTATGAACGTTACCGGGGGCAGACCCTGGATAATCCGACCGCATCACGAACCTGCGATAGCGCCCGAAAAGATCCTCAAGCTGGGCGCAATAGCGGATCATCCAACGCGAGCCGCAGGCGGACAGAAGCGACAGATGGAAATCTCTGTGAAGGGCTTCGCGTTCCGGGTTCACAACGTACCGGGTCTCGCTCTGCGACCGGCGATGCTTGCGCATCCTGTAAAAGGCGACGACGACCCTCTCCTCCCAGGCCTGGTCGCCCCGCTCCATGGATTTTCGCAAAGCGATATCGTTGAGCCAGACCTGGGTTTCAATAATCTCCGCCAGCTCCTGCTCGGTGAGCTCCATCACGCGGAAACCCTTGAGGTCTTCGCGCTTCACGATGCCTTCCGTCGACAGTCGGTTTAGCGCGTCGCGAATCGGGCTGATGCCGACTCCGTACCGTGCGCGGAGGTGATCCACCACGAGTCGGGCGCCGGGTTCAAGGAACCCCATAAGAATGTCGTTTCGCAGCTCGTCGTAGAAGGTCGAGGCCGCCGTCTGGCGGGGCTGCTCTTCCCGCGCATCCGCGCCGGCGGCGAAGGGAACGATGTTCGAAGCCGGCTTTTCCATGGTGGCGTTATCCTACCCAAAATAGATAGATTATAAAATTTGATTTTTCTATCATTATTTTATAAAATATGGAAAGTCAAGAAGCCCGAAAACCCCCAACCCAGGAAGGCACCCATGACGAAAAATCGGCATTTCGGGGCAGCCCTCGTCGGCGTCACCGCTCTTATCACCGCAAGCGCAATGGCTGACCCGGCCGGCGCCCAGTCGGTCGAGGCTTTCTACAAGGGCAACACCATCAAGCTGATCATCGGCTACAGCGCGGGCGGCGGTTACGACGTCTATGCCCGGGCATTGGGGCGATACATCAACAAGCACATTCCCGGCAATCCGGCCATCGTGCCCCAGAACATGACGGGCGCGGGGAGCCGCCTTGCGGCCAATTTCCTCTATAACCTGGCGCCCAAGGACGGCAGCGTCATCGCCACGCTGGGGCAGGCGATGCCTCTCGACCAGGCCATGGGGGAAAAGGGCGTCAAGTACGATGCGGCCAAGTTCAACTGGATCGGCAACTCGATCGTCGACAACAACCTGACGTCGGTCTGGGCCGCGACGGAAATAAAGACGATCGAAGATGCCAAGCGGATGGGCGGCGTCGTTTGTGGTGCAACCGGCGCCACCAGTCCGTCCGTCACCTCGCCGCAGATCATCAACAACCTGATCGGGACCAAGTTCAAGATCATTCGCGGCTATCCCGGTGGGTCGATCATCAATCTCGCGGTGGCACGCGGGGAGGTCAACTGCCGGGGCTCCAACAGCTGGTCCTCAACCAAGGCGACGCTCGGCGATCACTTGAAGAAGCGCGAACTCAATTTCATCCTCCAATGGGGCACGGAAAAGGATCCGGAGATCGAGGCCTACATGGGTCGTCCGGTCCCTCTCATCACGGAATTCGCCAAGACCGACCTCGACCGGCAGGCCCTGAACATGATCCTCGCCGGCGTCGCCATCGGGCGCCCGATCATCGCGCCGCCGAAGGTGCCGGCGGATCGCGTTGCGGCGCTGCGCAAGGCGTTTGACGCGACCATGAAGGATAAAGAGTTCCGGGATTTCACCAGGAAACAGAAGATGGATCTTCGACCGATGTCGGGCGAGGAGGTCCAGAAACTGGCCGTCAGCGTCGTGTCCGCGCCCAAGGAAGCCGTCGAACGCCTGCGTCAGCTGATTTCGCCGAATGACGTCAACGCGATCGCGGAGGCAACCATCAACGGTACGATTTCGGCTCTTGAAAAACGAAACATCACGATCACCGACGCATCGTGCAAGGCCGTCAAGCTGAAGGTCCATCCCAAGCAGACCCGTGTGAAACTCGCCGGCAAGAAATCCAGTTCGGCCGCGTTGAAAACCAACATGCAGTGCCGTCTGACTTACATCGGCGGCGTCACGAATCTGGTGACCAACGCGGACTGCAAGTAGGACGCAAGTCTCCGACACAGCACGAGCGACCCGGCCACACGCCGGGTCGCCTTGCTTTTTTTCTGGACGATTTTACGATCCACACGCAGGAGTACGTTGACACAGGCGCATCCGCATCTCTGGCGCCGGTGTCATCGGCAGCATACTCGCGGGCTACCTCGCCCGGGGCCGGCCACGAGGTTTCGGCCGTTGCCCGGGGTGCGCAACTGCCGGCGATCCGGAATAATCGCGGGCCCTGTCGCCATGCCCAAGACGCAGCCCGCTTCGGCGCCGGCTTCAGTTCCCCCAAGGGCCTCGGTTCCGGCGCCTGGGCGCTACCGTGACGTCCGGTGCGGCCGGACGCGCCGGTGGGCCGATGCGATGTACTCGTGCGGCGGTACTGAAAATGCGCCCCACAAACGCGGTATGGGGCGAGCCCCGCGTTTGGTGCATGGCAACATTTCCGGGACGGAATGGGGGATCCGCTTGGAACCGGCCTTATCCAGATTATGTTAATAAACGTAGCGTAGGGTGAGACCGTCGCAGCCCGAGGACCCCGCAGATGAGGTCCGAAGCCGCGGCGAATGCTTCGGGAAACGAAGCCGCATATTCGAGAAGCAGGAAGGCCAGCCATGGGAGTGAGGTGTAACGACGTAGACGCGTGAGTCCTGCCGCCTTTCTTTTCCGGGCGACGGGACCGGAAAAGAGGTTGATATGAGGAAGCTTGCGAGTCTTCTGACACTGCCCGTCCTGGTCGCCGCGCTGCTGGCCATCGCGCCGCAAACGGCCCAGGCGCAGCAACGCCTCTGCATCGACCGCTCCCATATGATCGATACCCTGATCGACGAGTACGGCGAACAGCTCGCCGAGGTGCACGAGATCAAGGGCACCGGCCTGCTCGAATTCCACGTATCGCCCACCGAGGGCACCTGGACGGCGCTCGTCACCGACGAGGAAAACGTCAGTTGCGTGCTGGCCACCGGCGAAGGCCTCGATCCGGAAAAATCGCTCCATCTCATCGAGACGGGCCTGAAAATCTGACGCGTCCCCGGGGTCAGGGCATCAGGGCCGGCCCGCAAGGGCCGGCCTTTTGCATCAGGTGCGGGCGGCGATCAGCCGGTCGACGGACAGCGCCCCCGGCCCCCAGGCCATCAGGAACAGCAGGATCGCCGCCCAGGTGCCGTGCACCGGATAGGCCCCGGGGTAGACGAACACCTGGATGACTGCGGTCATCGCCAGCAGCGCCAGCGCCGAGAACCGGGTCGCGAGGCCGATCAGGATCAGGAACGGGAAGACGTGCTCCGCCGCCGCGGCGAGCGGCGCCGCGACCTCGGGCGGAATCAGCGGCAGGCGGTATTCCTCGCGGAACAGCGCCACGGCGCTGTCTGAAAGCCGCGGCCAGCCGATCTCAAATACCCCGCCGATGGGATCGAGCTGGAAACCCGCCACCTTTGTCTGTCCCGACTTCCAGAACACCGCAGCGATGGAGAACCGCGCCAGCGCCGCGACAAACCAGTGCGGGATACCCGCCATCGCCCCATGCAGTGCGGCGGCGAGCCGCCCCACCGGGCCGTACCTCTTCCAGGCGGCACCGGCCGCCGTGTTGTCCAGCGGTATAGCCATGGATCCCTCCCCTCAACCGTCGGAAACGGCAATGATCACCCGCGCGCCGATCAGCGCAACCAGGTTTTCGGTCGGGTCGAACCCCGGTTCCGCGACACAAGCCGTCTGGGCGGCCTCCGCCAGGGTCACACCGTCGCCGAGCGCACCGACGAAGATGGCACCGCCCGGCGGCAGCCGCGTGACCTCGACATCGGATTCCGGGCGGGCGACGAGCACGTCCTCGGGCCCCTCGGGGTCGAGGCCGCAGGGCACGTCGTCCCCCTGATGCGCCGCCCAGATGGTGGCGACGGCGAAGGGCGAATGCAACACCTCGACCGACGGATGCAGGGTCAGGCGGGTGGCGAGCAGTTTTTCACCGTCGCGCGCCGCAAGCGCCCGCATCGCCGCCTCCGGCAGGGGCGCGACATCGGCGGCGTGATAGGCGCGGGTACATACCGCCTCGAGGCGGGCGACATCGGCCAGATACGGCGCGCCTGCCGCCGGCGGGAAGGCGGCGATGAAATCGGCGAAGGCGTCGCCATAGACCGTCAGCAGGGGCGAGCGCGGCGGCGCGGCGGCGGCGAAGGCCTGGGCCATGGCGCGGAAGAAATCGGTGCCGACCAGGCGTTCGGTCACCGGAAAGCGCGCCGCCAGCGCATCGACCAGGGAGACGAGGACGTTGTTGCGATAGACGGCGAAGCGGCGCGCCGGCGAATCGCCCGCGGGCACCCGCAGGCCATCGGGCGGCGGAAGGTCGGCGTCGAGCAGCGCCGCGCCGAATCCGGCCTGAAAGGGCGAGGCGTTCATCGTGCCACCGCCGTCCGCGCCGGGCGCGTGCCGGTGGCCAGCAGACGGGCCGCATGTTCCGCTTCGCGCGCGAGGACGGAGAATTCCGGGATGTTGGTGTCGCGCTCGATCAGCACCGGCACCGGGCCGGTCCGCGCCAGCGCCGCGCGGTAGAGCGCCCACACTGCGGCATCCACCGGCGCACCATGGTTGTCGATCAGCAGCCGCGGCCCCGGGCTCGCATCCTCGGCGAACCCGGCGAGATGGATCTCGCCGACGCGCTCCACCGGGAAGGCGGCGATATAGGCCTCTGCGTCGAACCCCGCGTTGGTCGCCGAGACGTACACGTTGTTGACGTCGAGCAGCAGCCCGCAGCCGGTGGCCCGCGCGATCCCGGTCAGGAAGTCCACCTCCGACATGGTGGAGGCGTCGAAGCCGACATAGGTCGACGGGTTTTCCAGCAGCATGACGCGGCCGAGCACGTCCTGCACCTCGTTCACATGGGCGATGACGCGCCGGAGCGTCGGCGCGTCGTAGGGCAGCGGCAGCAGATCGTTGTAGAAGACGCCGCCGTGGCTCGACCACGCCAGGTGTTCGGAGAAAGCGGCGGGCTCGTAGCGGTCGCACAGGCGGCGCAGGCGCGCGAGGTGGTCGCGGTCGGGCCGCGCCGCGCCGCCCAGCGACAGCCCGACGCCGTGGACCGACAGCGGCCAGCGGTCGCGCACCGCCGAGAGGCCGCGGTGCGCCGGGCCGCCGTCGCCCATGTAGTTCTCGGCATGGACCTCGAAGAACGCGACCCCGTGGCCGCCGCCGAGGACGGCGTCGAGGTGCTCCGCCTTGAGGCCGACGCCGGCCTGCGCGGGCAGGCCGGCGCCGAAACCACCCGGCGGAGGACGGGTCGCAGGAGTGGCCAGGACCTTCATGATCGCGACCGGATCAGCACGAATTACATGCCGTCCTTCTTCATGTTGTCCTTCATCATGCCCTTATCCTTCATCATCTTCGTTTCCTTGAAGGCCTTGAGCTGGCCGAAGCCGGTGGGCGAGGTGGGCGACTTCATTTTGGCGCAGGTGCCGGCGGGAACGTACGACCAGGCATTGCCCTGGTAGTTGACCTTGGAGGTGCCGGCGCAGGTCGTGCCGGGGCCCGCGGCGCAGTCGTTCTTGCCCTTCATGGAAACGCCGTAGCATTTCTCCTTGGCGTCCTGGGCCAGGACGGGGCTGGCGGCGATGGACACGGCGGCGGCGAAGGCGCCGGCGAGCGCCGCGGCGGAAAAGGTCGTGTTGAGCTTGGACATGGAAATCTCCTTCGGGTTTTCTTGTTGGGGGGACGCGTCGGGGCATCCGTGAACGGGACCAGCGTAACCGTCGCCGCCGATCGCGCACGACACGACTTTTCAACTTGTTGTGAGACGCGCGCGAGGATGCGGGGCGGGGCGGCGGTTGTGCCGAGATCAGTCCTGCGACAGGGCCGCCGCCGTCACCATCCGGTCGGCGAGCTCGTGCACATAGACGGTACCGGCGAAGGTGCGGGCGACGATGATCGAGCGCCGGTCGCGCGTGTCCGGCATGCGGCGCAGGAGCCCCAGCGCCTCGAGCCGGTCCAGCGCGCGGCTGATGGCGGGCTTGCCGACGGCGAGCGCGGCGGCGAGCCCGCGCACCGTCATCGGCGCCGACGACAGATAGACCATCAGCATCACCGCGGTCTGGCGCTGGGTCAGGTCGCGCGGATCGTAGCGTACGGATTCGAGAATGGCGTCGCGCAGGATGGCGAGCGCCTGGCCCACGGACAGGAATACCCCCACAGCTTCCCCCGGGAAATCGTTTCGCCCGCGAATCAAGTTAGACCCGGGCGCGGCCCCGATCAAGCCGCGGCTGCGCCGGGCCGATCGGCGAATCAGCGCCTTGCGTAATAGCGGGCGATCAGCCGGTAGAGCGCGCGCAGGCCCTGGGCCTCGCCGCCTTCGGGGCGGCCGGGCCGGGAAGTCTCGTTCCAGGCCATGAAGTCGAGATGGATCCACGGCGTGCCCTCGGTGACGAATTCCTGCAGGAACAGCGCCGCGATGATGGCGCCGCCGTAGGGACCGGAGGCGATGTTGTTGATGTCGGCGACCTTGCTGTTGATCTTGTCGCGGTAGGGTTGCCACAGCGGCAGGCGCCACAGCGGATCGGCCGCCGCCCGGCCGGCGTCCAGCGCCCGCGCCGCAAGCGCGTCGTCGTTGCAGAACAGCGCCGGCAGGCCGGTGCCCAGCGCGATGCGCGCGGCGCCGGTGAGCGTGGCGAGGTCGATCACCAGGTCGCAGCCGTCGCGGCACGCCTCGGCCAGGGCATCGGCCAGCACGATGCGGCCCTCGGCGTCGGTGTTGCCGACCTCGACCGTGATGCCCTTGCGCGTCGCCAGCACGTCGCGCGGGTGATAGGCGTTGCCGGCGACGGCATTCTCCACCGCCGGGATGAGGACGCGGAGCCGCACCGGCAGCTCCGCCGCCATGACCATGCGCGCGAGGCCGAGCGCCTGGGCGGCGCCGGCCATGTCCTTCTTCATCAACTGCATGTTGGACGACGACTTGAGGTCGAGCCCGCCGGAATCGAAGCACACGCCCTTGCCGCAGATGGTGACGCGGCGCAGCCGGCGCCCCGCACGCTTCGGCGACCCACGTTTCGGTTCCCACGTCAGGTCGATCAGGCAGGGCGCCTTGGCCGCCGCCCGGCCGACCGCATGGATGGCCGGGTAGTTGCGCTTCAGGAGCTGGTCGCCGGCGATCACGGAAACCCGCGCGCCGAAGGAACGCGCCAGCGTCCGCGCCGCGGCGGCGAGCTCGGGCGGGCCCATGTCCTGGGCCGGCGTGTTGATCAGGTCGCGCACCAGGAAGGTGGCGAGCGCCGCGCTCTCGACCGCGTCGCGCCTCGCCCGCACCGGCCACACGAGACGCGCCTTGATCTCCGGCTGATTGCGGTAGCGTCCAAAGCGGTAACCGGCGAGCGCCCAGCCGAGCGCCGCCTGGTCCGATAGCGCCGCGCTCGGACGGCCCGCCAATGCATACGTCCCGGCGGGCAGGCTGCCGGGACAGGCGGCGAAGGCCCACAGCGCGCCGTCGTCGACGCCGGCGTTGACGCTCGCCTCCACATCCAGCGGTTCGGGCAGGCTGAGGTACACGCGCTCGAGACGCCCGTCGGCGGCGGCGAGCAGGCTCACCTGCCCGGCCTTGCCCTCGAACCCGGTCGCGCCGAGCCAGGCGCGGGCGCGTTCGGGTTCGCGCGCGAGCCATGTGTCGAAGCCCGCGCGGGTGGTCGTGTGGATGGGAACGGTCGCGTCGTCGCCGCGGGCCACGAGGGCGGCCACAAGGGCGGTAAGTGTCATGATGGAATATCTCCCTGCCGTGCCGGTTAACAGGATGGCGCGAAGCCCGCGCCTTGAAAAGGCCCAAACGCCCCGCCGGGCGCGGAATCCCTCGGTAAATGTGGGGCGTCTTGCGCCCGCCCGAAGGCTCGCGTATCAGGGGAGGCCACCGCCGGAGCCCCCGCCATGCCCGACCGCGCTCTTACCATCGTCGTCGCCAACAAGGCCTATTCGTCGTGGTCGATGCGCGGCTGGCTCGCGGTGCGGATCGCGGGCGTGCCCTATGAAGAGGTCGTGATCCCGCTCCGCGAGGCGAACACGCGGACGGAGATCGTCAAGTATTCGCCCTCGGCCAAGCTGCCGGCGCTCATCGACGGCGAGGTGACGGTGTGGGAATCCCTCGCCATCATCGAATACCTCGCCGACAAGTATCCCCACGCGCCCCTGTGGCCGAAGGATCTGGCGGTGCGCGCCCATGCCCGCGCCATCGCGGCCGAAATGCACGGCGGGTTCGTCCCCCTGCGCCGCACCCTGCCGATGAATCTCCGGCGCAAGATTGCCCCGCCCTTCCTCGACGACGCCGTGCAGGCCGACGTCAATCGCATCCAGGCGATCTGGCGCGACGCGCGCCGTCGCTTCGGCAGCGCGCTCGGCGTCGGCCCGTTCCTGTTCGGGGGATTCTCCGCCGCCGACGCCGTGTTCGCGCCGGTGGCGACGCGGTTCGACACCTACGGCATCGCGCTCGAGGATCAGGCCAGCGCCTATGTCGCCGCGATCCTGGCCCAGCCGTTCGTGGCGGAGTGGATCGCGGCGGCGCAGGAGGAACCGTGGATGATCCCCGAGTTCGAGCCCGAGGGCCGCGCCGAAACCTGAATGTTCAAACGACGTCATGCCCCTCCCCCGACGTAATCGGGGGATCGTCCGGGGTATCTGATGGATTCTCCGCATGCGCGGGGAATGACGAGGGGTTGGACACATTCAGTGCAACAAATAAACGTCATGCCCCGGCCCTCGGGCCCGCGCGAAGCGCGGCCCAAGGACAAGCTTCACGTCCGGGCCATCCATACGCTCCTGCAACTCAATGGATACCCCGCATAAAGCGGGGTATGACGGGGAGTTGGACGCGGTGACCGCGTCGGACAACGCGTCCTAATTCTTGCCCTGATCCTTCGTCGGGTCCTTCAGCATCCCGTGATCGAGGTAGTAGCGCGCCGCGCCCGGATGCAGCGGCAGGGCGAGGCCCTCGAGCGCGCGGTCGGAACGGATTCCTTGCGCCGCCGGAACGGAGCCATCGAGCAGCCGCCGCGTCGCCGAATGCCACAGCGCGAGCGTGACGCCGTAGACCGTTTCGTCGTCCACCTTGGCCGACACCACCCATTGGGCATTGACCGCCACCGTCGCCGTGTCGCCGACCCCGCGGTAGGTCTTCGCCGGGATGCGGGTCGCGGACAGGAACGACTCCTTTCCCTGGATGGCCGCCGCTTCCTTGCCGTCCACCGGGATCAGGCGGATCTGCGCGTCGCGCGCCAGGCGCGACAGCGCGCCGACCGGAAAGCCGCCGACGAAGAAGAACGCATCGATGTTCTTGAGCCGGATGCGGTCCGAGGCGGGGCCGATCTGGGAATTGACCTGCTTCACCTTCCGGGGATCGACGCCGTAGCCGTTCAGCACCAGGAGCGCCAGCGCGCGCGTGCCCGACCCGTCGAGGTCCAGCGACACCCGCCGACCCTTGAGGTCGCGCACCGATTTGATCGGCGAGTCGCGCCGCACCACGATGTGCACCGCCTCCGGGTACAGGTTGGCGATGGCGCGCAGTCCGGTCATGCGCTTGGAGCCCTTAAACGTGCCCTTGCCGAAAAAGGCGTTGAACGCGACATCCGCCTGCACCAGGGCGGATTCGAGATTGCCGGAATGGATCGCCTTGACGTTGGCAACGGAGCCCAGCGTCGCCTGGGCCACCGCGATCAGCCCGGGCACGCCGCAACTGCCGCCGAGGTCGCAACTGCGCGCGCCGGGCGGATTGGAGATGGCGCTGGCGATGGTCCCGCCGATGGGAAAATAGACCCCGGAGATGGAGCCGGTGCCGATGCGGAAGAAGCGGATTTCCTGGGCGGACGACGACGTTGCGAACACACACGAGGCCATCGCGGCGAAAGCCGTGAGCAGCGCCCGGAACGGCGCCCTGGGCCTTGAAAGAAGCGCGAACATGGTCCTTTTCCACAGCCCACGAAGGGGCCGTGTATGAATGTCCTACCGCATTAACGTCACCGCGTCAAAGGCGGCGGCGGGGTCGCGAACACACAAAGCGATCACATGCCGGAGACCGCATGAAGCGTGTATCAGGATTCTCTTCAAGGATGGTTAATGGGCCGGGCCATTTTCATGGCGCCCGCCGCGGTGTTCACGCGGCCCGCCTGTTTCTGCGTCCCCGGCCTACTTCTGCACGACACAGAACGTGTTGCCGTCCGGGTCCGCCAGCACGACGTAATCGGCATGATCGGGGTAGCGCCAGTCCACCCGCCGGGCGCCTAGGCCGAGCAGCCTCTCCACTTCGGCCGCCTGGTCGATCGCGTAGAGATCGAGATGATGGCGCTGATGGTCTTTCGCGTCGGATGAAACGATCGTGATCGACAATTGCTGCCCCGTTCCGCTTCGCGGCACGAGGATCGCCCAGTCGTCGGACGGCGCGCGTGCGGGCTGGTAGTCGAGCGCGTCGCACCAGAAGCGGATGGCACGCGGCACGTCGCGCACGCCCCAGACGATGGAACCGATCGTCAGCATGCCGGTTTCATTACGCCACTTTCCGTCGCGTGTTAAGGTTCCTGGCGCATCCCGGACAGCTCCCCCGATCCCGACCCGGCCTTCTCCGAACCCTCGTTCGAAAAAATTTTTTGGGGGCATGTCGATTCCGGGGGCGTTCATTCGACCTATGTGCAGGGAGGCCGCCGTGGCTTCCCGAGACCAGAGGAGACAGGAAAATGCGTGTGATGGTTTTCGTGAAGGCGACGAAGGACAGCGAGCAGGGAATCATGCCCCCAACCGAACTCTTTGAAGCCATGGGCAAATACAACGAGGAACTGGCCAAGGCCGGGATCATGCTGGCCGGCGAGGGCCTGAAACCCTCGAAGGAAGGCAAGCGCGTCGCCTTCGACGGGCCGAAACGCGCCGTCATCGACGGCCCTTTCGCCGAGACCCGCGAGCTGGTCGCCGGATTCTGGCTGTGGGAGGTCAAGGACATGGCCGAGGCGGTCGAATGGGTCAAGCGCTGCCCCAACCCGATGCCGGGCCCGAGCGAGATCGAGATCCGCCCGCTGTTCGAGGCCGCCGATTTCGGCGACGCCCTGACCCCGGAACTCGCCGAGCAGGAAGAACGGCTCCGCGAAAGGACGGCCGGCAAGTGAGGCGACCTTACTCGCCCATCATCAGCAGCTTGCCGCGCCGCCGCGCCGTGCGGAACGCGGCGAGGAAGGCGGCAAGCCCGAGTCCCATATAGACCGCGTTCAGGCCCACTGCCCACAGGAAGCGGTCGACGCGGAACATCCCGTCGATGACTGCCGCGCGCATGCCTTCGAACACGTGCGCCGACGGCAGCGAATAGGCGACCGGCTGCAGCCAGTCGGGCAGGACCGAAATCGGGTAGTAGATGCCGCTGATGGGGGCGAGCGCGAAGATCGCCGCCCAGGCGAGGCTCTCCGCGCCGAGCCCGAACAGCAGCACGAGGCCGGAGACCGCGAGGCCGACGGCGGCGCCGAAGATCATGAGGTTGGTGAAGAAGGCTACCAGGGGCAGCCCCATGTCGAACACCGAATAGTGGTAGAGCGGGATCGCCAGCAGCGACGCCGGGAGGACCCCGATCAGCGTGCGCAGCCCGGCGATGACGAGCAGCGACACCGCCCATTCGTAGGGCCTGAGAGGGCTCGCGAAGAGCTGGCCCAGATTGCGCGACCACATCTCCTCGAGGAAGGAGATCGCGACGCCGATGTTCGAGCGGAACATGATGTCCCACAACAGCACGGCGGCGATCAGCACGCCGCCGGCGCGGACGAACCATTCGGAATGCTGGTAGAGGAACTGGGACAGGAATCCCCAGATCATCATCTGCATCGTCGGCCAATAGGCGAGCTCGACGATGCGCGGCACCGAGCCGCGGATCAGGTAGAAATAGCGCAGCACCATCGCGCCGATGCGGCCTGGCGAGAAGTAGAAGCTCGGCGTGCGGCCGGCGGCGCGCAGCTTGGCCATCGCCTATTGCGCCGCGGTCTGGTCCGCGGATTCCCGATGGCCGCGGGCGATGTCGAGAAACACCTCCTCCAGGGTCCGCCGGCCGTACCTGGCAAGCAGCCCCTGCGGGCTGTCGCGGTCGACGATGCGGCCCTCGCGCATCATCAGCACATGGTCGCACAGCCGCTCCACCTCGGCCATGTTGTGCGAAGCGATCAGCAGCGTCGCGCCACGCTCGCGCTGGTAGGCCAGGAGGTAGCTCCGCACCCAGTCGGCGGTGTCCGGGTCGAGCGACGCCGTCGGCTCGTCGAGCAGCAGCAGATCGGCTCGGCAGGCACAACAAGGTCTACGCCCCGCCCCGGGAGCTGATCGAGGCGACCGGCATGGCGCACGCCGAGATGCCCCGGCACGCCGACCGCTCGCTG
>WHSO01000151.1 GCA_009380075.1 Alphaproteobacteria bacterium | reverse complement strand
GGGCGTGGGCGACGTCGTGGGCGGGCACGCGCACGGCGACGGTGTCGAGACCGGCGCTGGCCAGGCGCGACAGGCGGCAGCCGGCGCGGCGCGGCAGAACGATGGTAATGGGGCCCGGCCACAGGGCCTTGGCTACGGCGCGGGCACGGTCGTTGAACAGCGCTTCGCGCTCGGCCGCGTCGGCGTCGGCGAAGTGGACGATCAACGGATTGAAGTTCGGGCGGCCCTTGGCCGCGAAGACGGCGGCGACGGCGCGGTCGTTGGTCGCGTCGCAGCCGAGGCCGTAGACGGTCTCGGTCGGGAAGGCGACGAGCCTGCCATCGCGGATGAGACGTGCCGCGGTGCCGATGGCGGCGGCATCGGCGGCGCGGATGGTGGCGTTGGCGGCGGTCACGGCGCGCGGCCCCAGGCGATGAAGCCGCCGTTGAGGTAATCCGGCTTGCCGTAGGCGAGCTCGCCGCCCTCGACCGCGATCACCCGCCCACCGGCGGCCCGAACCACCGCGTGGCCGGCGGCGGTGTCCCATTCCGAGGTCGGACCGAAGCGCGGGTAGAGGTTGGCGCTGCCGTCGGCGAGGAAGCCGAACTTGAGCGCACTACCCATGATCCGGCGCTCGGCCACAGTCTTGTCGGCGAGGAAGGCGGCGACCTTGCACGACGATCCGTGGGAGCGGCTGCCGATGACCGTGAGTCCGGCGCCGGGAACGGCGCGGCTGGCGATGGGAATGCCCGCATCGCCGGCCCTGGCCCGTTCCGCCCGTCCGGTCCCCGTGGTGAAGAAGCTCACGCCCAGCGCCGGGCCGTGGACCACGCCCAGCACCGGGATACCATCGCGGATCAGGCCGATGTTGACCGAGAATTCGCCCGACCGCGCGATGAACTCGCGCGTGCCGTCGAGCGGGTCCACCGCCCAGAAGGTGAGCCCGTCGCGCCGGGGCAACCGGCCGAGGGCGGCGGCTTCCTCGGAGATGACCGGGATGTCGGGCGTCAGGGCCTGGAGGCGCGGCACGATCAGCGCCTCGGCCGCGTGGTCGGCGTCGGTGACGGGCGTGGCGTCGGCCTTTTCCGAGACGGTGAAGCCGCGCGCGTAGATGTCCATGATGACCCGGCCCGCGTCTTCGGCGATGGCGCGCACGTTGGGTGCGAGCGCTTCGAGCCGGTCGTCGGTGAGGGTGGCGCGGGTCATGGCGTTTTTCGGTTGCGGGCGCGTACTATCGCGCCTTTCGCGGGGGAATGCATCCCCTGGTGCCGCGCGAAATTTCGACGGCCGGCGGCCGTCCGTCCCCGCGCTTGCGTGGGCCACTGTGGAAAGTTCAGGACACCTGGCGTGACAGGGCGGCGGGCCGGCGCAGCGTGGCCTGTGCCGCCTGGGCTTTGGCGAGGGCGTCCGCCAGTTCCGCCGCCAGCGTCGGTACATACGGCTGGTTGACGATTTCGTGGTGTGTTCCCGGAATCGGCCGGATCTCGAGGTTGCCCTTGACCAGCTTGTACCACCCGTCGTGTGCGTCGGCAGGGGTCCGGGCGGAGCGCTCGCATTTGAACAGCGTCGCATCGCCGTCGTAGGGCTGCGCCCGGTAGGCGCGCCGGATCATGTCGTTGGCCGGCTCCACCCGGCGCAGGAATCGCGGCAGCGGCTTGCCCCGCGACTTGTAGAAATGCCAGGCGGCGGAGTAGCCCTTGAGACGCAGGCGCAGATAGACCGCCTCCGCGATGTTCTGGACCCGCAGCCCTATATAGGCGGGCCACCGGCCCGGAGGTAACGACTTCATCTGCTGCAGGTGACGGGCGAACCAGTCGCGTGTCTCGACTCTGCGCCGGCCGTAGAAGCTGTAGGTGTCGAGCAGGCCGAGGAAGGCGACGTGTTCTCCGGCCGCCCGCAGTTGCTGGGCCATGACGTAGGCGACCCGTCCGCCGAAGGAGTGGCCGCCGATGTAGTAGGGCCCCTCCGGCTGCACCTTGCGGATCTCCGTGACATAATGCGCGGCCATGTTCTCGATGCGGACGAAGGGCTCCTCCTCGCCG
>WHSO01000157.1 GCA_009380075.1 Alphaproteobacteria bacterium | reverse complement strand
TGTTTCGGGTCCGACACCATGCCGCGGTAGATGCCGACATTGTGGATGCCGCTGTCCGGATCCTTGGTGACGCAGCCGGCATAGGTCAGCGCGTAGCGCCCGCCGTCGCCGCTGTTCCATTTCGGAATCGGGAACTTCAGCAGGTCGACGTCGTCGCCGGAGATGATGTTCTCCTTCACCGGCCCGGTCTTCACCGTCACCGGCGGGACGCGGTCGTTGAAGATGGTGCGGCAGGTGCGCACCAGCTCGCGGATCGGCGTGTCGCGCGGCAGTCCCATCATCATGGCCAGCCGCGAGAAGCTGCCCTGGCCTCCGGAGAAGACCTGCCCGCAGATCGCATCCGGCCCGTTATAGTCCTTGATGTTGTTGAACAGGAAGGCCGGTCCGGCGCCCGTGCCCTGGCCCATGCGGATGATGGCGCCCAGCTCGCAGTCCCAGTCGACCTCGGAGTCGATCTCCAGCAGCTCGCCCTCGGCGCGGAGCGCGTCCAGCCAGCCTCTCAGGTCGCCGAACGCGACGGGCTTGCGTGCGGCGGCGGTGACTTTTTTTCCTTCCAATGCGGCTCTCCTTGACTGGCGCGGCGGTTCGGATCAGCCCGTTTCGGAATCGGCCCGGGAGGCGGGTCGCATTCGAAACGAGGCGTATTCATAGGGCAGATGGCAGTATGCGTCCATCCCGCGGCGGGTGGGACCGAAGGCCGCAGGGGGCGACGGGGCCTTCTCCGGGCACGATTCGGGCGCCACCCCCGGCGAGCGGTGGGAGTTGCGCTCGATCGCACGATCGGGGCTTGCGACCGCGGTCACCACTTCCCCTTGGAGCAGGGCAGGATTGGTGTGTAAAGTCCGGCGGCTTTGCACTGTCCGACGCTGCCGGCAGTCCGTGATGGCGTGCTCCATGCGCCGGGGCCGCGAGAAGCAGCGAATAGCGTAACCCGACGAGCGGTATCGAATCCATGACCGAAGAAATCGCCAGAGGCCCGAGCGAGGCGTCGCGTCCCGTGCGGGCTGTCGCCGCGGCGCTGACCGGCCTGCTTACGATCGTCTGCCTTCTGTGGGTGATCGATCTTCCCCGCTACCTCGGACAGGCATTCTACCGCGAGCAGTTTCTCGCGCCCGTCCTGGGGCTGGCGCTTGCCGCGCTGTTCCTCACCGTGCCGGCGGGCAAGGCGCCGCGGCGGCGCGTCCCGTGGTACGACATGGTGTTCGCGGCGGTCGGGCTCGCCGCGGCGCTATGGATCTCGGTCGAGTATCAGCGGCTGCTCGTCCAGCTGGCGTTCCGCACGGCGGAAGTCGTGGTGCTCGGCGTCGTCATCCTGCTTCTCGTCATGGAAGGGCTGCGCCGCACCACGGGCTACTCCCTCTTCATCGTCGTTGCGTTCTTCCTCGCCTATGCGATGGTCGGCCATTTCGTGCCCGGGGAATTCCGCGCCCGGCCGGTCGACCTCGACTGGATGGTGGTCTATCTGGCCTTCGATTCGAGCGCGCTTTTCGGCACGCCTCTCGTGGTGGGCGCAACTGTCGTCGTCATCTTTCTCTGGATGGGACAGCTCCTGTTCAAGGCGGGGGGCGGCCAGTTCTTCACCGACATCGCCATGGCCGGCATGGGCAAGCGGCGCGGCGGGGCGGCGAAGATCGCCGTGGTTGCGTCGGCGCTGTTCGGTTCGATCTCGGGCAGCGCGGTATCGAACGTGGCCTCCACCGGCGTCATCACGATTCCGATGATGAGCCGGTCCGGCTACGCGCGCAGGGACGCGGGTGCGATCGAGGCGGTGGCGTCCAC
>WHSO01000143.1 GCA_009380075.1 Alphaproteobacteria bacterium | reverse complement strand
GGAATATCTCGACTGCATCTGGATCGAGGAGGAGGACCCGGCCGCCACCGCGAACCGCCCCGTCCCCGCCCCGGACTATTCGAAGCGGCTCTACGGGACCGGCGGGCTGGTGCCGCGCTTCGCCGAGCACCGGCACGGCATCGGCCAGGGCGCCTCGCCGATGTTCCATTACGACGGCGCGGCGACCATGGCCGCGCTGGAGGCGCTGGCGGGCGAGGAAGGCTGTCCCTACGACGGCATCCTCATGGAATTCACCGACCCGGTGACCGGCGGGCCGGCCTTCGCCAGCATAGGCTACACCGCCCAGCTTCTCCGCCCCGGCGAGACGACGCTGCCGAGCCGCCAGACCGCGAGCACGCTCTACTGCGTATTGAAGGGCAGCGGCCATACCGAGGCCGGCGGAGTGCGGATGGAGTGGTCGGAGAACGACATCTTCGTCGTGCCCAACCACCTGTGGCGCCGCCATGCGAATACCGGGGACGGCAACGCCGTGCTCTATGCCGTCACCGATGCGCCGCTGCTGAAGGCCATCGGCCAGTACCGGCGGCAGGGCCGCACGCGCGCCGGCGACGTGGTGCCGCTGGAAGGGTGAGCGGCCCCGCCTCCTTGACGACGCCGGGCCGGGCTGCCCATCTCAGATGGGTACCGCCGACACTCCAAGGGAGACGACACGAGATGACCGTGAACCTGCAGGTGACCTATCGGGACTTCCCGGCGCCGGTGAGCGCCGAGGAGCGGATCGGAGAGCGCGTCGAGCGGCTGGAGCGGATATTTCCACGGATCGTCACCTGTCGCGTCGTGGTCGAGCACCTGGAGTCCCGGCACAAGAAGGGCAAGCTCTACCAGTTCCGCCTCGACCTGTCGGTGCCGGGATCCGAGCTGGTGGTGAACCAGACCCAGAACGACAACCACGCGCATGAGGATTTCTACGTCGCCATGCGCGACGCGTTCGATGCGCTGGAACGCCAGATCAAGAAGCACGCCGCCAAGTCGCGCGGCGACGTGAAGGCCCATGAGACGCCGCCGCACGGTGTCATCGCGCGGATGTTTCCCGATTACGGCTTCATCACCGCGCCCGATGGGCTGGACATCTATTTCCACGCCAACAGCCTGGCCGAGGGCAGCTTCGGGAAGCTGAACGTGGGCGACGAGGTGCGCTTCGTGCTGGCCGAGGGCGAAGGCGAGAAAGGCCCGCAGGCCAGCACCGTGCACCCGGTGGGCAAGCACCACCCTGTCTGACGCTCTCCGGTCAGACGCTTTTCAGGTGCTGGTCGCGGCGCTGGAACAGGGCGTCGTCGGCATAGCCCATCGTATCCGGCCGGCTGCGGCCGAGCATGACCTGGAACCAGACCGGCTGGAGACTGGTGTTGTCGTAACCGTGGATCACGCCGGGCGGGCAGGTGATGCAGTCCCACTTGCCGAGCCGCGCGGTCAGCCGCCTTCCGTCCTCGTCCTCGACGAAGACCTCGAGGATGCCGTCGAGGACGAAGAAGGTCTCCTCCACCTCGTGGGTGTGCGGCGCGTTGCCCTGGCCGGGCTCGACATACATGATCGACAGCGTGTGCGCGCGGGCGGGAATCACCGTCGGATCGTCGTGCTTGCCGGACCCGCCCGCCCCGATGAAGCGGTGCTGGGCGCGCTTGTAGCCCTCGATCTTGGCGTCCTCGAACGCCGCCCAGTCGGCGACCTTGTCCCTGAAGCGCCCGACATGGCGCTCCATGATCTCTTCCAGCGTGGCGTCCTCGAGCTCCGGCGGCCTGGGGTGGCGGGCGACGGCCATCGTCTTCTCCTCTTCGCGGTTTTCCTGTGCGGGAACCGAAGCACGGGCGGGACGCCGCGTCAATCCGCGCCGGGCGGGCCGGTTGAGGCGAGTCGCCCTCTGTGGCAGTTTGGCCGGACAGGGACCGAGAGAGGATGCCAAGGCGATGACCGATACGGCCGGCCGTGCGGAAGACGGGGTCGAGGCGCGCCAGCTTCTCGCCTCGCCGGCGCTGTTCCTCCACGGCATGGATTTCGACGCCGGCACGGCGTCGCTGACGCCGATGACGGAGGAGAGCTACGGCCGGTCCGTCGCGCTCGACGGCCGCATCGAGGCGGCGGGCGCGGAGCGCCGGATCGGGCTGGACGCGCTGGACCGGGCGGTGATCGCCCCGCGGCCCGGGCGGCGCAGCCTGCATTTCATCTTTCACAAGGGATATTGCGGCGCGACCCT
>WHSO01000135.1 GCA_009380075.1 Alphaproteobacteria bacterium | reverse complement strand
TATCGACGTCCACTTCCTCCGCCTCCGGCAGTACGGCGACCGTGGCCGCGGAGGTATGGATTCGCCCCTGGGCCTCCGTTTCCGGCACGCGCTGGACACGATGGACGCCGGATTCGAACTTGAGCCGGGCAAAAACCCCGCTGCCGGAAATGATGGCGACCGCTTCCTTGTACCCACCCTTGTCGGATTCGGAAATTTCCATCACCTCGAACGTCCAGCGGCGCGCCTCGGCATAGCGCTGGTACATGCGGAACAGGGCCGCCGCGAACAGGGCCGCCTCCTCCCCGCCGGTCCCGGCCCGGACCTCGAGGATGGCGTTGCGCTCGTCCGCCTCGTCCCTGGGCAGAAGGCCGATGCGGATGGCGGTCTCGAGCGCCGGCAGGCGTCCGCGCAGGCTCTCGAGCTCCTCCTCGGCCATGGCCTTGACTTCGGCATCTTCGGACGGATTGTCGAGCATCGCCGCCAGGGCGTCGATCTCGGCCCGGGCCTTCTTCCAGTCCTGGATGGCCGCGACGATTCCGGACAGATCCGAATATTCCTTCGACAGGTTCCGGCGTTCGTCGCTGGCGAGGCCCGCGCCCGTGGCCAGCCGATCACCGACCGCCGCGTGGCGCGCGACGACCTGGTCGAGCCTGTCGCGAAGGCTGTCGAGGGACCCGCTACTTCCGCGCTGTTCCACACTCACGTCAAGGTCTCCACTATCGGTACCGATCGGTCGCGGGGCGCTCCGGGCACGGTCATTTCTTCTCATCCTTCGTCCCGCGCCGGGCCAGCCCGAACAATCGCTGGATCAGGCCCGCTTCCGCGGACGGTTCACCACCCTTTTCCGCCTGCGCCCTGTCCGCGGCGATGTCCCGCAGCACCCGCGAGGGCGCGTGCAACAGCCGGTTGACCAGCAGCCGGGTCGCCTCGTCGGCGGAGATGCCCGGCTGCTCGCGCAGCACCGCGTCCCGCACGTCCTCGAAATGGGCGCGCAGGTCCGCCACCACGGGGGCCGCACGGCGGCCGCTGTCCGCGGCAAGGAAGCGCGCCACCTCGTCCTCGACGATGTTACGCGCCTCGGCCGTGGCCTGGTTGCGTTTCTCCTGCCCCGTGAGGGCGATGCGTTCGAGATCATGAAGGTCGAACAGATAGGCGTCGTCAAGGCCGCGTACGGCGCGATCGATGTCGGGCGGTACCGCCGCGTCGAGAAGGAAGACCGGCCGGAAGCGGCGCGCCCTGAGGGCGACATCCACGTCCGTCCCGCGCAGGACCGGCTCCCGGCCGCCGAGCCCCGTAACGACAATATCGAAACCGGCAAGCCGGCCCGGAACGTCTGCCATTCCAAGGCGATGGGCGCCGAGGCGTGCAGCCAGTGCCTCCCCTCGCGGCGCCAGCGGGTCGGCGACGGTGATCTGATCGAGACCCTCGCCTTTCAGCCGTTCGATCAGTGTCACGCCGATCTCCGCCCCGCCGATGATGAGCGCGCGAGCGCCGTCGAACCGACCGAGCACCTCGCGCGCCACCTGGGCGGCGGCGGAGACGATGGACACGGCGCATTCGCCGATGGCCGTTTCGGTGCGCGCACGCTTGGCACAGGCGAGGGCGGCGTCGAGCACCCGGCCCAGGCCGCCGCCGATGGTTCCCAATTCGACGCCGCGGCGATAGGCATCCTTGACCTGACCCAGGACTTCGGGCTCGCCCACCACCTGACTCTCGAGCGACGACGCGATGGCAAACAGGTGATCGAGCGCATCCGCCCCATGGAGCGTGAACAGCGCGTTGTCGAGGCGCGCATCCGCGATCCCCGCGGCCTCCGCCAGGGCGGTGCGGACACGGCGCTGGGCGACCTCGGGCTCCGCCGCGAGGCCTGTCACCATGACCCGGTCGCAGGTCGCCAGCACCATGGCCTCGTCGACGCCGAGCTCATGCAGGTGCGCATAAAAGCTCGGCAACTGCTTGGCATCGACGAACAGGGCGTCGCGCAGTTCTTGCCCGGCGGTGCGGTGGTTGGCGCCGGTGACGAAAATGCGCGCTTCGAGCGAAGCGGGCGGTGAAGAGGCGTCGGCGGGCATCGCCCCCTCCTGCCGCTAACGGTAACGGGCGAGACCGGCGGCGATCTCGCCGAGCGGGACGGCTTGCTGATCCCCCGTCGCCATGTCGCGCAAGGTGGCGATACCCTTGGCTAGCTCATCGTCGCCGATGATGACCGCGGCGACTGCTTGAAGCCGGTTCGCACGCTTCATGCGTCGCGACAGGTTGCCCGAAAAGCCGAGGTCCACGGCAAAGCCAGCGCGACGCAGGTCCTGGGCAAGGCCGAGCGCGGCCGTCTCCGCCGCCGTCCCCACGGGAATGATGGCGACGGGGCGCGGCGCCGGCGCCACGCTTTCGGCCAGCATGGCGAGCCGCTCGATCCCCGCGGCCCAGCCGACGCCCGGCGTCGGCGTGCCACCCATGGTCTCGACCAGACCGTCGTAGCGCCCGCCGGCCAGCACCGTGCCCTGGGCACCCAGCGCGTCGGTGGTGAACTCGAACGCGGTATGGCAGTAGTAATCCAGTCCCCGCACCAGTCGCGGATTGAGGGCGTAGGCGACGCCGAGCGCGTCGAGCCCTTCCCTGACCCGGGCGAAGAAGTCCCGCGCCGCATCGGTCAGGTAGGCGTCGAAGGCCGGGGCCTCCGCGACGACCTTCCTGTCGCCGTCGTCCTTGGAATCGAGGATCCGCAACGGGTTGCGCGCGAGCCTCTCGCGGCTGTCGCGGGACAGTCTTTCCATATGGCCGGAAAGGTAGTCCACCAGCACCTTGCGGTAGGCGGCACGGCTTTCCGTGTCGCCGAGGGTATTGAGCTCCAGGGTGCACCGCGTGAGAATTCCGAGTTCGTCGAGAATATGGGCGCCGAGCGCAATGGTCTCGACATCGCCGAGCGGCGCCGCCACTCCGAGAAGCTCGACGCCGATCTGGTGGAACTGGCGCAGGCGGCCCTTCTGCGGGCGTTCGTGACGGAACATCGGGCCCGAGTAAAAGAGCTTGAGCGGCAGGATCTGGCCGAGGCCGCCCGAGACGAACGCACGGGCGATGCCCGCGGTGCCTTCGGG
>WHSO01000072.1 GCA_009380075.1 Alphaproteobacteria bacterium | reverse complement strand
TGATGTGCGGGTCGGGTATAGGCATGTCCATCGTCGCCAACCGCTTTCCCGAAATCCGCGCTGCGCTCGTGCACGACAATATGACGGCGCGCCTGGCCCGCCAGCACAACGATGCCAACGTGCTGTGCATGGGCGGCCGGCTGATCGGGCCCGAGGTGGCGCGCGACTGTCTGAATGTTTTCCTGGATACCCCGTTCGAAGGCGGCCGCCACGCCCGGCGGGTTGCCAAGATGTCGCCATCCGTTTCCACCGAAGCCTGAGGTTCTCCGCTTATGTCCACCGCATCCCGGTCCGCTTCCGCTCCCGAACAGGACGCCTTTTTCGGTCAACCGCTGGCCGAGCGCGATCCCGAGCTCTACGCCTCGATCACCGGCGAACTGGCGCGGCAGCAGGGGCAGATCGAGCTGATCGCGTCGGAGAACATCGTGTCCCGCGCCGTGCTGGAGGCGCAGGGGTCGGTCCTGACCAACAAGTACGCGGAAGGCTATCCGGGCCGTCGCTATTACGGCGGCTGCGACATGGTCGATATCGCCGAAAGCCTGGCGATCGAACGTGCAAAGAAGCTGTTCGGCTGTTCCTACGCCAACGTGCAGCCCCATTCCGGTTCCCAGGCCAACCAGCAGGTGTTCTTCGCGCTGCTGCAGCCGGGGGATACATTCCTGGGGATGTCGCTTGCCGCGGGCGGGCACCTGACCCATGGCGCCGCGCCCAACCAGTCGGGCAAATGGTTCCACGCCGTCCAGTACGGCGTGCGCAAGCAGGACGCGCTGATCGATTTCGACGAGGTCGCAAGCCTGGCGCGCCAGCACAGGCCGAAGCTCATCCTCGCGGGCGGCTCGGCCTATCCGCGCGTCATCGATTTCAAGCGCTTCCGCGAGATCGCCGACGAGGTGGGCGCGGTCCTCATGGTCGACATGGCGCATTTCGCCGGCCTCGTCGCCGGCGGCGTGCATCCGAACCCGCTGGACTGGGCGCAGGTCGTCACCACCACCACCCACAAGACGCTGCGCGGCCCGCGCGGCGGCATGATCCTCGCCAATGACGAGGCGCTGGGCAAGAAGATCAACTCTGCCGTATTCCCGGGCACGCAGGGCGGCCCGCTGATGCATGTGATCGCTGCCAAGGCGGTCGCCTTCGGCGAGGCGCTGACCCCGGCGTTCCGGACCTATGCCAAGGCGGTGCGCGACAATGCCCGCGTGCTCGCCGATGCACTGATGGATCAGGGCCTCGACATCGTGTCGGGCGGCACCGACACGCACCTCATGCTTGTCGACCTGCGTCCGAAGGGCCTTACCGGAAAACTGGCGGAAGCCAGCCTCGAGCGCGCCGGCATCACCTGCAACAAGAACGCGATCCCGTTCGATCCGGAAAAGCCGTTCGTCACCTCCGGCGTGCGTCTGGGGACGCCGGCGGGGACCACACGCGGCTTCGGCCCCGCGGAATGGCGCAACATCGGCGCCTGGATCGGCGAGGTGCTCGACGGTCTCAAGGCGTCGCCCGACGACAATTCCAGGGTGGAAGCGGGCGTGCGGGCTCGGGTGGCCGAGCTCTGCCAACGCTTCCCCATCTACATGGACAACAAATAGCCGGGCCACAGCGGCCGGCAAAGAGGAGAGGCCCGGAACATGCGTTGCCCATTCTGCGGTCACGAGGACACACAGGTGAAGGATTCGCGTCCTACCGAGGACGGCGCCGCCATTCGCCGCCGGCGATTCTGCCCGGCCTGCGGATCCCGCTGGACAACCTTCGAGCGCGTTCATCTCCGCGAGCTCATCGTGGTCAAGAGCAATGGCCACAAGGAAGTCTTCGACCGCGACAAGCTGGCGCGATCGATCCGCATCGCCGTGCGCAAGCGGCCCGTGGACGAGGAAAAAGTCGAACGCGTCGTCAATTCGATCCAGCGCCGGCTGGAGACCATGGGCGAAAGCGAGATTCCCTCCACCCATATCGGGGAACTGGTGATGGAGGCGCTCGCCAGCGTGGACCAGGTCGCCTACGTGCGGTTCGCGTCGGTCTACCGCAATTTCCGCGAAGCCAAGGACTTCGAGGATTTCGTGGGCAAGTTGAGTGGCGAAGCCGACTGACGCCGACGACCTCCGTTTCATGGCCGCGGCGCTGACCCTGGCGCGCAGGGGGCTTGGCCGCGTGTGGCCCAACCCGGCGGTGGGCTGCATCATCGTCGGCACCGACGGTGAAGTGACCGGACGCGGCTGGACTCAGCCCGGCGGCCGCCCACATGCCGAGACCGAAGCCTTGTGCCGGGCCGGCGACGCGGCGAGGGGTGGCACCGCCTATGTTTCGCTCGAACCCTGCAGCCATGTTGGCGAGACGGGCCCCTGCACGGACGCGTTGATCCGGGCGGGCGTCAGGCGCGTCGTCGCTGCCACCGAGGACCCGGACCCGCGCGTTGCCGGCGAAGGGCTCGAAAAGCTGCGCGCGGCGGGAATCGAGGTCCGTGTCGGCGTCGCCCGCATCGACGCGGAACGGCTCAACGCCGGATTCTTTCGCCGCGTGCTCGACGGCCGTCCCTTCGTCACCGCGAAGCTGGCCACGACGATGGACGGGCGGGTCGCCACCCATGGCGGTGAAAGCAAGTGGATCACGGGCGAAATGGCGCGCGCCTGGGGCCACGCCCTGCGGGCGAGCCACGATGTCCTGATCACCAGCTCGGGCACCGTCCGCGCCGACGATCCCGACCTGACCTGTCGCCTGCCGGGGATGGAGGAGGCCTCGCCGGTGCGCGTGGTGATGGACAGCCGGCTGAGCACGCCGTTGACGTCACGCATCGCCGCGACGGCGGCAAAGCGTCCGACCTGGCTGTTCACCTGCGAGGATCCCCCGCGTGATCGGCGCGACGCCTTCGTCGATTGCGGCGTCGAGGTGATCGAGGTTCCGCCCGACGACGGCGGACGGCCCGAGGTCGTCGCGACCCTTAAAGCGCTCGCCGCGCGCGGCATCACCCGCGTCCTGGTGGAAGGCGGCCCTCACCTCATGGCGACGTACTTCCGTGCCGGCGTTGTCGATCGCATCGCGTGGTTCCGCTCGGCATCCGTGATCGGCGGCGACGGCTTGCCCGCGGTCGATGCGTTCGGTGTCGATCGCCTCGACCAGATGCGGCATTTCGTACGCCGGCGGACGCTCGCCTGCGCGCCGGACATGCTCGAGATCTACGAGCGCACGGGCCGTCCGGCCGACGCCGGCGTCGAGGGCTGAAGCGTGTTCACCGGCATCATCACCGATATCGGAACGGTCCGGCGGGTCACCCCCGGCGCCGACACGCGCATCGAAATAGTTTGCAGCTACGACGTCGCCACGATTCCATTGGGCGCGTCCATCGCCTGTTCGGGTCCCTGCCTGACGGTGATCGAGACCGGCCGCGACGGTGCCCGGGGCTGGTTCGCAGTCGAGGCCTCGCCGGAGACGCTGAAGCGCACCACCATCGGCGCCTGGGCAGCAGGCACGCGGGTCAACCTGGAGCGCGCGCTCCGCGTCGGCGACGAGCTCGGCGGCCACATGGTCTCGGGGCACGTGGACGGAATCGCGGAAGTGGTGCGCCGTGAAACGGTCGGCGAAGGTGATGGGGGCAGCGCCCGCTTCACCATCCGCGCGCCGGCGAATCTTGCCCGCTTCATCGCGGAGAAGGGCTCCGTCGCCCTCGGCGGGGTTTCGCTCACGGTTAACGAGGTCGACGGCTCCGACTTTGCCGTCAACGTCATCCCCCACACGCTTGCCCAAACGACGCTGGGGGCAGCGCAGGTGGGGACGCGGCTCAATCTCGAGGTCGACCCGATCGCCCGCTATGTCGCCCGCCTCCGGGGCGCCTGAAGCAGCCTTCCCGGCCTTTTCCCAAGCTAGTTCTTTGCCCCCGCGCCCAAGGGCGCTATCTTCGGCGCGCCCGGGGACGGGCGGCGATGCGATTTCCGGAGCCTGCGGTAGATGCGAGACAAGCCCCACATCATGATCATCGACGCGCCTTTCTATAAGGAGATTTCGGCGCTGCTGGTGAAGGGCGCGACCGACGCGCTCGACGCGGCGGGCGCGAGCTACGAGGTCTTCACCGTGCCCGGTGCGTTCGAGATTCCCGGCGCCATCCGGCTCGCGATGGAAGCGTGCGGGCCCGACGGCAACCCGCGCTTCGACGGTTACGTCGCGCTCGGCTGCGTCATCCGTGGGGAGACGTCCCATTACGATTACGTCTGCGGCGAATCGGCGCGTGGGTTGCAGGACCTCGCGATCCGCGAAAAGGTCTGCATCGGCTACGGAATCCTCACGGTCGACAACAAGGACCAGGCCGTCGTCCGCGCCGGCGGGAAGAAGAGCGTCAAGGGCAAGGATGCGGTGGAGGCGTGCCTCGCCATGATTGCGCTTCGGCGCACGTTCGGTACCTGAGGCATCATGACCGGCGACGCCAGAGGTACCAGCGGCGCGGAGACGGCGATGAATCGCCGCTCGGCGGCGCGCCTCGCGGCGGTGCAGGCGCTCTATCAGATGCAGCTCGGTGGCGCCACGGCCGAAGAAGCCATCGCCCAGTTCACCGGCACCAGCCCGCGGCCGCCCACCGCCGACGACGATCATCCTTCCCGGCTGCCTCCGCCCGATCCCTCCCTGTTCGGCGCCATCGTGCGCGGTGTCGCCCAGAGGCGCGCGAGCCTCGACGGCATGATCGGCGGGGCCCTGACAACCGACTGGACGGTGGACCGGCTGCAGATCCTGGTGCGCCTGATCCTCGAGGCCGGCGTGTTCGAGCTGACCGAACGCCCGGATGTGCCGCCCCGGGTCGCCATCAACGAATACGTCAACCTTGCCCACGCGTTTTTCGACGGGGCGGAGCCGGGCCTGATCAACGGCGTTCTCGATGCCATCGCCAAGGCCTATCGCGGCGACGAAATGGCGCGGGCGCGCGGATAACGCTCCCGCGCAGGGATCGCCATGGACGAATTCGGCCTGATCGCGCGCTTTTTTGCTCCACTCGCCGCCGCCGAACCGGGGGCGCTGGGCCTGACGGACGACGCTGCTGTTCTCGACCTTCCGCCCGGAACGCGCCTCGTCGCCGCCACCGATGCCCTGGTCGCGGGCATCCATTTCCTTGCCGATGATCCGCCCGGTGACATCGCCCGCAAGCTGATGCGGGTCAACCTGTCGGACCTCGCCGCCATGGGCGCGACGCCGCGCGCCGTGCTGCTCGCGGCGGTGCTGCCCCGGGGCACGAGCGAGGCCTGGCTTGCGGCCTTTGCCGATGGTCTTTCCGACGACGCGCAAGAATTTGGGGCACCGCTGGTGGGCGGCGACACGGTGGCGACCGACGGGCCGCTGACTCTCGCCCTCACGGCGCTCGGGCTGGCCGACGGCGGGGTGCTGACCCGCGCCGGGGCCAGGGCCGGCGACGACGTCTATGTCAGCGGCACGATCGGTGACGCCGCGCTGGGCCTCCGTGTGCTCAGGGGCGGCCTGGCGGGGCTCGACGAGGACCAGCGCGCGGTGCTGGTCTCCCGTTACCGGGTGCCGATCCCGCGCCTCGCGCTCGGTCGTGCGCTGGTCGGGATCGCCCATGCCTGCATCGACGTTTCCGACGGGCTGATCGCGGACCTCGGACATATCTGCGCCTGTTCGGGACTGGCCGCGCAGGTGATGGCGGCGGAGGTGCCGCTGTCGCCGGCGGCGCGGAGCGCGATCACCGCGGATCGAAACCTGCTCTCCGCCGTCCTCGGCGGCGGCGACGACTACGAGCTGGCGTTCACGGCGCCCCCGTCGGCGCGCGCCGCGCTGCAGAGGGCGGGGCAGGCGACGGGAGTAGCCCTGGCCCGAATCGGCGTGATGATGCCGGGCGAGGGGGTCACGGTGGGCGACGCGGCGGCCTTCGGTCTCGTGCTCGAGAAACGAGGGTTCAGCCATTTCTGAATGGATCAACAGCCGTGGCGTGATCCTGCTTCCGTCGGTCAGGACGGATTCCGTCCCGAGATCACCCAGGATGACGAATCCATGATGATGCCATCCGCCTCCCTCTTCTGGGCGTTGATCGCCTTTGCCAGCGCCGCTTCGATTTCGGGACGTTTCGCCTCCGCCTCGCCGCCGGCTTCGCGGAACACCTCGCCCGCCGGTCCGATGGCGAGCTGGAAGTCTATGGCGTCCTCGACGGTTCGTCCGATCAGCACCGGCGCGTCAACCCGCTTGAACGTGATATCCTCGTAGCCCGCGATTTCCATCATCTTGGTGACCATGGGCTGATCCGTCATCGAGAACGGCCCGGGACCGCAGGTGCGGGCGTCTTCGCCGGGCGGCGGAAGGAACTTGAGCACCACGTCCTTGGCCATGCTGAGCCAGGGATTGTCGGCCGACGTGCGCCAGACGATATGCGTCATGATTCCGCCGGGCTTCAGGGCCGTCCGCATGTTCCTGAGGCCGCCTACGGGGTTCGAGAAGAACATCGTGCCGAAGCGGGCAAAGGCGAAGTCGTATTCGGGTTCGAAATGCTCGAGAAGGGCGTCGCCCTCGATGAAGGAGACATTCCCGAGCCCCCGGCTTTCCGCATCCCTGCGCCCGTAGTCAAGGAAGCTCCTGCAACAGTCCAGTCCGACCACCTTGCCGGTCGGCCCTACGCGTTCAGCGAGCTTGATGGCCGTATCGCCGAAGCCGCAGCCGACGTCGAGCACCTTGTCGCCTTCCCGGACCGGCAGCGACGGGAAGATCGCCTCGCTGTGGTGGGTGAGGCCGTCGACGAGGATGTGCTTGAACCTGATGAACTTGGGAGCAAGGATTTCGTTCCAGAAATCCACATATTCCGCGCTTTGCGCCACGGGTTCCGACGTGCTCATGGTTCTTCGTGCCTCCGGGTATCTTCGTATTCCTCTTGCCGGCCCTCACTTGTTTTGGCGGCCTGTCGAACTATTATGCCACCATACAACCCGGGGGAAAAATTTACCGGCGCTGGATTCTCTTTGGTATGCTCCTCCCACGACGTCCGACAGGAACGCCGCAGGCGTGTTAACCATGCCGCAACCGGGACCGGGGGTCAACCGGCCGAAGTGCCGGGAATCGGCGAAACAGTAGGGAATCTAGCCGTTTCCGCCGCGGCCGCGCAGGGCGCCGCATGGCACGTATTCGGTTAATGCAATTGTCACTTCCCGGGGCATCCGTTAACTGGTCTCATGCACTTTTTTGACCCCGGGGAAAAATCATGATCGCCATGCAGTACACTATCCGTCTTGCCGGCGATTATGATCTTCACAAGGTTCGCGAGCGCGTCATTCAGCGCAAGCCGTTGTTCGACGGCATGGACGGCCTGCTGCACAAGGCCTACCTGTTCAACGAGGTGCAGGCGGTGTACGCGCCCTTCTACGTCTGGCAATGCGATGACGCGGCACGGGCTTTCCTGACCGGCAGCCTGTTCCGCGACCTGGTGGAGACCTTCGGCCGGCCGCGTGTCCGCCTTTGGAACGTGCTCGCCTACGGCGGTAATATGGGGGCAGCGCATGCGCCCAGGATCGCGGTCAAGGAACTGGACACCATTGCTGCCGAGGAAAACCTGGGCCGGCTTACCGAGCGGGAAAACGAGCGGCATCGCGTCGCGCTCGAGACCAGGGGTCTCTGTTTCCATCTCACGGGTCTTGATCCCGATCGATGGCAACTCATGCGCTACAGCGCCTGGTGTGACCCGAGCCAGATTCAGAACTGCGATTCCGATGCAGTCGAAACCTTCGAAATTCTCCAGCTCTGCCAGGCCGAGTGCGCCGCCTGACCCTCCCGCCGTTGTCGCGTTTCCGACTTACCCTTCCTCCCCTCTCTTTCCGACATTGTGATCGCGTTGCGCCGTGAAACGTCCCGACCCCGGGTTTGCCGGGAGCCGGGCCGAGACGGTGTGTTCGCGTGACGTGCCCATGGGAGCCTTGCCATCGCGGCCGCAACGGGTGCAGGAACCAGGCGCGTCGCCTGAACGCGTTTCGCAAAATTCGCGCGCCGGTTTCGAAGAAAGGCACTAAGGTGCGGCCATGACCGGAGCCGTTCGCCGCAACGTTCTTCTTCTCGCCTTCTGTCAGGCCCTGTTCATGACGGGGACCTCGATGGTGATCACCGTGACGGCGTTGGCCGGCGCAATCTGTGCCCCGGTCCCGTCGCTGGCGACGCTGCCGCTGTCGCTCCAGTTCGTTGCCACCATGGTGACGACGGTCCCCGCGTCCTATGTCATGCGCCGTTTCGGGCGTCGCAACGGTTTCATCGTCGGGTCGCTGGTCGGGGGCGTGGGTGGTGTCATCAGTGTCGCCGCGCTTGTTGCCGGCGACTTCATCCTGTTTTGCGTCGGTTCGTCGCTGATCGGTGTACTGGCGGGATTTGCGATCTATTACCGCTTCGCCGCAGCCGATTGCGCCGATGAGGAAAGCCGCTCGCGCGCCATCTCCCTGGTGCTGGCGGGTGGAGTCATTGCCGCCTTTACCGGGCCCAACCTCGCGCGCTTTACCGCCGACCTGATTCCCGCGGCCACCTTCGCCGGTTCCTTCGCCGCCATTGCCGCGCTTCAGGTGCTGACGATCGTGCTGCTGTTCTTCATCGACATCCCGCGCCTGACGGCTGCGGAGCGCAGGGATCAGGGCCGGCCGATCGGGGAGGTCCTGCGCCAGCCCGCCGCCGCCGTCGCGATCCTCGCCGCTGTCGCGGGTTACAGCGCCATGACCCTGGTGATGACCGCGACGCCTCTTGCCGTGGTCGGGCACAACCTGCAATTCGGGGATGCCGCTATCATCATCCAGTGGCATGTACCGGCCATGTTCGCGCCCTCCTTTTTCACCGGCACCATCATCAAGCGGGTGGGGGTCTTGCCGGTCATCGCCTGCGGCGCGCTGTTCATCCTTGCCTGCGTCGTCATCAATCTGCAGGGTACCGGGGTGCTGCATTTCACCGCCGCCCTTGTGGCGCTCGGCCTTGGCTGGAATTTCATGTTCGTCGGCGGCACGACGTTGCTGACGTCGGTCATTACCCGGCCCGAGCAGGCCAAGATGCAGGGCCTCAACGATTTCCTCGTGTTCAGTTTCGTCGCGCTGGCGTCGCTGTCGTCGGGGGCGGCATACCAGTCGTTCGGTTGGCAGGCGGTCAACCTGGGCGCTATTCCCGGAGTGACCGTGGCCCTCGCGGCGGCGATCTGGCTGGCGCTTTCCCGGCCGCCGCGGACCGTCCGGGGTTAGCCGTCGGGCTGGAATTCAGCCGGTTTCCGGCGGAAGTGGTGGGTTGCGCGGGGACCGGACTTCTGGCATCTTCCGCCCACTTTTTGTGCGCCTTACCCCGCCCGTGACGCAGGTTGAGGGGGTGTTGGGGCGGCCCGATCTTCAGACTCGTCGCGAACCGTATCTATTGGGGGAAATACCTTATGACTAGCGCTAACTGGGTGGTGTTCGGCGGAGGCCTGCTCGCGATTCTTTACGGAATCTATGCCTCCCGCGCGGTGCTTGGCGCCGATGCCGGATCCGAGCGGATGCGGGAAATCGCCGGAGCGGTCCAGGAAGGGGCGAGCGCTTATCTCAATCGCCAGTACCGGACCATCGGTCTGGTCGGCATCGTCGTCGGTGCCCTGTTGTGGTGGCAGCTTGGCCGGCACGTCGCCGTCGGATACGCCATCGGCGCCGTGCTGTCGGGTCTCGCCGGCTACATCGGCATGAACATCTCCGTGCGCGCCAATGTCCGCACCGCCCAGGCGGCGCGTCAGGGCATCGCGGCGGCCCTCGGAATCGCCTTCAAGGCGGGGGCGGTGACCGGCATGCTCGTGGTCGGCCTCGGTCTTCTCGGCGTGGGCGGGTATTACTTCTTCCTTCAGACCAGCGGCGTGCCGCTTCGTGGCGTGCTCGAGGCGCTGATCGCCCTGTCGTTCGGCGCGTCGTTGATCTCGATCTTCGCGCGCCTCGGCGGTGGCATCTTCACCAAGGGCGCCGATGTTGGCGCCGACCTCGTCGGCAAGATCGAGGCCGGCATCCCGGAGGATGACCCGCGCAACCCCGCCGTCATCGCCGACAACGTCGGCGACAACGTCGGCGACTGCGCCGGCATGGCCGCCGACCTGTTCGAAACCTACGCGGTGACCATCGTCGCCACCATGCTGCTGGCGGCCATTTTCTTCACCGGTGCGGCGCAGGCGTCCCTGATGATGCTGCCGCTCCTGATCGGAGCCGTCTGCATCGTCGGATCGATCGTCGGAACCTTTTTTGTTCGTCTCGGCGCGTCAAACAACATCATGGGCGCACTCTACAAGGGCTTCATCGTCTCGGCCGTGGTTTCGGCCGTGCTGATCGGCGTCGTGATCTGGAGGTTCATCGGCTTCGACGCGGCCTTCACCATCGGCACCAAGACCTTCACCGGCCTGAGCCTGCTGTGGTCCGCGATCATCGGCCTCGGCGTCACCGGGCTCCTGGTCTGGATCACCGAGTACTACACCGGGACGAATCACCGCCCCGTCTTGTCCGTCGCCCAGGCCTCTACCACCGGCCACGGCACCAACATCATCCAGGGCCTTGCGGTGTCCATGGAAGCCTGCGCGCTTCCGGCCCTGGTGATCTGCGGCGGCATCATCCTGGGATACCTCGCGGCCGGATTGTTCGGCATTGCCATCGCGGTGACGGCGATGCTGGCGCTGGCCGGCATGGTGGTTGCGCTCGACGCCTATGGGCCGGTCACCGACAACGCCGGCGGCATCGCCGAAATGGCCGACCTGCCACCCGACGTGCGCAAGACGACCGATGCGCTCGACGCCGTCGGCAATACCACCAAGGCGGTGACCAAGGGGTATGCCATCGGCTCCGCCGGTCTTGCGGCCCTCGTACTGTTCGCGGCGTATGTGGAGGACCTCAGCCACTACTTCCCCAATCTGCAGGTGACCTTCAGCCTGAAGGACCCGTACGTGGTGGTCGGCCTCATCTTCGGTGGCATGCTGCCCTTCCTCTTCGGATCGCTGGGCATGATGGCCGTCGGTCGTGCCGCGGGCGCCGTGGTGATCGAGGTGCGGCGTCAGTTCAAGGAAATTCCCGGCATCATGGAAGGCACCGGCAAGCCGGAATACGGCCGCGCCGTGGACCTGCTGACCAAGGCCGCGATCAAGGAAATGATCGTCCCGTCACTGTTGCCGGTGCTCGCGCCGGTGGTGCTCTATTTCGTCATCAATCTGATTGCCGGCCAGGCGGCGGCGTTCACCGCGCTCGGCGCGATGCTGCTCGGCGCTATCGTGACCGGCCTGTTCGTCGCCATCTCGATGACCTCGGGCGGCGGCGCCTGGGACAACGCGAAGAAATATATCGAGGATGGCCACCACGGCGGCAAGGGGTCTGAAGCGCACAAGGCCGCGGTCACCGGTGACACGGTGGGCGACCCGTACAAGGATACCGCGGGCCCTGCGATCAACCCGATGATCAAGATCATCAATATCGTCGCTATTCTGCTGCTGGCGCTGATCGCCAAGGGCACGCACTGAGCAGCCGTCGTGAAAGACGAAGCCCCGCGGGTGACCACGGGGCTTTTTTCTCTCGTGAGCGGCACCGAATGCTAGAGGCTCGGTTCCTTGTTGTCTTCGAACCGGCCGAAGTTTCCGATCAGTTGCTGCATGATGGAGAACTGACGGCCCGGCGTCGGCGTCGTGCGGCTGACGAGCTGGACCGCCTTGCCGTCGGCCAGGCTGTACTTCTCCACCGATGCGACGCGTCCGTCCGTTCCGAAGCCGATGGCGACGATGGTGCGTTCCAGGACCTCGGGCTCGCGGAAGGTGACGGTGCGGGTCTTCTGGCCGAGGTAAAGGATGGTGTCCTTGTCGAAGGTGGCGACCATGGTCGGTGAACCGAGGAGGCGCACAACCTGTTCCCGGGTCTGGGCCCCCGGCTTGATCAGGTCGAGGCGATCGGCCTCCGGCGTATTGCCACGAAAATGAATTTCCGGTGCACAGGCACCCGCGCCGAGGGCCAAAGCCGAGGCGATGATGGCGAAACGGAACCTGGTGAAAATTCTGGGCTTCATTCGTTTCTGCGGCGCCGGGCGCTTGACGGCGCGGGGCCCGGTATCCATGTTGGGGTCGCTGGTGGCCGAAACATCGCATCCGCCCCTTCCGCGTGTCAACCCGGCCGCCCGTCCGAAAAGAGATACGGAACGATGTTCCTGACTAGGCTGTTTACCCGCACATCCCCGACCGAACCAGCCGAGGCGCTCTACGGCACGGTGGTTGCCCGCGCGCGGGAACCGTCGTTCTATCGTAATCTTCGCGTGCCCGATACGGTGGAAGGGCGTTTCGAGATGATCTGCCTGCACGTCTACCTGATCCTGCGCCGGCTGAAGGGGGGAGAGGGCATGGCGGGCGGCAACGGCGCCTTGGGCCAGGCCCTGTTCGATGCCATGTTCGCCGACATGGACCGCAGCCTGCGGGAGATGGGCGTGGGGGATCTGGGTGTTGGCCGCCGGGTCAAGACGATGGCGGAGGCCTTTTACGGGCGCATTCGCGCCTATGACGACGGGCTTGCCGGAGGCGAGCCGGTACTGGCGCGGGCCCTCGCGCGCAATGTACTTGCTTCCGCCGATGACGCACCGGGAGCCGTCGTGCTCGCGCGCTATGCCCTGGATTCGATGCGCGCGCTCGAGGGTCTACCGGATATCGATCTGGCGCGCGGTACAGCCGTCTTCGCTCCGGTACCGGGAGGCGCAGCATGAGCGCGTCCGCCGGCGAACATGAATTTTCCCGCGTCATCCGGATCGAACCGGAAATGGGTTCGGGCGATGACGCGTTAACCTTCACCATCACAGCGAACCCTGACGAGCGTGTGGCGCTGGCCCGGCGCTTCGGCCTGCTGGCGCTCGATGCGTTGTCGGCCGTCGGCAGGATCGACGTCACCTCACGGGGGCGTCGGGCGCGCATGACGGCAACGCTTAAGGCGGACGCGATCCAGGCCTGTGTGGTCAGCTTGGAACCGGTCCGCGCCATGATCGAAGAACAGTTCTCCGTGACCTATGACCGCGATGCGGGCCGGACGCGCATCGAGCCGGCGCAGGACTTCGATATCGACACTGAGGACCCGCCCGATCCCTTGCCGGACGACGGCATCGACGTAGGGGAAGCGGTCGCGGAGCATTTCGGTCTTGCGCTGGACCCCTACCCCAGGGCGCCGGGCGTGGCGATTGACGTGCCGGGAGAGGGCGGCGAACGGACCGAACTGGGGGAAACTTCGCCGTTTTCCGTTCTGGACCGACTCAAGGGCCGCTAGAATGTCCCCGATTCCGGGGATTTTGCGCCGCCGGGACGTGGTTAAGCGCCCGTCTTGCACCTTGCCGTGGCGGGGGATTTTCGGTAATAGAGTGCCTCCTTTGCGCGCAGGAGGTGGCCGAAAGGGCCCGCGCTCATGCCCCGAACAAGAGATTTGCATCATGGCCGTTCCAAAGAAAAAGACATCCAAATCAAGGCGCAACCTGCGCCGGTCCCATCACGCGCTGAAAGGGACGACGCACGTCGAATGCTCGAATTGCGGCGAGTTGAAGCGTCCCCACCATGTTTGCGGTTCCTGCGGATACTATGACGGCAGGGAAGTGGTGGGCAGCGACGGTACGGTATAGAGTACGTTGTCGCCGCCAGCGACCCTTCCTTCCTCCGGTACGGATAGAAGACCATGCGGTTGATGATAGCCCTTGATGGTATGGGGGGAGACGGCGCTCCCGAGGTGGTGGTCAAGGGCGCGAACATGGCACGCAGCCGCTATCCGGGCATCCACTTCCATATCTACGGCAATGAAGCCCTGCTGAAGCCGCTTCTGGCGCGGTTTCCCAAGCTCGCGCGCTGCACCAGCATCCATCACACGGACGTGGTGGTATCGAGTGAGGACAAGCCCTCCCAGGCGTTGCGCAAGGCGCGCGATTCCAGCATGGGACTGGCCATCGACGCGGTGCGCGACAACATCGCGCAGGGCGTGGTTTCGGCGGGCAATACCGGGGCGTTGATGGCTTTGGCCAAGATCGCGCTCCGGACGATGACCGGAATCTCGCGCCCGGCGATCGCCACCATGCTGCCCACCTCGCGGTCCGAATGCGTGATGCTCGATCTCGGCGCCAATATCCAGTGCGACGCGCGAAATCTGGTCGAATTCGCCATCATGGGTGAGGTGTTTTCGCGCACGGTGCTGGGCCGGACGAAACCGACCATCGGCTTGCTCAACGTCGGCGAGGAGGAGCTCAAGGGCCACGAATACGTGCGCCAGGCGGCGTCCTTGCTACGGGAACTCGCCCTGCCCATCGAATTCCGCGGCTTTGTCGAGGGCGATGCGGTCTGGGCCGGCGCGGTCGACGTCGTCGTGACCGATGGATTCACCGGCAACATCGCCCTCAAGACGGCGGAAGGCATCGCGAAAATGTACTCCGGCTTCATGCGGACCGCGTTCGAAAGCACGATCCTTTCGCGTCTCGGCTACCTCCTGTCGCGCGGGGCCATCGGCAAGGTCCGCTCGCGCGTCGATCCCCGCCGCTACAACGGCGCCATGCTGCTCGGCCTCAATGGCATCGTCATCAAGAGCCATGGCGGCACCGATGCCTTCGGTTTCGCCAACGCCATCGGGGTTGCGGTGGACATGATCCGGGGCGGGTTCTCCAACCGCATTGCCGAGGAGTTCCAGCGCATCGGGGATTTCGCCGCCCCGCTTCAGAAGGCGGCGGTTTCGGGATGACGCTTCGCTCCGTGGTCGCCGGTTATGGGGCCTACCTTCCAGAAAAAATTATAACAAATAATGATATATCTAAGATTGTTGATACATCAGATGAATGGATAACCGCGCGTACCGGCATCCGCGAGCGCCATATCGCCGCCGACGGCGAGCTGACGTCGCAGATGGCGACCCGGGCGGCGCGCCAGGCGCTGGAGCGGGCCGGTCTCGCGGGGGCCGACCTCGACCTCATCGTCCTCGGCACCACCACGCCGGACGAGACCTTCCCTGCCGCCGCCACCAAGGTCCAGAGCGCCCTTGGCGCCGACCACGCCTTCGCCTTCGATGTCCAGGCCGCCTGTTCGGGCTTCATTTACGCCCTGGCCATGGCCGACAATTTCCTCCGCCTCGGGCAGGCGAAGAACGCGCTGGTGATCGGTGCGGAAACCTTCTCCCGTCTGCTCGACTGGACCGACCGTACGACCTGCATCCTGTTCGGCGACGGGGCGGGCGCGGTGGTGCTCAAGGCGGCGGAAGGGGCGGGAACCAACGCCGACCGCGGTGTCCTGTCGACACACTTGCATTCCGATGGGCGCCAGCACGACCTGCTGTATGCCAATGGCGGCCCCTCGCTCAACCAGGTCGCCGGCGTGGTGAAGATGGAGGGACAGGAAGTGTTCCGCCATGCCGTCACGCGGCTTTCCAGCGTGCTGCAGGAGGCGCTCGACGCCAACGGTCTGTCGGTGCAGGAGGTGGACTGGCTGGTACCCCACCAGGCCAACAAGCGGATTCTGGATTCGACGGCGAAGAAACTGGGGCTGCCGCTGGAAAGGATGGTGGTCACCGTGGACCGCCACGCCAATACCTCGGCGGCATCGATCCCCCTGGCCCTCGCAACGGCCGCGGACGACGGGCGCATCAAGCAGGGCGATCTGGTGCTGATGGAGGCCATGGGGGCCGGGTTTACCTGGGCCGCCGCCGCCCTTCGCTGGTAGATCCGGGCGGCCGGGAACCGGCCGCGCCGCCGATTCGGGCCGAATCTCAAAATATCACCGCATCCCTTTGATGTTGACGGTTTTTTTGCCAAGGGGTACCCTCTTGAAAAATAAGAGGAGGGAGAATGGCTGGCAAAACCGTAACGCGCGCCCAATTGGGGGAGGCCGTCTACCAGGAAGTCGGCCTGTCGCGCAATGAATCCGGCGATCTGGTCGAGGCCGTGCTGAAGGAAATCAGCGACGCGCTGGTGCGTGGCGACAGCGTCAAGATTTCTTCCTTCGGGAGTTTCTCGGTTCGGTCCAAGGGCCGCCGGGTCGGCCGCAATCCGAAGACCGGAGAAGAAGTCCCCATCCTGCCGCGGCGGGTGCTGGTATTCCGTGCGTCGCACGTGCTCAAGGGCCGGATCAACGATGCCATGTCAAAACCCGCAAGCCCGGACTCGTCGGCACCGATCGGAGTGACACCACCTGCAGGGCCCGGGAGTCGAATCTAGATGTCGGAATCGCTGCATTCGGGCCCGCCTCCGGAGGGGGCCGCCGGTCGCCGGGGCTCAAAATCCGCGTCCGCGTTCCGGACCATCAGCGAAGTGGCACGGGATCTCGATGTCCCCCAGCATGTGCTGAGGTTCTGGGAATCGAAGTTCAGCCAGGTCAAGCCGCTCAAGCGGGGTGGCGGACGCCGCTACTACCGGCCCGAGGACGTCGAACTGCTGCGGTCCATCCGGACGTTGCTGTACCGCGACGGCTACACCATCAAGGGGGTCCAGAAGCTGATGCGCGAGGGGCATATCGCGCGGGAATCGGACCCGGGCGGAAAGTCGCGCCCCGGACCCGGCGGCTATGGCAGGGCGGAGGACGACCGTGCGGCGGTCGGTACGGGAACGTCACCGGATCACGCATCGGCGGCCGGTCTCGATGCCCGGCAGCGGCGGGAGATCGAGGCCGTGATCGACGAGCTGACCGAGATCCGGAAACTGCTGCGGGTCTGACGTTTCGCCGGTGGTCGTTGCCGCCATTCGCGTTGCGTGGACGGGGCATGCGGGCTACAGTGCGCGCCGCTTCGGCGCAAGCACGTCGCCGGAGGCCAGGATCATGACGGAGCGTAGCGCAGTCTGGTAGCGCACTTGACTGGGGGTCAAGGGGTCGTGGGTTCAAATCCCGCCGCTCCGACCATTTTCGCAAAGGGCCGATGGGTATCCCGTCGGCCCTTTGGTTTTTTGATTCACTTGCCTGGTCCGAAAGGGTTGAGCCTCATCCGTGATCATGTTTTCATAACGCCATTAGGGAGGTCTATGTAGGTTCGCAGGAACCTGCCCAACGAACCAGCCAGCCGGCTCGCCGCGCGCCGCGGAAGCCAGGAAGGGTCGGGGAAAATCCCCAGAGTATTTGCTTACGGCGCGACGGGTCCGCCCCTTGGGCGGCGCTCGACAGGCGAGTCCGGATGGCCGACTGGACAGGAGGTCGTCATGGACATTCGTCCCACTCTCGACAAGTCTATCGTCGTCAAGCCGTCACGCCCGGGCTGGAAAGCCCTGGTCGTCGTCGCCGCGTTATTCGCCGCCATCTTCGGTTTCGTCTCGGTGGTGCAGACCTAGGACGCCATCACCGCACACCCGCACCGGAGCAACGGGCTCCGGCCGGGGCACGCCGTCGCGTGCCCCGGACCGCGTGGCGCCAGACCACGCGCGAGCCGGCTGCTATAGTTTTCCCCCACGGCGCAAAGCCGTAAATGAGGGGAGGAACGCATGCTGGAATTGGCGATCGTTGGGCTTGGCGGCTGGGGCCGGCGTCTGGTCGAATCGGTACAGGGCACGAGCGACAAGGTGCATTTCGTGCGCGCGGTGGTCACGGACATGGAAAAATCGAAGGCC
>WHSO01000047.1 GCA_009380075.1 Alphaproteobacteria bacterium | reverse complement strand
TTCATCTGCCGGCTCGAAGGCGGTTCCTGGCAGACCGGCGCCTGCCGGGGCGGCCGGCGGTAGTTGCGGCACGTTTGCGGCAGGGCGCGCGGCTGAAATTTTCAACCGTCATGCCCCGGCAAAACGGCGCGGGACGGTGTGCGCGGCTCAAATTTTCAAACGTCATGCCCCGCGACCCTCCTCGTCATCGCCCGGTTTATCCGGGCGATCCATGGATGCCCCGCATAAAGCGGGGCATGACGTCCTTTGTTGTGCATACGGCTTTCCCGCCTTCTTGGGGCATGACGATTTTGGTCAGGACACCATGCTCTGTCCGCCGGCGGTAGTCGCGGCGCGGCGCGCGCCTCCGGCCCGTCCCGCGGTCACGGAACCCCGGCGCGGCGAATTTCGTTGGAGTTATAGACAATTGCATGGACGCGGCCGTGCCGCGCCCGCCATCGCATCCGCCGAAACACCCGAAAGGAGGGAGGCCATGTCGATTTTCCGGCTCATCCACATCAAGGTCGATCCGAGCCAGACCGCCGAGGCCGAGCGCCTGTGGAACAAGGATTGCGGCCCGCTGATGATCCGCCAAAAGGGCTGCGTGTCGGAACGCCTGCTCAAGTGCATCGACGGCTCGGGGGAATACATCTCGTATTCGGAGTGGGAGGACCAGGCCGCCATCGACCGCTACCGCGACAGCGACGACCACAAGACCATCCAGTCGCACGCGCGCAAGCTGCAGGGCGCCCGCGCCCAGGTGAAACGCTACGAGGCCGTGGGCTGAGTCCGAGCCAGTGCCTTAGATGCGCTTCGCCCTCCACGTCTGGCTTTTTTGTTCCAACGTCATGGCCCGCTTCATGCGGGCCATCCAAGTGTGGCGCCGGCGCATGGATGCCCCGCCTTCGCGGGGCATGACGGTTTTTGTTATCCTTCGTTCTCGTCGTCGCCTTTCCCCCGACTTGATCGGGGGAGGGCGATGACGAATCCATAAGGCGCTTCAACCTTCCGTCACCATGCTCTGGCCGCCGGCGCTGCCGTAGGGGCGGGTCAGGATTTCCAGCAGGTGGCCGCTCGGGTCCGGGAAATAGACGCCGCGGCCGCCGTCGCGGGTGTTGATCTCGCCCTTGCGGCTGCGCCCCGGGTCGGCCCAGTAGTCGAGCCCGCGGTCGCGGATGCGGCCGAAAATCTCGTCGAAGTCGGTCTCGCTGACGAGGAAGGCGTAATGCTGGGGCGCGATCTCGCCGTCGGCCTCGGCGAAATCGACGCTGACGCCGTTGTCGGTGAGGACGATCTCGAACGGGCCCCAGCTCCGGGGCGCGGGCAGGCCGAGGATCCCGGCGAGGAAACGGGCGCCGGACTTGCTGTCGCGGGACCACACGATGGTATGGTTGAGCTGCACGGCCATGGGGGCCTCCTGTTGCTGTTTCCCTGCATGTGAGAACTCTCTCCATATGAGAACACGGGCGGCGCTCCGCAAGTTCCGGGGCCGGCATCTGCATTTGTCCGCGGCCATTTGCCCCCGCCCGCTTGGGCCAGCGGCAACGCGCTAACTTTGAAACGTCATGCCCCGCTTTATGCGGGGCATCCATGGATCGCCCGGAAGTTAAACTTGTCCTTGGGCCGCGCTGCGCGCGGTCCCGAGGGCCGGGCGATGACGAGGGGGGTGCGGGAGGTTGCGACAGCACGACGATTCCCCGCCTGCGCGGGGAATGACGCTTTTTTGGGCAAGCCGCCGGTGGCTCCCTTCCATTTGCCGCCGCCCCCGCCCATTTGCTCCCGCCCGCCGATTGCGCTAAGTCAGGCGCAGCTTTCGTCGTCAGCGGGAGAGGCGAGCCGCCATGTCGCGGGAATCGATGGAATTCGACGTGGTCGTCGTCGGCGCCGGGCCGGCGGGGCTGGCCGCCGCCATCCGCCTCCGACAGCGCGCGGCCGAGGCGGGGGCGGAGCTTTCCGTCTGCGTGGTCGAGAAGGGCTCCGAGGTCGGCGCCCACCTGCTGTCGGGCGCGGTGCTCGACCCGCGGGCGCTGAGCGAGCTTTTGCCCGACTGGAAGGAGGCCGGCGCGCCGCTGAACACGCCGGCGACGCGGGACCGCTTCGTCCTGCTCACCCGCCGCCATGCGATCCCGCTGCCGACGCCGCCGCAGATGCGCAACGACGGCAACACCATCATTTCGCTCGGCAACCTCGCGCGCTGGCTCGCCGGGAAGGCGGAGGAGATGGGCGTCGAGATCTTTCCCGGCTTCGCCGCCACCGAGGTGCTCTACGACGAGGCGGGCGCGGTCGCGGGGGTGGCGACCGGCGACCTCGGATTGAACAAGGACGGCACGCCCGGCCCGAACCACCAGCCCGGCGTCGAGCTGCGCGCCCGCCAGACCCTGTTCGGCGAGGGCTGCCGCGGCTCGCTGACCAAGGAGCTGTTCGCGCGCTTCGGCCTCGGCGCCGGGTGCGAGCCGCAGACCTACGGCATCGGCGTCAAGGAGCTGTGGGAGGTGGAGCCCGCCCGCCACCGCGCCGGCGAGGTCATGCACACGGTCGGCTGGCCGCTCGACCACGGCACCTACGGCGGTTCCTTCCTCTATCACCTCGAGGACAACCAGGTCGCCGTCGGCTTCGTCGTCGGCCTCGACTACACCAATCCGTATCTCTCGCCGTTCGAGGAGATGCAGCGCTTCAAGACCCATCCCGCCATCCGCGGCGTGTTCGAGGGCGGCCGGCGCATTTCTTACGGCTCACGCGCGCTGACCGAGGGCGGCTACCAGTCGGTGCCGAAGCTGAGTTTTCCCGGCGGCGCGCTGATCGGCTGCGGCGCGGGATTCATGAACGTGCCGCGCATCAAGGGCATCCACAACGCCATGAAGTCGGGCATGGTCGCGGCCGAGAGCGTCTTCGACCTGCTCACCGCCGGCGCGGCTTTGGCTCCGGCCGTAGCCCCAACGACCACGTCCTCGCCCGCGGCCGCCGCGTCCCATCAGCCCGCGGGGTCGAACGAGTCCACCCCATCCCCGGCGGCGGGTTCCCGCGAGGCCCGCGAGGCCCGCGAGGCCCGCGACTACCGCTCGCGCCTCGACGCGACCTGGCTGATGAAGGAGCTGCGCGCCGTGCGCAACATCCGCCCGGGCTTCCACCTCGGGCTGCTGCCCGGGCTCGCGTACGCGGCGATCGACACCTACGTTCTGCGCGGGCGGGCGCCGTGGACCCTGGGCCACCGCAAAGATCACGAAACGCTCACACCAATGGCGCGTTCACGGCCCATCGACTACCCGAAACCGGACGGCAAGCTCACCTTCGACCGCCTGTCATCGGTGTTCGTGTCCAACACCAACCACGGGGAAAACCAGCCCTGCCACCTCAAGCTCGCCGATCCAACGCGCGCGATCGACGTCAACCACGCCGTCTACGGGGCGCCGGAGACGCGCTACTGCCCGGCGGCTGTGTACGAAATCGTCGAGTCCAATGGGCCGAAACTGGTGATCAACGCGCAGAATTGCGTCCACTGCAAGACTTGCGACATCAAGGATCCGACCCAAAATATCACCTGGGTGCCACCGGAAGGCGGTGGCGGGCCCAACTATCCCAACATGTAGAGCCACTTGACGTGCTATAATGCTGCCCTTTCGCATCCAGGACTTGCCCGGCCGATGACGTTCCGCCTCGTTCTTTCCGCCCTTGCCCGTTCCCGCGTCCGCCGCCTCGGTGTCGTTTTCGTGCTTGCCTTCACCGGCGCCTGTGGCGGGGCGCTCCGGGCCGAGGGGCCGGACACCGGACCGACGCTGCCCGGGGCCACGGACCGGGTCGCCGCCGGTGCCACGAGGACCTCGCCCTACGGCGATTTCCTCGCCGCACGCCACGCCGAACGCAGCTTCAACAACGACCTCGCGGCCGAGCTCTACGCCCGCACCCTGGCCCAGACGCCCGACGATCCGGCCCTGATGCGCGAGACCATGCACCAGATGCTTGCCGCCGGCCGCATCGAGGCCGCCGCCGAGATCGCCGGGCGCTACCTCGAGCACGAGCCCGACAGCGTCATCGCCGGCCTGGCGCTGGCGGTGATGGAGCTGGCCCGGCACCGGCCCGAGACGGCGGAGGATCGTCTCGCCGCGATCCCGGCGCGCGGGCTCGGCAGCTATTTCGTGCCGCTCACCCTGTCGTGGACCAAGTTCGCCCGCGGCGACGTCGAAACCGCGCTGGTCGCGCTGGCGCCGCTCGGCAAGCTCCGGGGCGGGGCGCCGTTCCACGACTACCATGCGGCGCTGATGCTCGACCTTGCCGGCGACACGGCGCGCGCCGCCGACCATTACGACAAGCTCAGCGCCAACGACTTTTCCGGCTATGCCCGGTTCGTCGAGCTCGCCGGCGCCTTCCTCGAGCGCCAGGGCCAGGTGGCCAAGGCCCGCGACATCTACATCCGTTTCCTCGCGCGGCGGTCGAACGCGGTGATGGTCGAGGCGGCGCTGGCGCGTCTCGAGGCCGGCCGCCCGCCGACGAAGGAGGTCAACAGCGCCGCCCATGGCGCGGCGGAGGCGCTGTTCAACCTCGCCACCTTGCTCAACCAGGAAAACGTCGCCGAGATCGGCATGATCGTGCTGCAGATGGCGATCAAGCTGCGGCCCGATTTCGACGAGGCGCGGCTGCTGCGCGGCGACATCCTCGCCGGGGCCGAGCGCGACGAGGACGCCATCGCCGCCTACGACAAGGTCGGCCCGAAGTCGCCGCTGGGCTGGTCGGCGCGCCTGCGCGCGGCGCAGCTCCTCGACCGCATCGGCAAGAGCGAGGTCGCCTACGCCCGGCTGCGCGACATGGGGCGTGAGGCGCCGAGGCGCTCCGACGCCATGGTCGTGCTCGGCGACCTGCTGCGCTTCAAGAAGCGCTACGGCGAGGCGGTGGACGCCTACGACGCCGCGCTCACCCGCATCGGCACGCCCGGGGAGCAGCACTGGTCGCTCCTCTATTCGCGCGGCATCGCGCTCGAGCGCGCCAGGCAGTGGGACCGCGCCGAGGCGGATTTCCTCCGCGCGCTGGAGTTCGAGCCGGAGCAGCCCTTCGTCCTCAACTACCTCGGCTATTCCTGGGTGGAGAAGGGCCGCAATCTCGACCGCGCGCTCGGCATGCTGGAGAAGGCGGTGCGGCTCCGCCCCAACGACGGCTACATCATCGACAGCCTGGGCTGGGCCCATTACCAGCTCAAGGCCTTCGACCGGGCGGTGATCTACCTCGAACGCGCGGTGGAACTGTCGTCCCAGGACCCGACCATCAACGACCACCTGGGTGACGCCTACTGGCGCGTCGGGCGCCACTACGAGGCGCGTTTCCAGTGGGAACGCGCGCTGTCGCTGGAGCCCGAACCGGACGATGTGCCGGCGATCGAGAAGAAGCTGGCCGACGGGCTGCCCGAAACGGCGGCCAAGCGCGAGGCCGGCGGCGCCGAACGGGCGCGGGGCGGCGGGTGAACGACGCCGTCCGCGTCGCCGCGCCGGCCAAGCTCAACCTCTATCTGCACGTCACCGGCCGCCGGGCCAGCAGCGAAGCCGCCGTTTCCCGGAATGTCGGCGCGCCGCGGGACGGCACGCCGTCCAGCGCGACGCGCGGCGGCTATCACACGCTCGACTCGCTGATCGCCTTCGCCGGCCTTGCCGATCGCGTCATCGCATCGCCGGCGCCGTCGGGGGAGATCACGCTCACCATCGACGGTCCATTCGTCGACGCGATCGCGACGGCGGGGGAGGACAACCTCGTGCTCCGCGCCGCCCGCGCCCTTGCCGCCGCCACCGGCACGAAGGCCGGCGCCCGCCTGCACCTGACCAAGAACATCCCCGTCGCCGCCGGCCTCGGCGGCGGCTCCGCCGACGCGGCGGCGACGCTGCGGGCGCTGACCGAACTCTGGGGCGTGGACGCCGCCCCGCGCCTGGACGAAATCGCGCTCTCCCTCGGTGCCGACGTGCCGGTGTGCCTCGCGTCGCGGCCGAGCCTCGTCACTGGCATTGGCGAAGTCGTGACGCCGGCGCCAGCGCTTCCCCACGCGGGGCTCCTGCTGGTCAATCCGGGCGTGGCGGTGGCGACCGCCGCCGTCTTCGCCGCGTTCGATGCCGCGTCCGCTGCGATTCCCGAAGGGGCGCGTGACGTGCGGATTCCTCCTGTGGTCTTCGCCACGGCGGCGGCTCTGGCGGCTGCGCTCGCGCCCGCGCGCAACGACCTGACGGCGGCGGCGCAATCCCTCGTTCCGGCGATCGGCGAGGTGCTTGCCGCCCTCGCCGCCGCCGAGGGCTGCCGTCTTGCCCGCATGACCGGCTCCGGCGCAACCTGCTTCGGCCTGTTCGATGATCCGGGCGCCGCCGAAGCGGCGCGGCGCATCGTCGCCCGCGGCCATCCGGAATGGTGGGCCTGGGCTGGGGGATTCGCCGCGCGCGGCTGATTTCCCGCAAGCGGGCCGGTATTGCGCGGCGCGGAATATTGGGCGTAAGGTGCCGCGCCTTCAGGCCGATCGCCTTTGACGCGGCGACCGGCAGCGCGTGTTGGGGCGTAGCCAAGCGGTAAGGCAGCGGGCTTTGATCCCGTCATCGCAGGTTCGAATCCTGCCGCCCCAGCCACTTTTTCTGGCCTAAAACTGGCGGTTTAAACGGCATTTTCTGCGTCTGGGTCATTTGCTTTTGGACTTTTGGCGCTCCTTGACCCTGGCGTCGATCTTGTCGTTGAGTTCTCCCGCTTTCACGGCTGCGATGACCTGCTTGATAACGGCGGGCAGTTGCCGGTCGTCTTCCACGAGTGCGCCCACCTAATTCTGCACAGCCGCAAAACGATCTATTTAGACGGTAATGGGATATCGAATGCGACGGCTGAGCTTGACGCAGAAGCTGACGATTGGGCTTCTTACTTCCTCATTCCGTTAGACGGCCTGACACGTTTCATTACGCGCTTCACCTACGAGGAGGGTGAAGTGGTGGAATTCGCTGCAAAGCATGGCATCGCACTAGGTATTGTCGTAGGTCAGTTGCACCCAATAAGTCATGATGCAGCGTCACATTAAAGTTTCGCCTGGCCAAATCAGGCCAGCTTAGAATCCCACAAGGGACCTATACGAATCCGAGCCTAAAAATAATATCGCTGAACTTTCTACTCGCCTATCCGTCTCGGTCACCGATTTTCCAACGCCTACTGACCCCAACCCTTAAGTAGACTTCTTCTTGTGCCGTAATGAATTTTTGCACTTCGCTAAGCTTCCCATCGTCGTGATGTTTTTTTGCAAAGTCAAAAAACCCTCTATCGGTGATCGATAAATAGCGATAACTGTTCCCTGCTTCATCAGTGAACGAAGCTTTGATTTTTCCAGGCTTATACTGGTCCTCATGAATGCGTAGAGCCAAAGGCGAAACCTTAACTGTGACAATCGAACAGTTTGTTCGCTGCCCAACTGGTATATGTTTTTGTCCTGCCTTAAAGGGGACACCGAAACCAGATGCAATCGAAGGCGATAGTGTTCGCTCCAAAGTTGCCTTAAAATCCTTTCCCGATGCAGGGCCCAGATACTTCAAATTTTTATAAGATGCGTCCTCGATATGTGGATTGTCAGCCTTCTCCACTAACGTAATTTCACCTTCCAAGGTTGCGCCTGGATGCATATTGAGCTTCGCGACCAACTTGCTATCGAGATAAGGCATCGGCCTCAGGCATTCACCTGTTGCCATATCGATCACTGCCGTGCATACGATATTGGGATTGGAGAACCTAGTTAAATCCGTGACAATATATTTCCCCATTTTTCCCTCCTATACCGAAACTACTCTCATCACCTCGTCGCTAAAGTGGTGGATAGCCAGTCCCACGGTCTTCTGCCGATTTTTGACGAGATCTGAACTCTATCCCGAAAAAATATCACAAAAGTAGCATTTCGTGAGGTTATCTCCCAAACCCGCAGCTTTTCGGGAAGCGCAAAGAAAAACGCCGGCGGCCCGTGAGCCGCCGGCGCTCGTTTACGCGGGGGTGCAGGTTCGCTAGTTGGTCGGCTTGCCGTTCATCTTGCCGATGGCGAAGAACAGCGTCTCGCCCGAGGAGTCGTCCACGCCGTCGTTGTCGGTGACGGCATAGCCGTTGCCGGCGGCGTCGATGGTGAAGCCCTCGATCTTGTCGACCACGTAGCCGTTCAGCGTCTTGAGGTCGGGGATAAAGTCCCGCACCAGCTCCTTCCAGACGACCGGGAGGTTTCCGCCGAGGGGCGCGGGCTTCATGTCGGAGAGCGCCACGCGGTAGAGCCGCTTGACCTTGGCCGCAGCGCCGATCTGGTTGTCGCGCTCGAGGATATAGACGTGATCGCCCCAGGCCGTGATCTCGGAGAGGCCCATCCAGCCCCTGGACGGCTTCTCGAGCGGATACAGCACCGCGCCCCATTTCTTCGTTTTGGGCGTGTAGCTGACCAGCTTGACGAAACCCTTCCTGTCGTCGCGCCATTCGCGCTGCACCGCCATCCACAGGACCTGCGCGTCGCCGCTGCCCACAGTTGTGATGCCCTCGAAGCCGAAGCGGATCTCCTGGGAGGAGAGCTCGGGCGGCAAGCCGATCTCCTTCTTGATCTCGCCCCAGGCGTTGACGTTGTAGATGGCGTGGGGGATGGCGCGGTCGGTCCGGCCCTCGGAGGCAAGCCAGAAGCCGCCCTTGCCGTCGAGCGCGATGCCCTCGAGGTCGAGCTTCTGGGCCGGCTGGCCGTGCCGGGTGACGGGCAGGGCACGGGTGATTTTCGCCGGGCTCTGGTTGGCATCGATGGTGAAGATGGTCGGCTGCATGGCGTAGAACGAATCGTTCACGGCGTAGAGGATGCTCGCCTTTTCAGCGTCAGCGGCAAGCCCCGACAGGGCACCCCAGCCGATCGGAACGCCCTTGCCGGTCATGCCCGACACGAGCTGCGGGTAGGCCGCCTTGCCTTCCGCCAGCTCGTAGATCATGACGTGGGCGCGCACGCCGCCGTCCTTGATCAGGTCGGCCTCGTTGGCGGTGACGAGGAGGTTGCGCGCGGGAATGGCTACGGCGCCTTCCGGGGCGATCCCTGACGGCAGCATCTGGACGAGCTCCGGCTGGTTGCCCGCGACCTTGTAGACGCTGACCACCGAGGACCGCTCGGCGAGGACGAACAGGTACTGGGTGCCGCCGAAGGTGGCGACCTCGAGGCCCTCGGGCTCGACGCCCTTGTTGCCCGAGCGTTTCTCCGGGTAGTGGCCGATGGTGGCGATGGCGTATTCGAGGGAGAGCCCGGAGTCGTAGGCGACCTTGCCGGTCTTGTCGAACACCGTGAAGCCGCGCGAGCCGCCCTTGTAGTCGCCCTCGTTGGCGGTGACGAAATGATCGTTGTCGAGCCATTTCACCGCGTCGGGCTCCCGCGCGACGCCCTTGAGCGCGCCGTTGAAGGTGAGCGCGCCTTCCTCCCCGGTGTCGACGTTGGCGAGGTCCACGCTGCCGGCGGAGAAATGGCCCGTCACCTTGCCGGACTTGCCGTCGATGACGGCGATATGGTTGTTCTCCTGCAGGGTGACGACGATCTCGTTGTTGGCGTTGATGTCGACGAACTCGGGTTCCGGGTCCTCCGGCGCGATGGCAGCGAGGCCCGCAAGGTCCACCTTCTTCATCGAGCCGCAGTCGACGGCGCCGCCCGCGCCCAGACTGAATATAGCGACGGTGCCGGCCGGGAGCTGCGGCAGGGCGCCCTTGTTCAGGTCCTCGTCGCGCTCGTTCTCGATGGCGACGGCAAGGATCGACTTGTCGGGGCTGGCCGCGACCGAATCGGGTTGCCCGCCGAGGTCGCATCGGACCTCGACCTTGCGGCTCTTGATGTCGACCATGGCGAGATGGCCGCCCGGCTCCTTGTAGCTTTTCGACGTGTTGACGCCGACCAGGGCCTTGCCGCCGACGACCTTCACCGAGGTCGGCTCGCCCCCGAGCTTGATGACGCCGGCGGCCCTGGGCTTGCGGGGGTCCCTGATGTCGACGAAGCCGAGGACGCCGAGCGGGCTGTCGGTGTAGACCAGCATCATGCCGTCCTCTGTGGCGGAGATGATCTCGGCCGAGGTCTCCTGCCTGGCTTTGGCTCCCTGCGGCAGGTTGTCGGCGACCGACCAGGAGGCGATGCGGTTGAATACGGCTTCGGCCCGGGCGGCGCCGGTGCCGGCCGCGACGAGCAACGCCGCGAGCGCGGCGGAGGTGACGTGAGGTTTCATGGGGCTATCGTTCCGCAAGTGGGTGGGAGGAAAAGAGCACCGCCACCTATACCGAACGCACCGCGTCACATTTATGACAGGACGGCGAAATGGTTGATGCGACCAGCAGACGCCCCGTTTTCTCCCGGGCAACCCGGAGCGGTCCGGCAGGAAACGAAACGGGCGGCACCCTCCCGGGATGCCGCCCGTTTTGGTGTTTCAGGTGCCGGATACTACATGCCGAGCTTGGCGCGGCTCGCCTTGTCGAGCTTGCCGGTCGCCTTGAGGCCGTTCTTGGACTGGAAGTCCTTGAGGGCGGCGCGGGTGTTTTTGCCCATGCGGCCGTCGACCTTGAGGGAGGCGCCGTTCTTGTTGAGCGCGTCCTGCAGGGCCATCACACCTTTGTTCGCCGCAGCCTTGCCGGCCTTCTTGCCCGCCTTCTTGCCGTCCTTCATTTCCTTTGTCATCGGCTGGTCCTGGGCCAGGACCGGGCTGGTGGCGAGGGTGCCGAGGCCGAACGCGCCGGCAACGGCGAGGGCGACAGCCGCCGAAACGATCTTGTTCATGTTGGAACTCCATTGAATGCGAGGGAGGGATTCCCCGCTGACGGAATTTCTGCGCCGAACGGGGCAAAAGTAAAGCGGCAAATTGCGCCCTAACGCGGCGGATTCAGGAGTTCCTTGGCCGCGTCGTTACCGAGGGGACGGGGGACGTCGAGGGACCTGCGCCGCTGCTGCCAGTCCTGTTCGCGGTCCTGACGCAGGGCCTTGTCACGGGCGCGCTCGGCATCGTTTTGAATCCGCTGTTGTTGGCGCTCCTCCCGGCGTTCCCGGCGTTCCTGGTACCACTGGTACTCGCGTTCTTCCTTCGCCGCGGGAGACTGGTCCTCGGCCGCGCGCGCAGGCACCAAACCGGCCGGCAGGGCCACGGCCAGGGCGAGGAGGACGGGCGCCAGCCGCACCCCGATCCGGCCCGGCAGGGACCGGCGGGAGCGGGCGCGCATATGGGTGCCTGGGGTCGTCATGTACCTTAATAGATGGGTTTGCCGGGCCGGAAATTCCAGACACTCGGCACTTGGGGGCGGGATGGCGTGACCCTACCGCGCGGCGGCGGGTGTCCAGGCGCGGGCCGCGGGGTCGCGCATTTCCAGTACCATGGCCCGGACCTGGTCGCGGGCTTTTTCGCCCTCGCTGCGCATCAGGTCAGTCCAGGAGATGTCCCACTTGAACCAGTCGAGGATGGCGGTCTTGTACGCGGGCCGCGCCTTGAGGCGGGCATACCAGTCGGCGACGCGGGGGCGGTCCTCCCACAGGAACTCGAGCGCACAGCAGTAGAGGCGTTCCATGTAGGGCGCGAAGGCGATGTCGGCGAGGGAATAGTCGCCGATCAGCCAGTTCGGCCCGCCGCCGGCCAGCGCCGCGCCCGGCCCCTTGCCCGACAGCGCCGCGTCGATCTGGTCCATCAGCATGTCGTAGCGGCGCATGGCGGTACGGAAATGGTGGTTGTCGATGCCGTCCTCGAAGGAGGCGATCTTGCGCGCCTGCTTGTAGGGGTCCAGCGCGCCGGAGATCTGGTTGCCGTGGCTCGGCACGTGGCGGTAGGCGATGGAGGTGGTGACGACACCGGCGGCGGCGTGGATGTTCTCGTCGGTCATCCGCGTCCAGATGCGCATCTGCGCGAGCCTGTAGGGGTCCTTCGGACGCAGCGGCGGGTCGGGAAACATGTCATCGATGTATTCGTTGATGACGTTGGATTCGACCACGATGCGCCCGTCGTGGTCGAGCATGGGTACGAGGCCGAACGGATTCCTGGCAAGGTATTCCGGCCGGTGCTGGTCGCGCTCGCGCAGGCGGATGATTTCGCCCTCGAAGTCGAGGCCCTTTTCGGCGAGCGCCATGCGCGTCTTGGCGGCGCAGACCGAGGTGTGGTGGTGGTAGAGCTTGAGCATGGCGGCCTCCCCGGATGCGTAGGCATTTTCGCCAGCATAACAGGTCCCGCCCGTGAGGGCAGGGGTCCGAAAGAACAGGGGCGGGCCATCAAGCCCGCCCCCGTCTCGTTCTGTGGCCACCCGGTCCGTCTACGACGAACGCTTGATCGTCACCAGGGTGATGCGGTTGGTGCTGCTCTGGTGGATCAGCAGGTTGCCGTCCGCGGTCCTGCGCATGTGGCGGATGATGCCGGCGTGGACGCCGCCTGACGGGATCGGCCAGCTCTGGAACTTCTCCGTCTTCGGGTCGAAGCGGACAAGGGCGTCCGGCCGCTGGCCCGATTCGTTGTACCAGACGATGCCATCGATGACGGCGATGGCGTAGGGGTGCGAGCGCGGCCCGCTGGGCGACGGCCATTCCTTGATCTCGCCCGACTTCGGGTTATAGCGGCCGAGGCGTCCCTGCGACGAGTTCACGTACCAGATCATGCCGTCCGCGGCGATATCGAGGCGCCGCACCTTGGTCTCGGGGATCGGCAGCTTGATCTCCGTCAATGCCATGGTCGCCGGGTCGACCCGGATGAGGCAGTTGCTGCCGTTGCAGGCGACCCACGGCGTGCCCGAAGCGTCGATCTTGATGCCGTAGGGCCTCGAACGCGGGGTCTTCGCGGTGACCAGCTTGATGGCGCCGGTCGCCGGGTCGAGCCGGCCGATCATGTTGCTCTGCTGCAGGGTGAACCACAGGATGCCCTTGGCGTCGAAGATCGCCGTGTGCGGGTCCTTGGCGGCCGGGTCCGGCATCTTGTAGACGGTGATCTTCTCGGTCTTCGGGTCGAACTTGCCGACGGAGCCGTTCTTGTTGCCGGTGTACCAGACGTTGCCGGCGCGATCGAGGGTCACGGTATGCGGCATGGCGTTGGCCGGCAGCGGGTACTCCTTCATCGCACCCGTCTTTGGGTCGATGCGCCCGATCACGTTGCCCCACTGGCCCGCCCACCAGATCATGCCGTCGGGCGCCTGGATGGGATCGCGCGAGCGCTGGCCGAGCGTCGGCACCGTCCATTCCTTGAACGAGATTTCGACCGAACCGGGAATCAACTTCGGCGCGCGCTTCTTGTTGGGCGGGAAGTGCTCGGTGAGATAAGCGACGATCTGGTCCCTTTCCTTCGGGCTCTTGGATAGGTCGGTCATGGTGCCGATCAGTTCCTGCCAGCCGGCGCGGGTATAGCCGGAGCTGCGGGTGATCTGGTTTTCCTGGTGGCATGCGGTACAGACGCCTGCGACGAACTGCTTCCCTTCGCCGTCGGGCAGGGATTGTGCCCGGGCGTCGGGCGCGGCGAGCAGCGCCACGAACGCACCCGCCAGGAACACGATTGATGGTCCGGTCATGGTGTCCTCCCACCCGCGTGACGAATGACATGAGAACCGGCGCGACCCTACACCGCCGGTTCCAAATCGTTCGGTCCGAACGGGGCGGAAGTCAAGCGGCAAGCGTTGGCCGCTTGTGGCATCCGCCGCAATACCATAAAAAAGCCATAAAAGGAGGCGGGCCGCCCTTTCGGAAAGGACGGGCCGCCCCGATACGTAGGTATGGGCGAAGCCTAGTTCGTCTTCGGCTCGTCCAGCACCCAGGAGAACTTGTCGCGCGTCTCCTTGGCCAGTTCCTTCGACGGGATATTCACGTGCGGGAACTGGTCGCGCCAATGGAACGGACGGCAGGCATCGATGATGGCGCGGCTGTTAGTGAAGTCCTTGGTCGCGCGCTGTTCCGGCGTGATGCGCGGGTCGAGCGGGGTGGACCAGGCGTTCTTGACGATGTCGATGGAGGTCGCCGGGTCCGACCGGGTGACGACCGCCCACATGACCTCGTCGAGGTTCGAGACGTCGATGTCGTCGTCGACCACGATCACGTACTTGCCGGCATAGGCGCCGACGTGGCACTGGCAGGCGACGTGGCCGACCTGGCGGGCGTGGCCGGGGTAGCGCTGCTTGATCGAGACCGCGACGAACATGCGCGAGGAGCCGCATTCATCGGCCCACACGGCGGTGACGTCGGGCACGCCGGCCGCCTGGATCGACCGCTTGAGCAGGGCCGAACGGGCCACGGCGCGGTAGCGGGCGAGCTCATCCGGCGGACGCTGCGGGGGGCAGCCGAGGATGATCGGGTCGTTGCGGTGGTAGATCGCCTCGATGTGCATGATCGGCTCGGGCCGCGTGTCGGAGGCGTAGTAGCCGGTCCATTCGCCGAACGGCCCTTCGTCGCGGAACTCCTTCGGGTCGATCCAGCCTTCGATGACCAGCTCGGCGTTGGCCGGGAAGGGCAGGCCGGTGACCTTGCCCTGGACGCATTCCATCGGCTTGCCGCGGTAGCCGCCGACGAGGTCGTATTCGCACAGCCCGTAGGGCACTTCCGAGGACGCCATCAGGAACATCATCGGGTCGCCGCCGACGACGATGCAGGCCGGCATCTTCTCGCCGCGCGCCATGTACTTGTCGCGGTGGATGCGGCCGTGCTTGCCCGGGGAGATGTAGAAGCCGACGGTCTTCTTGTCGTGGATCATGACGCGGTAGGTGCCGGTGTTGATCCAGTTTTCGTCCGGGTCCTTGGTGACGTTGTAGGAGCCGGTGCCGATGTAGCGGCCGCCGTCCTCCTCGTGCCACTTGGGCGTCGGGAACTTGGTGACGTCGATGGCATCGCCGGTGAGGATGTTCTCGAACACCGGGCCGTCCTTGACGATCTTGTGGGGGATCGGCTTCTTGGTCTCGGTGATCTCGGCGAGGCCGTCGGTCAGCTCCAGCTTCGTCATGTCGGCCGGGAAGCCCAGCGTCATGCCCTTGCGGCGGGCGCCGAAGAAGTTGGTCAGGACGCGGTAGCTGGGATCGCAGCCCTGCACCTCGGAAAACAGCGCGCAGGGCGCCGGATCGGTATGGTGCAGAAGCTCGGTCACCATGCCGATGTCGCGCTCCCAGCTCATTCCCTTGAGGTAGCGCATCTCACCGAGCTTGTCCGCTTCCTCGACCCACTGGCGCAGATCGTCGTAGGCGAACCGGTGTTGCACATTCTTGCCTGTCATCACTTGCTCCGTTCGGTTTTCAGTTCAAAGTCACGCATCATTCATGGTCGATCAAAACAGCGGTCCGCGATCAGGGCGGGCTCAGGCGCTGACGCGGCGCTCCTCGTCGTCGGCGCGGAGCGCGGAGATCGGATCGCCGCCTGATTGTTCGAGGTTGTCGAGCATCCGCACCAGCAATTCGCGGAAGCGGCGTGCGTCGTCCGGGTTGAACCCCTTCATCAGGATGGCCTCGTAATCCTTGAAATACACCGGCTGGTGCCGGAGCGCGAGCTTGCGGCCGCTGGGCGCGAGGCTCACGATCACCGAGCGCCCGTCGGCGGCGTCGCGCCGCCGGGTGATGAATCCCCTGGCCTCCATCCGCGTGAGCAGCCGCGACAGTGTCGACAGCTCCACACCGGTCAGCCGCGCCAACTCGTTCACCGTACGGTCCCCGGTGAGCAGGCGGAACAGCACGCGCACCCCTTCGATCCTGAGGCCGAGCGGGCGCGCCCAGTGGTTCACCAGCGCCTCGACCCGGCCGACGATCAGGTGCATGAGAAAGGGTATGGAACGGTCTTCGACCTTGGCCATGAACTCCCCGCCACGGGTGGATCCCGCGTTGATCTTGGCCTTATTCTGCCCGAAAGTAGTTGCAACTGCAAGAATTGATTCTGCAAGCAATTCCGGGGACTTGCCTCCGCGGGGGCGGCGCGCTTGTCGCCCGCAAACTCCTAGAACAGGCCGCGGCGGATCAGGTTGAGGCCGATCAGCACCATCGACGCCAGCAGCACCTTGCGGAACAGGTCCTGGTCGATCCGGCCGCGCACCCATTGGCCCAGCGTGAGCCCGGCGAACACCGGTAGAAGACTCAGGACGCCGGGCAGCACGTGGCGCATCTCCAGCACGCCGAGGCCGGTAAGAGTGAATCCCGCCGGGATCAGCATCGCCAGGTAGAACAGGCCCATGGCGCCGATGAACTCCTCCTTTTTCAGGTGCAGCGCCACCATCAGCATGATCACCGGCGGGCCGCCGATGAGGGCGAGCCCGCCAAAGAAGCCGCCGACGGCGCCGGCCAGCAGGCTCGCCGCAAGCTCGAAGCGCGGGGCGATGCGGAACCGCGGATTGGCCAGCGAGGCGGCGGCGAAGACCGCGACGGCGATGCCGAGCAGGATCGAGATCAGCCCGGCGTCGAGCCCGACCAGCGCGAGGGTGCCGAGCCAGATCGTCGCCATCATCACCAGCAGCATCGGCCAGAAGCGCCGCAGCGTCGCCGTCATGTAGCCGCCGGCAAAGGCCTGCCAGATATTGGTGGCGAGGATCGGGAAATAGATGATGGCCACCACGTCGCGGATCGGCAGGAAGGTGGAGAGGATGGGGATCGCCACCATCGGCAGACCGACACCGAGCACGCCCTTGGCGAAGCCGCCGAAGGCGAGGGCGAGAACGGCGACGGTGAGGGCGGGGAGGGTGAGGTCGGGCACGGGACACTCGCGGCGCGCGGCTGGTGGCGCACTGTCCGGATTTTGCACCGCTGGCGTCAACCCAAAAAAGGCACCGGCGCGGTGCGCAGGTTGCACGGCACGCGGTTTCGCGCGACAGTGCCCCGACCCCGGCAGCGACCATCTCCCCCATGACCGACGAAAACGCCGACAGCACAGACGATTTCCGCGACTGGATCGGCCGCAGCGAGGAGGCGACCGACATCGTTGCGCCCATGCGGGTGGCGGAGATGAACGCGACGCTGGATCGCGACGACCCGTTCCCCGGCGCCGGGGACGATCTTCCGCCTCTCTACCACTGGATGTTCGCGGGATTCCTCGGGGTCGTCCGCACCTCCGACCTCGGCGCCGACGGCCATCCCCGGCGCGGCCTGTTCCTGCCGCCGGTGGCGCTGCCGCGGCGCATGTGGGCCGCTTCCGACGTCACCTTCCATGCGGCCCTGCGCGTCGGCGATGCGGTGATTCGCCGCGCCGTGATCGAGAATATCGAGAACAAGACCGGACGCAGCGGGCGCCTCACCTTCGTCACCGTGCGTCACTACTATGCCGGCCCGACCGGGCCCGCGCTCAGCGATTGCCAGACCATCGTCTACCGCGAGGCGCCAGCGCCGCCCGAGGACGACGCGCCGCCCGCCCCGCAGCCCGCGCCGGGGGATGCCGAATTCTCCCGCACGCTTACGCCCGGCATCACCATGCTGTTCCGCTATTCTGCCCTGATCTTCAATGCCCATCGCATCCACTTCGACCGGGCCTTCGCGACCGGGGAGGAGGGCTATTCCGGTCTCGTCGTGCATGGCCCGCTGGTCGCGACGCTGCTCACCGACCTCGCCCGCCGCGAACGGCCCGGGGCGCGTATCACGCGCATCCGCTTCCGTGCGGTCGCGCCGCTGTTCGAGGGCCACGAGATGACTCTGGCAGGCAAGGAGGCTCCGGGCGGGCTTGCCCTGTGGGCGGCGGACGATCGCGGCAGCCTCGCCGCCGAGGCGCAGGTGGATCTGGAAACGTAGTTTCGGTTCGGGGGGAAGGCGTGTCGACACTGGAGAGCATCGTTATCATCGGCGCCGGGCACACCGGCGGGCGGGCGGCGGAGGCGCTGCGCGGCGCCGGCTTCGCCGGCCGCGTCGTGCTGGTGGGGGAAGAATCGCACCTGCCCTACGAACGGCCGCCGCTGTCGAAGGAGCTGCTCGCGGGAACGATGGAACTGGAGAAGGTCACCCTCAACCCCGAATCGTATTACGACGAGAACAATATCCAGCTCCTCCTCGGGATCAGCGCGCAGGAGATCGAGCTCGGCCTTGGCCGCGTGCGCCTGTCCGACGATACCGACGTCGCCTTCGACAAGCTGATGATCGCGACCGGCGGCCGGGTGCGGCGGCTGGCCTGCCCGGGCGCGGACCTGCACGGCGTCTATTATATCCGCGACATCAACGACACCCTGCTGCTGCGCCCGGAACTGCGCGACGGCGTGCGCGTCGCCGTCATCGGCGGCGGCTTCATCGGCCTCGAGGTGGCGGCGACGGCGCGCCGCCGCGGCTGCCACGTCACCGTGATCGAACTGGCGGACCAGGTGCTGGCGCGGGTGGCGGACCCCGCCGTCGGCGCGCTGGTCGCCGATATTCACCACGCCGAGGGCGTGCATATCGTCACCGGCGCGTCGGTCGAGCGGATCGAGGGCGACGCTGAGGTGGCCGAGGTGATCTGCACCGACGGCGAAACCCTGGAAGTCGACGTGGTGGTGGTCGGCATCGGCATCCTGCCCAACCAGGAAATCGCCGCGGAGGCCGGGATCGCATGCGGCCCAAAGGGAACGCAAGGGGGCATCAAGGTGGACGAATTCGGCCACACCTCGGCCGCCAACGTCTATGCCGCCGGCGACGTGGCGTTCCACTACAACCCGATCCTGAAACGGCACCTTCGCCTCGAATCCTGGGGCAACGCCCAGAACAGCGCCATCGCGGTGGCGCGCAACATGGTGCTCGATCCCGTGGCCTATGCGGAGGTGCCGTGGTTCTGGTCCGACCAGTTCGACCTCAACCTCCAGGTCGCCGGTGCGCCAGAGACCTGGGACCGCCTCGTCGTGCGCGGCGACCCGGCGGCGAAGAAGGGCATCGTCTTCTACATGACGGGGGACCGCGTCGTCGGCGCTACCGCCTTCAACCAGGGGCGGGAGATGCGCTTCCTCAAGAAGCTGGTCGAGACCGGCGCGCCGGTCGACGACTCGGCGCTGGCCGACGAAGGGAAGCGCCTGCGCGACATCGCCGGGTGACGGAGAGAGGTTGATAGGAATCCCGAGCCCGGCGCCGGGCCTTGACAGCGCAGAACCAAAAAGGTAAGAAGTCTAAGTATTTAATTCCTGGGGCCGGGACGGCCCTGCAAACGGTTGATTATAAAAGGTTCCGGATGGGCTCCCGGCATCGCGGGGCGGCGCCGGAGCTTTGCGCGGGAGCCAACCCGCCGATTGAAACGGCCGGTCGTCAGGGCCAATTAACATGAGAGGTAACATGGCAGCCCATCTTGTCGCCAAGACCAGCGAGATCGCGGAGGACGAGGCAAAGAAGGTCATCATTGGCGATCAGCATGTCGCCGTTTTCAATCTGGGCGGCGAGTTCTACGCCACCGATGACATTTGCACCCACGCCTATGCGTCGTTGTCGGAAGGCTACATCGAGGATGGCTGCGTGGAATGCCCGCTGCACGCGGGCCGTTTCGACATCAAGACCGGCAAGGCTCAGGGCGTGCCGGTGACCGAAGACATCAAGACCTTCCCGGTCAGGGTCGACGGCGACAACGTCTACGTCGAGATCTGATCCGGGAACGGGCGACGCGAGCGGAGAGCCCAATGCCCGAAGACACACCTACGGTGAAGCCGGAGACCATCGGCGCGGACCTGATTCCGCGCATCGAATTCGAGGACTTCGACGAAAAGCTGCGCGAATCGCTCCGGTCCAAGGTCGAGCGCCTCGGCTACTGCGGCGAGATCTGGCGCATCGGCGCCAACACGCCCGATTCGACCTTCTTCTTCTCCGAATTGACGGAGGCGCTGAAGCAGGAGCTTGAGATGAAGACGGTCGAGCTCGTGGCGCTGACCGTCGCCGGCGTCATGGGCAACGTCTACGAGCGCAACCAGCACGAGCGTCTTTCGGAAAAACTCGGCTACGGGCGCGACTGGATCGCCCAGGTCAACGAGCTGCAGGCCGAGCGCGGCAAGGTCATGACCGACGCCGAATGCGCCATACAGAAATTCGCCATCGCCGCCTTTTTCCGCCGTGGCCACGACTGTACCGAACTGTTCAAGGACGTCATCGCCGCCGTCGGCCCGCAGCAGGCGACGGGGGTGCTGTGGTCGGTCGGCCGCTGCATCATGCACGCGATCTTCCGCAACACGCTCGGGCTTGAGCCGCCGGTCACCTCCATCTTTGCCGAAAAGGCCGAAAAGAGGAGTAAATGAGCGACCGCCTGCCGCGCATCGAATTCGAGGACCTGGAACCGGGCCTCAAGGAAGTTTTCCGGCCGCGGGTCGAGCGGCTCGGCTATCTCGGCGAGTTTTTCCGCGTCATGAGCGCGGCGCCGGAGACCATGGGCGGCTTCTACACCATCACCGAGAGCCTGAAGAAGGAATTGCCCGACAACCTGACCGAGATCGTCTCCCTCAGCATCTCGTCGCGGCTCGGGAACCTTTACGAGCAGTACCAGAACGAGCGCCTGTCGCTGAAGCTGGGCCTGTCGAAGGAGTGGGTGGCCGAGGCGCTGGCGCCCCGCGACGGCCTGGACAGCGTCTTCACGCCGGAGGAAAAGGCGGTCCAGGCCTTCGCCGTCCGGGTGATGGAAACCCAGGGACGGGGCGTGTCGCCGGAGCTCGACGCGGTCATCTCCGCCATCGGCCCCGAAAAGACCGTCGCCGTCATGTGGCTGATCGGGCGCACGGTCACCCACGCGCTGATCTCCAATACGCTGAGGCTGGAGCCGCCGGTGACCTCAATCTTCGACAAGCCATGACGCGCGCGCATCGGCAACGGAACACGAGCACGGACTGAAGGGAAAGAGCACATGGCCGAGATCAAGGTCCCCGACACCTTCCTCTGGATCAACGAGGCGGACGTCTGCAACCTCATCGACCTGTCCGGCACCGTGGACGCGCTGGAAAAGGGCCTCAAGATGGAAGCCGACGGCAAGGCCGTGAACATGACCAAGACCCAGACCGTCTGGGGTTACGGCTCGCTCAACGTCACCGGGGCACAGTTCGTCGGCGACGGCCTGGTCGGCGCCAAGGTGTGGTCCAACGCCAACCTCGGCGCCGCGCCGATCATGGTGCTGCACAACTCAGAGGACGGGCAGATCGCCGCCGTGGTCGAGGCCTTCGCCCTCGGCCAGATGCGCACCGCGGCGCTGTCGTCGGTGGCAACCAAGTGGTGTTCCCAGCCGGACGCCGATGAAATGGCGATCATGGGCTCCGGCCACCAGGCCCTGCCCCAGGTCGCCGCCATCCTGTCGGTGCGCAAGCTGAAGCGTGTCCGGGTATGGTCGCGCACGCCCGCCAACCGCGACGCCTTCGTCGCCGACGTGAAAAAGGCTTACCCCGAGCTCGAGGTGAAGGGCTACGACACGGTCGAGGCGGCGGCCAGGGACTGCCCGATCATCACCACCTTCACCCGCTCCAAGGAGCCGTTCCTCGAGGCGGGGATGCTGTCGAAGGGTACCCATATCAACGCCGGCGGCGCCATCATTCCGACCAATGCCGAGATCGCCCAGGACGTGTTCAAGCGCTGCGACAAGATCGTGTGCGACAACCTTGCCCAGGTGCAGAAAGGCTCGCGGGAGCTGATGGAATACGTGAAGAACGGCGGCAGTTGGGACAAGGTGATTCCCATCTGCAACCTGGTGAAGGAGCAGAAACCCCGTCCTTCCGGCGCCGACATCACCATATATAAGTTCATGGGAATGGGGCTCGCCGACATGGCCTCGGCGGTCGAGATCTACCGCCGTGCCAGGGCGAAGGGCGCGGGCAAGGCGTACCCACACCCGCACCGCTCCCACCCGAGGCTGACCTGAATGTGCCGGCCCGGCCGGCCAGAAAATTGAAGTCCGTGACCAGACAGACGGAGATCGAAAATGGAAAAGTTTGCTGAAGTCGAAGCCAGGCTGATCGATGCGTCCGGTCGCCAGACGACCGACGACCACAAATGGGGCGATCATTCCCTCGACCTGTGGGAACCGTTCATCGTCCGCAAGGAGCAGATCGACGCGGAAGTGAAGCGTCTTTCGTCGCTCGCCCGCCCCAACAACGGCGTGCGCCGGACCTATTTCGTCCACCCTCGTGCCGAGGAGGGCACGCTGTCCTTCACCCCGGGCATTTCGTGTTCCCTCGACGTGCTCAACCCCGGGGAGGAAACCGCCTTCGTCCGCCAGAACGCTTCCGTCGTGGACTTCCCGATCCAGGGCGGCGGCACTATTGTGATGGGGGACAAGAGCTTCAAGATCAACCAGTACGACCTGCTGACCGTGCCGGCGATGACCGTGCACAAGTACATCAACGACACCGACGAGGTGCAGGTGCGGCTGCGCTATTCCAACTCGCCGATGCTGGAGCGCCTCAAGGTCCACTGGCTCGACGAGGATCCGCCGCTGCCTGGCCAGGCCGAATACGACGTGACCGAGGCGGCGGCCGAAAAGGGCGAATCGCCCAAGAGCCCTTTCGGCACCTTCCAGCTCACCGAGGACGGCGCCTTCCTCAAGCCGTACGAGGAGCTGATCAACCCGCAACCGCTCGAGATCAGGCCGCACCACTGGCCGTGGGACAAGGTCAAGTCGGAGCTCGACAAGCTCGCCAACCTTGGCGCCAAATACAAGGGCCGGCGGCTTTACCTGCTCTATGATCCGTCGACCGGCCGCACTAACGGCACCAACCCCAACTTCTTCTCGTGCATCACCATCCGTCCGGGCGGCATCGTCGACCGGCCGCACCGGCACGCCTCCGCCGCCATCAACTACTACTTCGGCGGCGAGGGCCATTCGGTGGTGCAGGGCAAGCGCTACGAATGGAAGGCGGGCGACCTGATGCTGTCGGCGCCGGGCTGGGCCATCCACAACCACGCTTCCGACGTCGGCCCGGTCTACGAGATGACCATCCAGGACATGCCGTTCATGATCAACGCCGACAGCCTGCTATGGCAGGAGGACCTAAAGGGCCCGATCTCGCTGCTGGGCTCCCACGCCGGATTCGAAACCAACCGCGACAAGGTGGCCTGACGTGATCAAGCTCAAGAAGGACTTCCTCAAGGGCTCCTATCCGCCGATCATCACGCCGTTCAAGCCCAACGGCGACGTGGACATCGACTCGTTCCGCAAGTGCGTGGATTTCTCCATCCGCAACGGCAGCCACGGCGTGCTGATCTCGGGCACCACGTCGGAACCCTCGACGCTGACACTGGACGAGAGGATCCAGCTCTACAAGGAAGCGATCGACGTGAACAAAGGCCGGGTGCCTGTGGTCTGCGCCACCGGCTCCCAGTCCGAGCACGAAACCACGATCCTGACCGAAGCGGCAGAAAAGGCCGGGGCCGACGCGCTCCTGGTGGTGACGCCGTACTACATCCGCCCGCCCCAGCGCGGCCTTGCCCAGTACTACATCAACCTGTGCAAGCGCACCTCGCTGCCGGTGATGATCTATCACATCCCCGGGCGCACGGTGGTGTCGGTCACCATGGACACGCTCAAGGCCATCACCGACAAGGCCGACAACATGGTGGGCATGAAGCACGCGGTCAACGACCTCGGCTTCGTCACCCACATGCTCGGCGAATTCGGCATGGAATGGCGCGTCTTCGTCGGGCTCGAGGACCTGTCCTTCCCGATGATGTGCGTCGGCGCCTGCGGGCTGATGAACGCGGTCGGCAACCTGCACCCGAAGAAGCTGTCGCAGATGTGCGAGGCGGTGTTCAGGGGCGACCTCGCCACCGCGCGCAAGCTGCACTACGAACTGGCCGAGCTGAACGAGGCGGTGTTCTACGACACCAACCCGATCCCGATCAAATACATGATGTGGAAGATGGGGCTGATCGCCAAGAACAGCCACCGCCTGCCGATGGCGCCGGCGACCGACGAGCTCGGCAAGCGCCTCGATGGCGTGATGAAGCGCGCCGGCCTCAAGGCGAAGAAGTAGCGATCCGTTCCGGTACCGCGTCCCTCCGTTTGGTCACGGAGAGAGGCCCGGCTCCCTTGCATGAGGGGCCGGGCCTTTTCATATGTGATTTCAGCCGAAGACTCGGAACAGGAGCCCCGCCAGCGCGCCGGTCAGCAGCGTCGCCATCACGCCCGACAGGATCGACTTGAGGCCGAGCCCGACGATCTCGACCCGCCGGTCGGGCGCCATCGCCGAGAGCCCACCGAGCATGATGCCGAGGGAGGCGAAATTGGCGAAGCCGCACATGCCGTAGGTCAGGATCAGCTTGCTTTCGGGCGACAGCACCGCGGCCGGCATCCTGCCCATCTGCAGGAAGGCGAAGAACTCGTTGACCACGACCTTGGTGCCGAGGAGCTGCCCGGCCGTGCCGGCCTCGGCCCAGGGGATGCCGATGGCCCAGGCCACCGGCGACAGGATCCAGCCGAGCAGCCGTTCGAGTGACAGCGACGCGCCGGCGACGGCGGGCAACACCGCCAGCATCATGTTGACCAGCGCCACCAGCGCGACGAGGACGATCAGCATGGCGACGATGTTGAGCAGCAGCCGGAGCCCGTCGGCGGTGCCGGTGGTGATCGCGTCCATGGTCGACGCATAGAGTCCTTCCATGCGCACGTCGTCGATCGCGTCTTCCGGCGCGGCGGGCACCAGCGGCCGCGCGATGACGATGGCCGCCGGCGCATTGAGCATCGAGGCGGTGAGCAGATGCCCGATCGAGCCGGGCACCGCGTCCTGCAGGAACTGTGCGTAGAGAACCATCATGGTCCCGGCGATGGTGGCCATTCCGGCGGTCATGACGACGAAGAGATCGGCGCGCGAGGCGCGGGCGAGGTAGGGCTTGACCAGCAGCGGCGCCTCGACCATGCCGACGAAGACGTTGGCCGCCGTCGCCACCCCGGCCGTGCCGCCGAGGCCGAGCGTGCGCCGGAGCGCCCAGGCGAAGGCGGAGACCACGGCGGGCAGCACCCGCCAATGGTAGAGGATCGCCGAAAGCGCGCTGATGACGAGGACCAGCGGCAGCGCCTGGAAGGCGAGGATGAAGGTCGAGGCCCCTGGCCGGGCCTCGAACGGCGGCGCGCCGCCGCCGAGCCAGCCGAAGGCAAACTCGGTGCCGGCCGCCGTCACCTTCGACAGCGCGGCAACCACCGTATTCAGCGCCAAAAACCCCTCGCGCACGGCGGGAAGCGCCAGCAGCAGGACGGCGA
>WHSO01000024.1 GCA_009380075.1 Alphaproteobacteria bacterium | reverse complement strand
ATTCCGGTCTATCCCAACTTTTCGCTCAGATTTCGGCCGATGAAATGATCCACTGGACCACGCTGAACGGTGTGATCGGCGGATCATTGCCGGCCGAGCCCTTCCAGTTCGGTTGATCCGTAGCGCCTGCTGACCGGGGCCTCGCGTTCCGAGTCCCCGGTCCAAGGGCGCTATACCCACAATGGCTGAAAAGTGCAGTGATTGGAAAACCGCGGCGGACGCGTGATCGCCGAAGGAATATTGGCTTGGTTTGTGAAAATGAATTGAGAGAAAAACCAATACTCCCATTACCTGAAAAAGTTCATCGAAAGGCCGGCGTAGTTCGACGGGCGCGGGCTCCCCATGCGGCCCGGCAATGGGATCGATGTCATCATCGACGGCGTCACCTACGAATCGGCAAGAAAATTAGGGCGCCCTGCGTGGAAACGCCACAGGGCGAGCAGGCCGAGAATGGTGAGCGCGGACCCATAGATCTTGAGTGCGGCGTCGGGCCCGAAATGGGTCCTTTCAAGCACCATGAAGAACGCGGAGAGGGAACCCCAATTCCCGCCGAAGATTCCACCGCCCCCGTAGATCGGTAGCGCGGCGAGAGCAGCAACCCCCAAAGCGAACACCGCCAGCGCCACAAACCGCGCCCCTGAGCACCCGATCAGCGCGAGAAGCTGTGTCGCGCCCCAGGCGACGATGAAATAACCGAACCCGTACGTCGCGAGATGCACGGCGAAGAACATAATGATCTGGGGGTTCCAGATATCCGCGTCCGAACGCGCGTCGACCAGCATGTAGAGGAGCTGCGCTAGCACGAAGACCACGGGGCCGGTCACGAACGAGTCGAACGCCACGACAGGTGCCGGCGCGACCAGCACGAGAAGCGCGAACAGGGCCCATTTCATGACCGCCTCCAAGACAGCACCGGCCCTGGTAGTGCATGGCTCGAGCGCCGTACGCCTACCGGCTGGCCGACTAGCGTCAGCTCGGCTCCGACTCTGCCACTGGCGCGCCAAACGTCCAGACCTGGCCTCGAATGGCCATTGGGGGAAGCGCCCTAACGTTCTGGGCACCCTGTTCGAGCTCAGTTCACGTCCTGAACCGCGATTGTATACTTAAGAAATGCAATCGCGGTCACTATGAGAGGATCTTTTGGCAGAGAAGGTTACATACCCTGATATTCTGGTCACCCGCGAGACGTCCGAGGAGGCGGCTTCTTGGTTAGGAGTTTCGGCTCCTTCACAGCGCGCCTTGGCGGCTCGTATTGTGGAAGATGCGTTCCCTGTTCCCGTGAACAAATACGCTGATACGAGGATTAAAATTCCCTGTTCGATGGCATAGGGAATTTCCCCATAAACGCTTCAATTAGCGTAGAGAACAGCAAAACTGAAATGCCGTTTTGGGTATAAATTTGCGAAATACCCTGTATTTTCCCTGTTAACAGGGAATTGGGCCGGAGAGCGGTTCGCAGAAGACTGCCAGCACCGCCACCAAGTCTGCCGTTTCCGGGCAAAGCGCGGTTTCCCCCGGCATGTGCCCAGAAACCCGCGAGCCGGTGGTTTGATAGAACTCGTAGATCGCGTCACCGCGCCCCTGCGCACCACCCACAGCACGCCTTCCCGAACATCCCGTTGTCGCGGCCCGTCGAGCCAAGCTGATCCGGCCGCCCGATGATCTACGGTGCGATCCGCCCCCATTGCTCGTCGTTCGGAACAACCGATCTGTCACCGCCAGACCGCCTCCGAAAAGCAGTCTTGAAACACGCTTCACTGACTTCGGGAATCCCAAGAGTCCACAGGACCTAGCGTTTAGCCCGGGTGTCTCCCAGGACCCGGCTCAACCCCAAGACGACGCCAACGGCGCAGAACGAGAGGTACAAAAAGGCGATGCCAAAGCCCGCGTGCTCGGCAATCAAGCCGTAGATCGCCGGGGAGACAGTCGCCCCCAACTGGGCGATCGTGCGCCAAATCGCGAAGAATCGCCCGCGATTTTCCTGCGGGGAAAAGTCCGTGCCCAGCACCTGCATGGTGCCGCCGGTGGTGCCCGCCGTCGCCTGGACCAGGACGTATGTCGCGAGAAAGTAGCTCATCGGCAGCGGATAGAAGGCGGTCAGCGACATGAGCGCCACCGCGATCGCGTAGGCGGCAAAGCCGGGCGCGATGACCGCGCGGCGTCCGAACTTATCCATGAGATAGCCGGTGAGGAACGGCACCGGGATTCCGAACAAGATGGCAATAGTGTTCAACAGCCCGAGCTCGCCTGGGCCCATGTCATACGCGTACACCGCATAGAGGTTCAGCGAGCCCTGCTCCTGACCGCCCCGACCGAACTGGGCCAAGATCTGGATGCACAGGAAGGCGACGATCTGGAAGGTGATCATGTACTTGATCACCGGTCCCCATCCCTGCGCCTTGACCTCCTCGGAGTCGTCGTTTCTTCGACGCCGGCCCGGGGCCGTCTCCTTGATCATGTTGTAGGCGGGGATAACGGCCATGATGGTCAGTGCGGCGTGGACCGCGAACGGAATCCACAGGCCGAACCCCGCCGCCAGGAAACCGCCCACGGAAGGCCCGAAGAGCTGGCCGGTGCGGGTCATCCCCACCATCCATTGCATCTGCCGCGCCCGCTGGTCATGCGGCGCCGTATCGGCGATGACGAGCACGCGGCCTTGCTGCCAGAGCTGGCTGGCGGCGCCGACCACGAACCGCCAGAACAGCAGCTCAAAAAAGGTATGCGAGAAGGGAGTCATGAACGAGCCGACCGCCGTCAGCAGGGGACCGGCCAGCAGCACCGGGCGGCGGCCGATCTTGTCCATCAGGTAGCCCGCCGGGAAGGTGGCGACGAGCGCGCCCGCGCTGTACGCCACGAAGACGAGGGAAGCGGCATCGACCCCGATCCCGAAGGACTTGGTGAACACTGGGATGACGGGCGCGACCATGCTCTGGCCGAGCGCCAGCAGGGTGGCCGGCAGATAGAGCGAGAGGATTAGTTGTCGAGACAGGATACCCGGGGGTCGTGAGTCAGCCACTCGAAGCTTCTCCAGTGTGGAGGGATGTACACAGAAGACACCCGCGCCAGGCGGCGGCGCGTCGACCGGCAAGTTTATAGAGAAAATGATTCGCAGCGCGAAGATTTTACGGGAATGTGGGGTTAGAGCGTTTCACGGGTTAGGGAATCCGGAGGGATTCCCCTTTTATGCGTTTTGTGATTCAAGATTCTGGCTGCGGAGGAGGCCGGTATCGATGACGCGCCCTCTTTCCACGGATCTTCGCGAGCGGGCGGTGATGGCGGTTCTGGCCCGGGAAATCCGTTTTCTCCGTTTGCCGACTTGGCCGTCCGCTTAATGCCGAGGACCTTTCACTGTGCCCGCCGCTCGGAGCGCAATTCTGTATCACGAACAACGTGCCTCGGTACTCATGTCTGCGGGTTGGCGGCAGTCGAGGATCATCTGCCGAATGTCGGGCCCGAGGAATGCCGCAGCTTGAGAACTATGTGGCTGCGGGCTTTTCGTTGTGCGGGCGACAACGTGACTATGCCGGCGAATGAGAATAGTATTCTGAAACGAGCGACAGCATCAGGAGAACGCGCCTTGGCGGAGTGGCGCTACCGCCCGAACGAGTCTACTGAGGCACCGATTTTTCTAGGAACCGCAGGAGCGTAGGCGCTACCGTGACATTCGGTTCTTCGTCCACCCGGCGGCGCGCCGAATGGTCCTTGGCGTAGGTGAACCAGGAATGGCCCGCGCCGGGAATCCGCATGGCTTCGAAGTCGGCGTCCTTTTCACCGAGCGCGGAGAGAAACCGCCCCGACTGGTCGTGGGGTACGCGCGTATCCTGGTCGCCGTAGATGATCAAATATCTGGCTGCCGGCTTGCCCGACATCTCCCGCAATCGATGCACCGGGGAGAAACTCTCGTAGTCCTCCCTGGCCTCTTCGTAAGGCCGTCCCATCAGCCTGCCGACGGGATCCTCGGTTCGGTTCGGCGGCCGCGTTACACGCCACCATTCTGGCAAATCGTAAACGCCGTAGACCCCCACTACGGCGCGAATATGAGGCGCTGTTCGTTCATCGAGCGAGAGCATGGCCGCCATGAGGCCACCGACGGAATCCCCGATGGTGGCGATACGCGTGGTATCGATATTGAGCGAGGACGCTTTGGCGATCAGCCAATCGAGCGACCGGCAAATATCGTCCCACACGCCCGGCCAGGCCGGACTGACCTGACTTGACAGACGGTAGTCCACCGCGACCACGGCATAGCCTCTTTTGGCGAGCCACGGCCCCCAACTCTCGTATTGCCTCTGGGAACCGTGCAGCCAGGCACCGCCGTGCAAGCAAAGCAGTGCCGGGTGCGGGCCGTCTCCCGCGGGCCGGTAGGTGTCGACGCAAAGATTTTCCTGCGGCCCGCCGCCGTAAGGCACATCGAGCTGGATTAGAACGCCAGTCTCATGGTCACTCTTCATACTTCACGTCATCATCTGAGAACTCGATCGAAGCCAAGCCGTGGGCGCGAAAAAACGCCTTTCCGGTAGCGCGATCTGTAATCATTGCCCTGAGGTTGTCGGAACCTGGTTGATAATGCTGCATAGCGGCACTCCACCCAAGTGATTTTCCCCTGTGGCCTGGGGCAACCAGAATGCCCTTGCCGCTCCGATTTCCGCCGGTTATCGTTTTTCGAACGGCGGCATAAAAGGAAAACACGGCCGCCTCGTGTCCTGGGCATTAAGCAGATATCGACTTTCTCTGGGCGCTCGACAGGGGAATCGGCGTGCGTCCGGCAGGTTCCACACAGGGCGGTAGCGTCACTGTTCTTGATGTGGAATTTGCCGCGGGCACAAAAGAGGGGCTGCGGATGGGCTTTCGCTCTGAAGTGCCGATGATCGAACCGCAGCCGAAGGCGGCCGGTACGGCTGGATTGGACGAGTCCCTTTCCATTCCATCGAGTCCGCGATGAGCGTCATCCAGACCGCCGGCAGCAGCCGAGGATCGGCCAACCTTTTGCGCCTCGTGGCGTGGATCCGGGAACATTGGATCAGCGTGGCGGCTGCCGTGGTGCTGGCGTGGATCGTCGTCGTCCCGCTCGTCTACCTCATCATCTTCAGCTTTCGTTCGGGCACCGCCGCGGCCCCGGGCGACTGGACGCTCCAGAACTACGCTCTCGTCTATACCCGCAGCCTGACGTACGAGGCGCTTGGCAACACGCTGATCTACACCGTAATGGTGGCTACGCTCAGCATGGTCATCGCCGGCGCTCTGGCGTGGCTCGTCGAACGCACGGACATGCCTTACCGCGGCGCCGCCTGGGTGATGATTCTGCTGCCCATCGCGATGCCCGGCATGCTCTCCTCCATGGCGTGGATCCTGCTCCTCGCGCCCCGTACCGGACTCATCAACGTCGCGCTCCGCGCGATCCTCGCGCCGCTCGGGTACGACGCCGCGGTAGGTCCGATCAATATCTACACTATGGAAGGAATGATATTCGTCGAAAGCGTCCGCGGCAGCACGACGCTTTTCCTGATGATGGTCGCCGGGTTCCGCCTGATGGATCCCGCGCTCGAAGAGGCAGCCGCGACGTCGGGCGCCCGAACCTTCTACACGCTCCGCCGGGTCGCCCTGCCGCTGATGCTTCCAATGCTGCTCGCGACGTGGATGTACTCCTTCATAGGAACGCTCGACGACTTCGAAACGCCGCTCCTCATCGGACTGCCGGCACAGGTCTACGTGCTTCCGACGGTCATCTACTTCACCGCATACCTGAGTTCGAGCTGGGGCCTCGCGTCGGCCTACGCGACAATATTCCTGCTCATCGCGGTGATCCTGGTGATTATCTACCACCGCGTCGTGCTGCGTCGCTCCGAGCAGTTCGCGACCGTTTCAGGGAAGGCCTTCAGGCCTCGGCGGATCGAACTCGGCAGGCTGCGCTGGCCGGCTTTGGGGGTCGTGATCGTCTACTTCGCCATGGCCGTGCTCCTGCCCCTGATGATCCTGATTCTCGCTTCCCTGTTGCCGTTTTACCGGGTGCCCTCGATGGAAATGTTCGGCCAGCTGACGCTCGCCAACTATGAAACGCTGTTCTCCAACACGCGCGTACTGAGATCCGCGCAAAATTCGCTCTGGGTATCGGTCTGGGTTGCGACTGGGACCATGACCCTGGCCTTCGTGCTCGCCTGGGTGATCGTCCGCCTGCGTGTGCCGGGCCGGATCATCCTGGATTCGATCGCGTTCATCCCGCACGCCATTCCCGCAGTGGTCGTGGCCGTGGCGATGATCATGTTCTACCTGTCGCCCGGGATGCGCTGGACGGGCCTTTATGGCGGCCTGATCGTGCTTTCGCTGGCGTTGGTGACCCGATTCATCGCCTTTGCAAGCCGAACCTCGAACGCGGCCATGACCCAGATCGAGGCATCGCTTGAAGAAGCGGCCTACGTCAGCGGCGCGCGAAAGCCGCTCGTTCTCGCCCGCATCCTATTCCCACTGCTTTTGCCCGCGTTCGTTTCGGGCTGGATCTTCGTGGCGGCGCACGCGTTCCGGAACCTGAGCGTGTCTCTTCTCATGTCGACTCCCCAGAACGAACTGATTTCGGTTACGCTCTACGATTTGTGGGAACGCCAGGCGGATTTTTCGATGGCATCGGCACTCGGTGTCGTCCTGGTCGTCGGACTGGCCGTGCTGACGATTTTGGCCAGGCAGCTGATCGCGCGCGGCTACTCCGGCAACGAATAGCGCGTCAGGCAGGTAAAACGAGTACTACACAAGGGAGGTTGGGATGAATGTCTTGAAAACCCTGTCAATCGCCGCTTGCGGCATTTTGTTGGCGGCGCCCGGAACGGTTTACAGTGCGGAAAAGAACGCCGCCGGTTATCTCAGCTATGCCAGCCACGACGAGATCGTCAAGGCCGCTCGGGCGGAGTCCGGCAAATTCATGGCGACGTTCGCCTTCGACCAGAAGACCATCGACAAGGTCATAAAAATGTTCAAGGCGAAGTACAGCTTCGTCGATGCGGTCGGGCAGGAGGTGGGCGATGCCGACGCCCGCGTACTGCTTGAAATCGCGGCCGGAACCAATCCGAACGACGTCGTTCACATGGAAGAAGAACTCGGCCTCAACTCGTACTATCCGCACATCTACAAGATCGACTTGCTTACCATGGCCCAGAAAGGGGTGATCGACATCCCGGTCAAGATGATCAATCCGAAGGAGCCGAAGGTGCTTTCGGTCGGCAGCGCGCTGGCAGGGATATCGTATAACTCCAAAACGCTTCCGGCAGACCTTACCCCAAAATCCTACGAGGATTTGCTGAACCCCAAGCTGAAGAACAGCGGGCTCCTGTGGGCCGATGTCTCGCAGGCCTCGGGCATAGCCGCGCTCGCTGTCGTGTGGGGTGAAGACAAGGTCCTCGAATATGCAAGGAAGCTTGGCGCACAGCGTCCGGTGTGGACGAAGGGGGCGACCCGGTCGATCACCGCCATGGCCGCGGGCGAATATGCGATCGGCTCGCTCAATCACTATCATTCCGCGTACCGGATCCAGCAGCGCAATGCACCGCATCTCCGGGTGGTCTTGCTGGAACCCGTGCCGGTCCGGCTCAACAACATGCTCGGGATCAACAAGACGTCGAAGAAACCGGCGACGTCCCTGCTGTTCATCGAGGTCCTCGCGACCGCCGAGGTGCAGGACCTCTTCAACAAGGAAGGGCCCATCAAGGGCTCGATCTTCCGGGAGGGCTCCCTCACCAACACATTGGTGAAGGGCAAGAAGATCGCCTTCGTCGGTTGGGAAGACGTCGCCATAATTGAGCCGTTGCAGAAGCGGATCTTCGAGGCGTGGGGCTTCCCGGTCGCAAAGCCGCGTTGACATGAGCGTTCTTCCGCGAAAGAACCCGGACGGATCGGTGTTGTCGATCCGTCCGGGGCAGCTGACCGTCAGGAACCTGGTAAAGTCGTTCGCATCGAGTCAAGAAGTCGTCCAGGTGATCAAGGACGTCTCATTTGCGATCGAGCCGGGACAGTTCTTCACGTTGCTCGGCCCTTCGGGCTGCGGGAAGAGCACCACGCTCCGATGCATAGCGGGGCTGGAAAGGCATGAACGGGGCTATATCGCGGTGAGCGGCCGCGTGCTCGCCGACTCCGAAACGCGGGAGTTCGTGCCGGCGTCGGAACGTGGCTTCGGCATGGTGTTCCAGAGTTATGCGATCTGGCCGCACATGACGGTGTTCCAGAACGTGGCCTTCCCGCTCCATGCCAATCGTCGCAACCATCGGTTCTCCCGCAAGGAGATCGCCAATCGGGTCGAGGAAGTGCTCAACGTGGTTCGCCTGGACCAGCTCGGTGATCGCATGGCCACGAAACTGTCCGGTGGCCAGCAACAGCGGCTGGCGGTCGCGCGCGCGCTGATCACGCGTCCCGAACTGCTGTTGCTCGATGAGCCGCTGTCCAATCTCGATGCGGGCCTGCGCGACCATATGCGGGGCGAACTGCGGGCGATGCAGCTCCGGACCGGTGTCACGACGCTCTATGTGACGCACGATCAGGCGGAGGCATTCAGCATGTCCGACGTCATCGCCATCATGGATTCAGGCAACCTGGTCCAACAGGGCGCGCCGCGCGAGATCTACTCGCGTCCCAGTACCGCATTCGTTGCCACCTTCGTCGGGCGAACGAACCTGCTTTCGATCGTGCGGCCGCCGGCGCCGGTACGGGCCGGGACGGTTTCGGTCGAGACCGGCATAGGACCCGTGCTGGTGAACGTGGACAACAACCGGCAAGTCGGCCAGGGCGATTCCGTCGTCATTCGGCCCGAGGACGTGCAGATTTCCACCCAGGCGCCGGCCTCCGGAAGCGGCAACGTGTATCCGGGGCGCGTGAGCCAACCCACGTTTCTCGGTGAGAACGTCGAGCTCGAAATCGAGGTCCGCGGTGAAATCCTGGTAAGCCGGCAGCACTCGCGGTTCAAGTTCGCACAGGGAGACGAGGTCTATGTCGAGCTGCCGGTGGACCGCTGTATCGTCGTGTCCGGCGCTGCAGCCGGGGTCGGATCTCACATTCGCGGGGCCGCAGCCGAGCCCGCCAGCCCGGACCGGAACGCGGCCGTATAAACTCCGGGAAGGGTGGCCGGCGGCAAGATTTGCTGCTTGGCGGATGGATTCAGTGGATCGGTGCCAAGGGGGAATGCATGGACTACACGACGCTGGGACGAACGGGACTGAGGGTTAGCGTCGCCGGTCTGGGGGCGGGTGGCCCCAGCCGTCTCGGCCAAAAGGCAGGCCATTCGAAAGGCCAGTCGATTGCCCTGATTCGTCGAGCCTTCGATCTCGGGATCAATTTTTTCGATACGGCCTACAATTACGGAACCGAGGCGATTCTTGGCGCTGCCCTGAAGGAATTAGGCCGCAGTTCGGTAATCCTTTCGACAAAGTATGCTGCGCACGACGTTACCGCCGATCGAATCGTCCAGGCGCTCGACGACTCGCTGCGCACTACGGGCACCGACTATCTCGATATCTTCCACCTCCATGGTGTTCTGCCGGATGACTATGGCCATGCGGTCGATACGCTCCTGCCCGCACTCTTGCGCGAGAAAGAGCGGGGGAAGTTCAGGTTTCTCGGGATTACCGAAGCAACTTCGGTCGATCTTCGGCACACAATGTTGACACGGGCGCTTACCGATGATTGCTGGGACGTCATGATGATCTCGTTCAACATGATGCATCAGGGCGCGCGCTCCCATGTGCTGCCCGCGGCAAAAGAGCGCCGCGTGGGAACGCTGATCATGGCGCCCGCTCGTTGTCTGGTCAGTACGCCTGATCGTCTGGCGCAAGCGATCCAGGCGCTTGTGAAGCAAGGTGCCTTGCCGGCGGCGCTCGGAGAAACCGACGAACCGATGGGCTTTGTGCTTGGCGAAGGGGGCGCCACCAGTCTCATGGACGCGGCTTACCGCTTTGCCCGTCACGAGACCGGCGCGGACGTCATCCTGTTCGGCACCGGCGACATCCGTCATCTGGAGGCAAACGTCGCTTCGCTTCTCAAAGCGCCCCTGACAAGATCCAGCGTGGACCGGTTGACCTCGCTGTTCGGTCATCTTGAGGGAATCGGGCTCGATCAAAGCCGGCGGGACCGGATTACCCCGGTGTGATCGGATTACCCCGATGCCGATCATGCCTACGGGTCGACGGATTACCCTGAGCGCAGGGCCGGCAAAACACCGATATGTTCCGGTCGACTCGCGCCGGGAGCGGCACGAAAAAACGCCTGAAACTGGGGAAATTCCCTGTATCTTCCCAGTTGTCAGGGAATTCTTGGTGGAAAGCGGTTCGCACCCGACCGCCGATACCGCCAAGCTTTAGAAGGTTGAGCATCGCGAGATTCGCAGAACGAAAAGCCTGACAGCGGAGTGAAGGAATGATCATCGATTGGCATACCCATCTCATTCCCCCGGTGGAATCGGGAAAGCCCGCCTGGAACGGCCGATGCCAGATGGTGATCGAGAATATTCTAGGCGCCCAGGAACAGGCGGGCATCGACATCACCGTGGCAAGCAACACCACGCACTATTTGCAGAGGCGGTCACCGCCCGACGCGCTCGAAGCCCTCCAGCAATCTAACCGCTACCTTGCCGAAGTTCAGGATCGCTACAATGGCAAGGTCTTCGGCCTGGCCAGCATCCTTCCGGGTGGTGGTGATAAGCACTTGAGGGAGCTCGAGCGGGCAATCACGGAAGACGGGCTGAAAGGCGTGCTGGTTACGTCGAGCTTTAAGGGCGTTTACCTGGATGATCCTGAGGCCCGACCGTTCTTCGAACTGGCTACGAAGCTGGATGTTCCCGTCATGATCCATCCGCCGACGGTTGGTTTCGGCGAGGAGCGCATGAGGGAGTTCCGTCTCGCGTCCAGCGTCGGGCGTCCTTTCGACAGTTGCCTCGCCCTTTCGCGCCTCATCCTCTACGGGGTTCTTGAGGCCTTTCCCACACTCAAGATCGTGGCCACGCATCTGGGTGGCGGGATTTCAGAAGTGATCGGCCGGCTCGACTATAACTATGCCTTGCAGTCCGAAGGTTTCTACGCGAGGGCCGAGGATACCGCACCGATGCTGATCAAGCGCCGTCCCAGTGAGTACTTGAGAAACATCTATCTGGATTCGGTGTGCTACCATCTTCCTGCGGCAAAATGCGCCCTGGAGACTGTGGGGGTCGATCATTTCGTTTTCGGCACCGATGCGCCGCCACTGACGCCGCTGAAGCAGCAAGGGCTCCATCTGATTTACCAACTACCGCTCAACGACGCCGAGCGCGCTAAGGTGCTGGCAGGTAATGCCCGCAAGTTGCTCAAGCTCGATTGACCGCGGGCATCTGGTGCGCCGGCGCCGACACGTTCAAGGTCCAAAAACTTGATTCATGCCTTGGTGACACGGTTTCGCTCCGGTGGCGTCAGTCGCAACCCGTAAGACGTCAGCTATTTTCAAAGATGGACCATTCTTCGTTGCTGCCATAAAATGTCAACAGTTACCAATTGAGGTCGCCGGCGCATGACCGGCACCCATATCGGGGAGGTCACCACACCATGAACACCGCCATCCGGAGTGCGTCCAGAATCGCACTGTTCTGCGCCGTCCTTGTGGCCTGCGGCGGCACCGCCGCGGCCCAAGGCAGCGGCATGTTCGCCAGCAAGGAAATTTCCCTGCTCATCGGCGCCGGCGCGGGAGGCGGCGCCGATACCTTCGCCCGACTTTACGGCCGCCATGCCGGCCGTCATCTCCCCGGCAAACCCAACATTGTGCCGAAGAACATGCAGGGCGCCGGCGGCATGCGGGTCGCCAACCAGCTTTTCAATGTCTCGCCGCGCAACGGCACCGAAATCGGCACCTTCGCCACCTCCGGCGCGTTGCAGCCGCTGTTTCGCAACCCGAAGGCCAAATACGAGACGGTCCGGTTCACCTGGATCGGCAATATGGATTCGGACGCCTCGCTATGCGGCACATGGAAACACACCGGCATCAAGACCTGGCAGGACCTGAAAAATCGCGAGACGCGATTCGGCGCGGGCGGCATCGTTTCGGCGACATCCGTGCATCCGCGCGTGGTCGGCGAAATTCTCGGCGTCAAGGTCAAGGTCATCCACGGCTACCAGGGCACCAAGGCTTCGAACCTGGCGATGCAGCGCGGCGAGGTCGATGGCATCTGTGGCCTGATCATCAGCACGGTCCGCACCGTCTTTCAGGATCAGGTCAAGAGCGGCGACCTGACGGTCTGGATGACCTTCGGCAAGAAGCGGTCTCCGGATTTTCCCAATGTGCCGACCGTCTATGAAGTAGTGAAGAATGATGACGACCGCATGCTAGCGGAACTGCTGTTCAGCCAGGACGAAGTTGGCCGTACATTGGCCGGGCCGCCGGGCCTGAGTGCAGCGGTCACGACGGCGTTGCGCCGCAGTTTCGATGCGACGATGAAAGACGCCGCAATGCTCGCGGAAGCAAAGCGGCTGCGCCTTGAGATCGAGCCGATGACCGGCGAGAAAACCGAAGCGCGGTTCAAGAAGTTCTTCGCCTTCCCGGCGCCGGTCGTCGAGCGCCTGAAAGGAATCATCAACGCCAAGAAGCAGTGACCGGTCACGGGGCTGGGGAGACGGCCATCTACAAGCATTTCAATGTCCAAGGACACGTGATGTCCAGGGAAACCCTCGTTGGTTTGTATTCAGAACGAATATAGCGAAACGTCGACAAGACTAGTTCATTGGCAATTAGCCCGCGATTTGTAAGCTACTTTGCAAACGAACGAGGTGTGACGAGCCGGCATTGAGTAGTCCGAACAAGGATGTTGGCGCTCGATTTTCCGTACGAAGCGGGAGGAAGACTTTTGACCGTAAGCAGTCTTTCTCACGAACCCCAAATCGCATGTGCCGTCTCGAGGATGACCTCGAACTTTCTCCATTGCAGGTCGTCCTCTATGGCGATCTTACGGTATCCGCCGAATCCGCATTGGGGGCTCAAAGCGAGATACTCGATGGGTAGGTACCGTGCCGCCTCATCGATGCGACGTCGCAAGGCGTCGGAGGACTCGATATCCGGGCTCTTGGTGGTGACGAGACCCAGCACCGCAACTTTGTCCTTCGGCACGAAGCGTAGCGGTGCAAAGCCGCCAGCGCGTTCGCTATCGTATTCGAGCAACAGGCGATCATGCCTGAGCTCGGAAAAAAGCTGTTCCGCGATGGCATCGTAGTAACCCTCGCGGTGCCATTGCGGCGCCACCTTCCCGGTCGCAGGATCGAGCGTGCGCGCACCGCCACGGCAGACGTGCAGGCCAAACACGACTCCCTCGAAGCCGTCTATGACTGCGTTATCGGCGGCAATCGAACGAGCCAGTCTTTTTTCGGGATCCTCGCCCCTAGAGCGCATCTCTTCGAGCGAAACGTCGTCGACGTAGGAGGTATAACCGGGCGCGTCGATCTGGACATAGCGGCAGCCGGCTGCCACAAGTTCACTAATCATGGCACGCTCGATCGCAATTACATCGGCGACGAACTCCTCGACATCGCGATAAACCGTGCCGGTGTCATCGAACTGATCAGCGATACGATCAGCGCTGAGCAACGTTACTTTGACAGGATTCGAGGCAACCGCAGCGCTCAGGCGAAACTCCTCGAGCGGCACGTTGTGTTGGAGGCTCAGCTTTTCCGATACCGGCCAGCGACGCGGTCCAGCCGATTGAGTGCGGATCCAAGGCTGAGCACTGACATTCTCTCCTGGGCCTTTTGGCCTCTGACGCGAGAACCCATGCACCGCGGCGTTGAAACTGTCCTGGAAGTTGCGCCGGCGCAATTCGCCATCGGTTACTACTGGTATGCCGATTTCTTCCTGTTTACGTATTATTCCGGCGATCGCTTGTTCACGCGCAACAATGAATGCTTCTTCAGAAACATCGCCTTTTCCCTGCTTTTCGAACAATTGGCGCAGTGACGCAGGCGCTCTCAGTGCGCCGACCTGATCCACGCGCAACTTCTTGAGATTCCCATTTCCCCGCGCCATGTCACTTTCCCGTTAGCTCTAAAGGCCCGATGCGTCGTTGTGTTCAGGTCTAACCTCTAATGGCTTAAGTGCTGCATCAGCCATTGTGGTGAGGCGCAGACCACAGTTGGGCTTACAATGCGGCCGATTGCTGATCGGATTTTCCAACTCTCGGCTGCCGTCAGTGTCACAAGGTTATCCCGGTCGGAACCTCGAAAACTTTGCTGTTGAAAAGACTCAGGGAACTCTGCTTTAAGCGTCTCAAATCAAGGGAGATGATGCTAGTGTGAACCTTGGGTTTCACGTGTAATAGACGAAATTCGCTGTATTTTCCTTGTTGTCAGGGAATTCACGTGGAGAGCGGTTCGCATAGGCCTACTAGCACCGCCATCTTGTCCTTAGACTAGGCTCTTTAAAGCTACAGCTTTTATGTAAGGCAATCGTCAGGAGGTAATGAAGCTATCCATTATCTCCTTCTCTAGAGCACTTGCGGCAGGGCCGAGCGTCACTTTGGAACGCATGATCAACGATGCGGGGTTCCTGACGAAATAGTGTGACATATCAATCTGGCGCAGTTTTTCGCGTTTCTCGATGTCACCGCTGAGTCAAGCTGTTCATAAGTCTGATGGATATAGATTGAGTTCAGTCACGTTACCTTGGCCCATCGATTTTGGCGGTGTACGAGGCAAAATCCGGGCATGGGACGAGCGATCGAATGCGCTTGCTGCGGGGGCTATTTTCGTCGGCAAGAGTATGCTATTGCCGCGGGCTCAAGCGGGTGTGACAGGTGGCGCGTTGTTCCGACCGTCGCTTCTGTCGCTCTCAGCCCAACAACACCGTCTGTACATATTCACCGAAGGAAGTAACGAAACCATGCGCAAACCTGTCACGAAGAGATTGAGCAAGTCTGAACTGATCGCCGAGTTGGCTCACTACGTTCCCGGAGACGGGAGTCCACGTAAAATCGCAGCAGCCGTACTCGAGGGACTCGGTGACATTATGGGCCGCTCGATTGCCCCCCGCGGTGCCGGCGAGTTCGTGCTGCCTGGTGTACTCAAAGTGGTCACCAGGAAGCGCCCGGCTGTGAAGGCCGGTACATTGGTACGTAACCCGGCAACCGGGGAAATGATTCAGAGCCCCGGCCGCCCTGCTTCGATGCAGGTGAAGGTGCGGGTCCTGTCCAAGCTGAAACAGGCAGCGCAGAAGTAGCGCAAGGGCGGCCGCGGATGACTATGGGGGGCTTCGGCCCCCCTTGCAGTTCGTTGATCTTCTCTTGGCAGCCTGCGCGGAGCTATCCCTCAGGCTCGCTCGCACCGTTGTGGTATTCTTCGGTGCTTGCATGATCCAATTGTGTAAGAAACAGATTGGTGCCCGGAATGACAAAGAAGAGCCGCCCGAGCGATGCCAGAGGTTCCTCCAGGTCCGTCAGCAAGAAAGACTATCGTGCCGACCTGCGCGTGCTGCAGATCGAACTGGTAAAGCTCCAGCGCCATTTTATCCGTTGCGGCGACAAGATACTCGTCCTGATCGAGGGACGTGATGCGGCGGGCAAGGACGGTGTGATCAAGAGAATCGTCCAGCACTTGAGCCCGCGCGAGACCCGTGTCGTCGCCCTCGGCCGGCCATCGGATCGTGACAGGTCGGCCTGGTACTTTCAGAGATTCGTGTTGCATCTTCCCGTCGCGCAGGAATTCGTGCTCTTCAATCGGAGCTGGTACAACCGGGCCGGTGTGGAGCGCGTCATGGGATTTTGCAGCGACACGGAATACGCCGAATTCATGGAAACCGTGCTGGATTTCGAGCACATGCTGACGCGGTCGGGCGTAAAGCTCTTCAAGTATTATCTCGATATCAGTCGCGGTGAGCAGAAGAAGCGCCTTAAGGACCGTCGCGAAAACCTCCTCAAGCAATGGAAGGTCAGCCCCATAGACGGTCAGGCGCTGGAACGATGGGATGCTTACAGTCTGGCCCGCAATGAAATGCTTTCGCGTACGCATAATCCGATAACGCCGTGGACCGTACTGCGGGCCGACGACAAGAGGTTGACGCGCCTGAACCTGATCCGGGATCTGCTCTCGCGTCTCGACTACGGCGAAAAGAATGAATCCGTTCTTCTGACCGATCCCGATGTCGTTTTCCCGTACCACGAAGCCTACGTTCACAACGGCCTGATCGCCCCCTGAGCAATGCAACGGCTGGGTCGCGTCGGATATGGTGGCCCCCGGCATACCCTCAACGGCTACCTGCCATGCCCCGGGTGCACCCGGGGCGAGCGACATTCTCCTGGGCGTGGTGCAAGCCGCTCGGCATCCTTCTGGCGTCCCTGTTCGTCATCAAGTTGCGGCTGGCGGTCCTGCCGGACGGCGTTACGGCCCGCAATTTCATCGGGGCGGCCTGCCTGTGCGGCGTCGGCTATACGATCGCGCTGCTCATGGCACACGAGGCATTCGCGGTCGAAGCCCAATCGGCCATCGCGAAGGCCGGTGTCCTGCTGGGTTCGACTCTCGCCGGCGTGCTGGGCGTCGTCGTGATCCTTGCCGGACGGCGGGTACAAGTAAGTCCGTCTGTCGCGTCTTAGCCCACGGCGCCGCACCCTCGCTTCTGTGAATCACAGGTGCGTATGATGACGAAGTGATTTGCCGATAGGGCTCTCCCGCTGTTCAATCCTGCCGCCCGTCCCTTGGCGGTCTTGATCGCACTCGAATCCCGGGAGGTCCGGCGCTTTCTGCGGATTTCCATGTTCACAGCCTGATCACTGGCCCGGCGCGGCAAAACTGCCAGAATGTTGATCTTCAATCCTCGCCCTTTCGGGAACTCCCGACGTGGGTGCTGATCCTCCAACATTGTCACGTCAACGGATGTTCAGAGTTCTGGATACGGATTCGAATCCATGCCCGAGAATGCGCGGACCAGTTCGTCGCGTGACTGCGCCTGGTATCGACAATGATAATTAGCGAATTGGATCCCAGACACCGTCAACAGCCCGTTGTCGTTATCGGTACGGGCTTTGGGTCGTTGTTCTTCGTTCACAGGTTGTTGGAGAGGCAACCGGAGGCCCGTGTCCTGATGCTGGAGCGTGGTCCGTATCGTCCATGGGATGCACAGCTCGAAAGCAATGAAAATTCCGTCGTTCCGTCGAACAGTACATTCCGATCAATCGGAAAGGACAAACCCTGGAATTTTACGATCGGCTACGGTGGTGGAACCAATTGCTGGTACGGAACGACGCCGCGGTTGCATCCGAGCGATTTTCGCCTCAAGAGCCTTTACGGGCGCGGCCGAGACTGGCCTGTCTCCTATGAGGAGATGGAGCCCTATTACATGGCTGCCGAAGAAATCATGGATATTTCAGGTCCGGAAGATATCCGCATCATCTCGCCACGGAGCCGCCCATATCCACAGCCGCCCCACAAGTTTTCAGCGGCCGACAGGCTCATGAAGAAGGCCCAGCCCGACAGGCATTTCGTCATGCCGACGGCACGCGCCCGTGTGGCCAACGCACAACGACCTCAATGTTGCGCCACGTTTCGGTGCAATCTCTGTCCCGTCCACGCCAAATTCACGGCCCTCAACGGGTTCCGGCACATCACAGAGAATCCCAACGTGCGCATACTCACGGAAGCCGAGGTCATCGAAGTCGAGAGATCGGGCGCGTCCAGTGTTTCCACCGTTCGATTCAGGCACGCGTCGGGGGAGCAACGTGTCGGGTGCGATCTCTGCGTGCTCGGCGCCAACGCAATTCACAGCCCTGCGATTCTACTTCGGTCGGGCATTGGTCATCCCCTGCTCGGCCGCGGACTTAATGAGCAACTGGGGTATGCCGTCGAGGTGCTTCTCGACGGGCTTGACAACCTCGATGGAAGTACCATCACCACGGGTGCGAACTATTCGCTCTACGACGGTGCCTTTCGGTCGGAACACGGGGGTGCCTTCCTGGTTTTCGATAACCGCTTTCCTTATGGCGTCCGGACGGAAATCGGGCGTTGGCGGCAAACGCTGGCCATGAACGTGACCGTCGAGGACGAGCTGCGCAACGAGAACAGGGTCTCGGTCGATTCGTCCGGCAACGTTGCGGTGCATTTTCAGGGCCATTCGGCGTATGCGGCGCGTGGTGCTGAACGCAGCCTTGGCCTGCTCCCGGAGGTTCTCGCTCCGTTGCCGGTCGAAAAGATCGTTTTCAAAGGCTACCGACCGTCGGAATCGCATCTCCAGGGCACACTCCGTATGGGGAGAAATCGCGCCGATTCCGTCGTCGACCGTTCGCAGGTGCATCACGGCATCCGCAATCTTATCGTTGTCGGAACGAGCGTTCTGCCGACCTGTCCGCCGGTCGCCCCTAGCCTGACGGCTGCAGCGTTGTCGCTCCGCGCCGCGGATATCGCGGCGGGAAAGGCGCCGTCATGGTAAGCCGCCGGAAGTTTATGTTCATGGGGGCTGTGGCCGGAGCGGCTGTCATCGCCGGTGGCGCGGCATTCGCGATTACCGACCAGTACCACGGCTGGATACACGCGATCCTGAAACACTGGTTGCCGGGTTACCGTTTCGATCCGGAAGGGCTTGCTCTCTTTATCCGTGACTACAACAAGAAACAGGGGCATGCGCTCAAGCTTCGAACGTTTGCCGCTGTCGAAGGCGTCGTCGACGTCAAAGTGTTGCTCCCCGACGAATTGCGGCGGCAAGTCGAAGAAGAGGAAAGACGGGTCTTTTCGGCTTTCCTTGTGGGCTCCGACTTCTTTGATAACTATTCGAACGGACCCAAGACGATCACCTATCGTGGTACGCCTCAGGCGTGCGGCAGTCCCTTCGCGACCTTCTGAGATATGGACAAGACGTCGCGACCGCTCCCGGAGTTTCCCGTTAACACGTACTTTCACCTTTTCCCATCGAATATCTGTTCAGCGTCGTCCGCACGACCGATTGGCCGTTTTCAGTGAGAAATTTCCTGCAATTTATGAATTTTAACCTGTTCCTGGAACCAAGTTCCCTGTTAATGATCTCGGCGAATATCAGCGGCGAACGGTTCGCACCAGATTGCCAACTCGGCCACTACAGCCTGGCTTGGCGGAGTGAGGCCTCTGTTTGGCCGAGGTCAAATTGCTGGGTTCAGGTCGCGCGCTGGGGATGGGGGGTTAGCTGAATGGAGCCGGGATTTCTGGGCGTGCCGGGTGTCGATGCCTGGCTGTTCGCCGCGCTCGCCGCGGGCTCCTTCTTCACCCATTTCTTCGGCATGGTCACCGGTGCGGCCGGCGGCCTGCTGCTGCTGGCCATTCTCGCCACCGTTTTCCCGCCGGTCGTCGTCATCCCGCTTCATACGCTGGTGCAGCTCGTCTCCAACGTCGGCCGCGTGGCCATCATGTGGTCCTACGTGGTCAAGGAACTGCTCCTGCCGTTCCTCGCCGGCGCGGTGATCGGCGCCGCGGCAGGAGCGCAGATCTTCGTTACGCTGCCGACCGGCGTGCTGCAGGGGATCATCGCGTGCTTCATCCTGCTCGCGGTGTGGCTGCCGAAGGTGGCGCGCGTGGGCGGCGCGCGCGGGCGCTTCGCCGTGGTCGGCTTCGCCGCGACATTCCTCGGCGTCTTCGTCAGCGCGACCGGCACCCTCGTCGGGCCCTTCGTCCATCATGCGACACCCGATCGGCGCAACTACGTCGCGACCTTTGGCGCCCTGATGGTGATCATGCATACGGCGAAAGCGGCCGCCTTCATGACCGTGGGCATCGCTCTCGGCGCCTATGCGCCGCTGATCGTCGCCCTGATCGCATCGGGGATCCTCGCTACCTGGTGCGGGCGGATGGCTCTCGATCACGTGCCGGAAAAAATCTTCCGGACGGTATTTCGATTTATACTGACCCTGCTCGCCCTCCGGCTTCTCTGGGTCGCCGCCCGGGAAGCGGGTGTCTTTTGATCGACGTCGTGGAACGATGGCCCCCGGGCCATCGCTCGGGACTGGACGCATGAGGATAGGCAACAAGACGACCGGCGTCCGCCTGCGGATCGTGCTGCAGCCCGGGATCGCGCTCGGCCCCGGCAAGGCAGACCTGCTCGCGGGCATTTCGGCGACGGGCTCCATCGCCGCGGCCGGCCGCAGCCTGGGCATGAGTTACAAGCGCGCTTGGGGCCTGGTCGAGGAAATGAACCGGGATTTCCGCAAGCCCCTGGTGACAACCAACAAGGGCGGCAAATCCTTCGGCGGCGCCGCCCTGACCGAATCCGGCGAACGGGTCCTCAGCCTTTACCGAATGATCGAGGAACGCGCAGAGGCCGGTTCCCGAACCGAGGTCCGGGCATTGCGCCGGCTTCTTGGCGATATAACCAAATGAAAATATCGCTTGCGGCCGGGGCAACGTGTTGGGTATGTGTCGATATATTCTTATAGACATATCGCTGTAAGGGGCAAATATGCCGCTGCGACCGATGTTCCGCCTGCGCCCCGTTCTTGCGGCCGGGATCTTTATCGTGCTGGCTCTTTCCGGCCGACCCGGAACCGCCCTTGGCGGCGAGGTCCGGGCCGCTGTCGCCGCGAACTTCTCGGCCGCCGCCAAGGACATCGCCGGCCTGTTTGCGAAAGAGACGGGTCACAAGACCGTCCTCAGCTTTGGCTCGACCGGACAGCTCTACACCCAGGTCACCCAGGGGGCGCCGTTCGACGTGTTTCTTGCCGCCGACCGGGCGCGGCCGCAAAAAGCGGTCACCGAAGGTTTCGCCGTCCCCGACAGCCGGTTCACCTACGCCACCGGCAGGATTGTCGTCTACAGCCGGGATGCGGGGCGGGTTGATGGCGAGGCGACGTTGCGGGCCGGAAAATTCACCCGGCTGGCCATCGCCAATCCGGCAACCGCGCCTTACGGAAGTGCCGCGGTCGAGACGTTGAGGGCACTCGGCGTCTACGATGCTTTGCGGGGAAGGATCGTTCAGGGCAACAACATCGCCCAGACGTTTCAGTTCGTGGATTCCGGCAACGCGGAGGTCGGCTTCGTTGCGCTGTCGCAGCTTGCTGGAATCAGCACGGGGTCGAAGTGGGTCGTCCCGCAGAATCTCCACGCCGTCATCGCCCAGGACGCTGTGCTTCTCAAACGTGGAGCACGGAACGAGGCGGCCCGCGCGTTCCTGCAACTTCTCCGGGGGCCGCAGGCGCGGGCCGTCATGGAAAAGCTTGGTTACGGGCCCGGCTCATGAGCAGCACGGGCCATGCTTGAAGGATCGGACATCTGGCCGCCAGTCCGGCTGACGCTGCAACTCGCGGCAACGACGACCGTGGTGCTCCTCATTCTCGGGACGCCGATCGCATGGTGGCTGGCGCGCTCGCGCCAGCGCTGGAAAGAGGGCGTCGCGGCCGTCGTCGCCCTGCCGCTGGTGCTGCCGCCGACGGTGATCGGATTCTATCTCCTGCTGGCGCTCGGCCCCGACGGACCGGGAGGGTGGGTCGCCGGCCTGTTCGGGGGGCGATCGCTCGCCTTTACCTTCGAGGGCCTGGTGATCGGCTCGGTCGTCTATTCGATGCCCTTCGTCGTGCAGCCGATCCGCAACGCTTTCGAGGCGTTCGGCGACCGGCCGCTCGAGGTGGCGGCGACCCTGCGGGCGACGCCCTGGGACCGGTTCTGGACCGTCGCCGTTCCGCTGGCGCGGCCGGGGTTCCTGACCGCCGCGGTCCTGGGCTTCGCGCATACCGTCGGCGAATTCGGTGTCGTCCTGATGATTGGCGGCAACATCCCGGATGAAACGAAGGTCCTGTCGGTGGCGATCTACGACTATGTGGAGACGCTGCAGTGGGCGCAGGCCCACATACTGGCGGTCGGCATGCTGGTCTTTTCGTTCCTGGTGATCGTCGCCGTCATGACCGTCGACAGGCGGTTGAAGCGGGGCGGCTCATGAGCGGCGATGATGCCATGGGTGACGTGGCGTTCCGGGGGACCCTCGGCGCGTTCACCCTTGACGTCGCCTTCACGTTCCCGATGCGTGGCATCACCGCGCTGTTCGGCCCCTCCGGCTGCGGAAAGACGACGATCCTGCGCTGCATGGCGGGTCTCCAGAACCTGCCGGGCTGCCTGGCGATCGGCCGTGACATCTGGCAGGACAGCGACCGGCGCACGTTTCTCAAACCGCATCGGCGCCCGGTGGGCTACGTCCTCCAGGAAGCGAGCCTTTTCCCGCACCTGTCGGTCCGCGGAAACCTGCGCTTCGGCCTGCGGCGATCCGGGAAACGCGAATCCGATCACGCGCTTCGGTTCGACGACGTTGTGGCGTTGCTCGGCATCGGGCCGTTGCTCGGGCGCGGCACCGCAACCTTGTCCGGCGGCGAGCGCCAGCGCGTCGCCATCGGACGAGCCCTGCTGTCGCAGCCGCAACTCCTGCTGATGGACGAGCCCCTGGCCGCGCTTGACAGCATGACGAAGGATGAGATCATCCCATACCTGGAGACGCTGCAGAAGACGCTGCACATGCCGATGGTTTACGTCTCTCACGACATCGCCGAGGTCGCCCGCCTCGCCGACCGGATCGTCGTGCTGTCGAACGGCCGCAAGATCGCCGACGGCCCGGTCACGACGGTGTGGGAGAAGCTCGACCTGCAGTCGGCCATCGACCGCGCTGAAGCAGGGGTCATACTCGCGGTCCGTGTCGTGCGGCACGATACGGCGTTCCGCCTGACGTATCTCGACCACCACGGCCAGGAACTGGCAATCCCGATGGTGGACAGGGCGCCCGGCAGCACCCTGCGCATCCGTATTCTTGCGCGCGACGTCTCACTCGCGATCGAACGGCCGTCGGGAATCAGCATCCGGAACGTCCTGGCGGGCATCATCCGGGACATCATCGAAGAGCCGGAAACCGCCCACGCGGAGGTCCTCATCGACCTCGGCGGCGCCGTCGTGCGTTCCAGCGTCACGCGAGCATCGGTGGCCGAATTGAACCTGGCTCCCGGGCACGCCGTCTTTGCCATGGTGAAATCCATCGCGTTCGACAAGCTTTCCCTGAACCTGGGATTGGCCGGCCCGGATTGAACCCGGAAGGGCCGCGCTTCGGTGGCTTTTTCCTCAGGAATGCTTGATTGCCCGGTACGGGGCACTATGTTTTTTGTGAGGTCGCCGAACCGTCCAGCGAGCGGAGGGATTTTGGCCTATCGATTTGAACAGGAAGACTCCTCGGTCGCCGCGGGCATCCGGCGCATCGCCCTGCAGCAGATCGATGGGGCGATCCGGGAGATTAACCGCCCCGCAGACGACCGTGACGCCGTGATCCACGACCTGCGCAAGCGCTGCAAGAAGCTGCGGGGTCTGGTGCGTCTCGTGCGCCCGGTATTCGACGGTTATGCCGACGAAAACAAGGCCTTCCGCGACGCCGCCCGGGCCCTTTCGGTGGCCCGCGACGCCGAAGTCCTCCGCCAAACCTATGATCTGCTGGCCGGTATCTACAAAAGGCAAATCGACCGCCCGGCCCTAGCGACCGTGCGCCGCCGGCTGACGTTCCGGCGGCAGGAAGCCATGCGCGACGAAGACATCGACGAAAGGTTGAAGGCGTTCCGGGGCGCCGTGATCGAAGCGCGGAAGCGGTGCCAAACGTGGCGGCTGGACGCGGATGACTTCGACGCCCTGTCTGGTGGCCTCGGCAAGACCTACAAGCGGGCGCGCAAGGCGATGATCCGGGCGCGTGCCGATGGAACGGCTGAGGCCTTCCACGACTGGCGGAAGAGGGTCAAGTATCACTGGTATCACGCGCGCCTTCTTTCCCCGATCTGGCCCGAACCGATCAAGGCACACCGCAAGATTGCCCACGACCTGGGCGATATGCTCGGCGAGTATCACGACCTAGCGGAGTTTTACCGCATCCTCGGCGCCGACCCTGAAGCCTATGGGGCGTCAAAAGACGTGGAAGCCCTGTGCGGCCTTGCGCGGGAGCGTCAGGCCGTGCTGGAGGCCAGGGCGTTCCTACTGGGCGAGAGACTGCTCGCCGAATCGACGGGTGCGCTCGTCGGGCGATGGGCGACCTACTGGAACCTCTGGCGCGAGGAGGAAAAGAACGCTCGTGCTTCATCCGATGCCGCGTGAACGCGCCGGGATGATCCGGCGCGCCGCCGCGCATCCGCCGGTCAGGTCCTCGGCAACAGCGGGTTAGGGTTTTTCGCGTCGCGTCCGCCACTGCCGTAGGGACGGGTGATGATCTCGAGCAGGTGGCCATTCGGATCGTCGAAATACAGCCCGCGGCCGTCGTCCCAATGATTGATATGGCCCGGTTCCCTGCGGAAGGGGTCCGCCCAGAACGGCATGTTCCGCTCGCGGAGTCGCGCGAAGATTTCGTCGAACTCCTCTTCGCTGACGAGAAAGGCAAAGTGACGTTGCGTAATTTCGCCGTCGGTTTCGACAAAATCCAGGGACGTGTCGCCGACCTGAACCACGGCAAAATGCCCCAGCATCCTGGGGGGTGGAAGACCCAGGATCTCGGCCAGGAACCTCGCCGACTCCGATTTGTCGCGTCCGACGACGATCGTATGGTTCAAACGTACGGTCGGCGGCATGACTCACCGTACACACGGAAATGCCTTGAATACGGCCTGCGCGATAAGTTGCGATGCGGGGTAGCGCTGCCTATCTGGGTGGTCCTTCAGCCAGCGCACGACGATGTCCTTGATTTCACGGCTCAAAATGTTCTGGTTGATGCAGACCCGCGCTCCGAAAAAGGTCCTCCGATAGGCTTGCTCCAGCCTCATGGCGTCGGCGACCCCCTCGATATAGCTCAGGCATCGGGACTGGCTGGCGGCGTCCCCGCCGCACTTCTGGAGCAGCGTCCGGCCGGTCTCGAAGGTTTCGGATGCGCTTTCCTGTGCCGCGGACGGCGCGGCAAGGCTGAGACACAGAGCCAGTACGCCACAAACGCCCAAGGATCGCTTCATGATGCACCTTAACGGTTCTGTCGCCGGTTCGCTGTAACGTGCTCGCCCGAAATGGGCCGTCGGCCCGAAGCGGACATTAGCCCTCCCGCCGACCGTCGGCAACGGGCCGGCAAGGATGGCGCACGGTCGTCCCAAGCCACGCATCGGTGCCCATCCGTCCCGGCACCACGATTGCCTGTTTCGTAGGCATCCGACTCTACCATATCAAAAAATAGGCAGGCGTTGGCGGCATCTGCGCTGTTGTCCACCGAGCGGGTTCGCATGACGGGCTGGTTCGCACACGGCGCTAGGGGGTGGAAACGTCCCCCGCCCGGGTACGGGAATGGACGGGGCGACCCCTTCTCGCCATTGGCCTGCTTCTTGCTGCCATGGCATCGACAGGCGCGGACGTACCCCGCCGGCAGAGGCCCGTCGATGGCGTATGGTTTTTTTACGATCGCGGATGTGCCGCAGGGGTTTGCCGCATCGAGGTGTGGGCGGCGTGCGACGCTAGGCTTTGGAATCCGGTCCGTCGCGGGCGGGGCGGCGCACGTCTTGAAGGGTGCGCCAAACTTCTGTAATCTTTTGCGAAACGGGGGCCTACGGGTCCCTGTCGCCTGTTGACGTAGATTTTCCGGTTTTCGGCCCTGCGCGGGGCCGACCGGTTCCTGAGTTCAGCCCGGGCCCCTCTGGCGGCAATGGTGCCGCGATGTCGGACTGAAACCCGTATCCGTACGAGCGGCCGGCATGCCACACCCCGTCATCCGTTTCACCGTAACGTCCCCCTCGCGGATGCCGGTGCCGGCCGCTCTTCCCTCTAACGTGGAGCGGCCCGCACCATGAGCGAATTCTTCTCCCCGGAAGTCCTGTCGGCGTTCGTTCAGGTCATCATGATCGACCTCGTCCTCGCCGGGGACAATGCCATCGTCATCGGCCTCGCCGCCGCCGGCCTGCCCCCGGAGCAGCGCGGCAAGGTCATCCTGGTGGGCATCGCCGCCGCCACGGTCCTGCGCATCGTGCTGGCGGGCGTCACCACCCAGTTGCTGCAGGTGGTCGGACTCATGCTCGCTGGCGGCATCCTTCTCGCCTGGGTGTGCTGGAAGATGTGGCGCGAACTGCGCATCTCCGCCGCCGAGACGCAGGACGCAGAGGAGGTGCTGACCGGGGTCGATATCAACGCCGACGGCACCATAGCCGCGCGGGCGCCGCGCAAGACCTTCGCGCAGGCGACCTGGCAGATCATCATCGCCGACTTCTCCATGTCGCTGGACAACGTCCTCGCGGTGGCCGGTGCGGCGCGGGAACATCCGGGCGTCCTGATCTTCGGCCTGACCCTGTCGATCGCCCTGATGGGCTTCGCGGCAAGCTACATCGCCCGCATCCTGGACCGCCATCGCTGGATCGCCTACATCGGCCTGGCGGTGATTCTCTACGTCGCGGCCGATATGATCTACCGCGGCTCCCTCGACGTCTGGCCCTACGCCAACGCCATGATCTCCAGCCTTTAGGCGCGATGCGGCGGGCTGAACGGGCAGGGGCTGGCGGGCGCCGTCACTCCGCAGCCGCCGGTGCCGCGCGGCGGTCGCGCCGGCGGCGCCAGTAGAGCCACAGGCCGGTACCGACGAAGGCCACCGGCATCAGCGACATCACCATCCACAGCACCTGCGCCGGCCAGCCGAAATTTCCGACATGGAACCGGTAACGCAGGCGCCAGAACCAGTCTGCGGCTGACGTCCCGCGGCCGTCCCGCACGGCAAGGACGCGCGGCGGCTGCCCGCCGACCCAGACCTGGGCTCCGATGAGGCGGTCGGGCACATCGATATGGAGGACGGCGGGGGCGCCCGGCTTGGCCGGCGGCCGAACACCCTGGAGCCGGCCGCCTGGCACCGCATCGGTCCCCGTCGCGATCGCGGCATCGAGGTCCGCGATCGGGGCAAGATCGTCGAATCGGGGCGGCCCATCGCCGGTAACGCGGCTTGCCGCGAGGGCTTCGACCACGGCGCGGGTGGGCGCGTGCCAGGTCATGGTCAGGCCGGTAAAGGCGATCAGCAGCATGAACGCCGCGGTCACGACCCCGGCGAGGTTGTGCAGGCGCAGGACCAGCACGCGCGCAGGCTGGCCACGCCGCACCGCCAGGCGCTGCACGCGCTGAGGCGGCACCAGCCAGACCCAGAGGCCGAGGATGACCTGGACCATCACCGCGAGGGTCACCACCCCCACGCTGTTGCGGGCAACCCGGCCCCATTTCCCGTCGACCAGCCAGCACCGGTGCAGCGCCGCCACCCAGCCATCGAACGTATCGCGTGGCCGGAAGTGCTTGAGGACCTTGCCGCTGTAGGGATCCACTTTGATGACACCGCCGCCGCCCGCGAGCCACATCGTCCACGCCCGGTCGGGCCGTTCCGCCGAGGAAAGGGACCAGACCCTGGCGTCGGGCTTCTGTTCCGCGACGCGGGCGAGGATCGTGCCGTGGGACAGGGTCTGTGCCCCGGGGGTGACACGGTTTGCGCCCGGGTCGAAGAGAGATTCCAGTTCCTGCCCGAACACGAGGATCGCGCCGGTGACGCTGACGACGACGATGGGCACGGCGAGCGTCAGCGTCAGCCACAGATGGATGCCGCGCAACAGGCGGTACAGACGTGACGGTTCGCGCTTCGCGGCGGGGGGCATGGCGGGGTTTCTCAGAAGGTATAGTCGAGGCCGACCCAGAACACGCGGCCGATCTTGCCGCTGTCGTTGACCGGGATACCTTCGAGCGTGGCGCCGAAGTCCTTTTCGTCGAGAAGGTTCTCGATCCGTGCCCGCAACACGGCCTTCTGTGTGACCCGCCAGGCCGCACCGATGTCCGCACGGACGAATCCGTCACGCTTCTGGACGGTGCCGTCGGCGCGCGTCGCTTCCACGTCGAAGATATGCATGTACCCTGCCGACATGGTGAGGCGGTCCGTGAGCCGCGACGCCAGTTCGAGTTCGAGGCCGGTCTGCTCGACGGTGACGCTTTCGATGGCGCCGCCGTTGCGCCGCGGCACGTTCTCCTGCTCGATATTGTAGACGGCGGCGTCGAAATACCCGTCGAGCCAGGAATACCGCCCACCGACCTCGAGGGAGAGAGACTCGACCACTTCGTCCCCGGCGCCGAGGGTATTAAGCGCGTCGGTGCCGAAATTGCCGTATTTCTCGAAAAACCGGTTGTAGCCGGTGGCGACGGAGGTGCGCAGGCGCGTGCTCTCGGTCACGTTGTAGGCGGCGCCGGCCTCATAGGAGGTGACGCTGTCGCTTTGCAGGTTGTCGGGCTGCGCCTGGCCGTTGAGGGTGATGTCGTTGTTGAACCAGGTCTGGCGCAAGCCGAGGGTCAGGGTCAGGTTCTTGTCGAAGGTGACGGCGTTGATCCACTTCGCTGAGATGTCGTCGAAGGTGTTGTCCCACTGGTTGTCGCGCAGGAGGTTGGTCCGCTTGTGCTGCAGTCCGGCGCTGCCGTTGTAGGTGATGGACGACGAAAGGGGCGCCGTGTAGAAGCCGTCGGCGAAGGTGATGAAGTTCTCCAGGCTGCGGTCGCGGTTCCGCGCATCCCAGATGGAGCGGCTGTCGGCATAGAGATGCCCGATGCGGACGCTGGTGCGGGGGTCGATCTTCGAATCCATGGTCAGGCCGCCGATGACCGCGTCGACCGTGATTTCCTCGATATTGTTGTTGCGGATGATGTCGGGACGGCTGCGTTCGATGAGGCCGAGCAGCTCCACCCGGGTCGCGGCGCTCGGATTGAATCCGACCTTGGTCACGCCGTTGAGGATCCGCTGCCGGTCGAGGTTCGGCGGCTCGCGGTCGTAGCGTCCCTCCATCCAGCTCCCTGCGGCGTAGTAGTCCCATTGCTTCTCGCCGTTCGCGATCTCCGCCTGCAGGACCCCCTCCCCGTCGCCCGCGGTGCTGAGGTCGAGGCTGCCGGCAAGATGATCCTTGTAATGCCGTCCCGACTTGATCCGCGTTTCCATGACCCCGCCGTCGGTCCCGTCGCCGTACTGGACGGCCCGTCCGCCCTTGACCACGTTGATCTGCTCGATGGCGATGGCAGGAACCACCGAGTTGGAGTAGCCGCCGCCTTCCTCGCCAGCCGTCTTGAAGGCGGGAAGGCCGTCGATCGAGCGGGCGGCCCCCCAGTCGCCGAAGGTGCGAATGCTGGTGCCGCCGCCGAAGCGGTCGCCATTGAAGGGTGCATTGATGACGCCGGTGGCGTTGTAGCGGACGCTGTCGAGGTTGTTGACGGGATTGAGGTTCTGGATGACCGAGCCGTCGACCGTGGACGTCGATCGGGTCTGGTCGAACGCGCCCTCGACCTGGTGGCGAAGCTGCTGGGACGGATGGACCGGCGGCGCATTCACCTCGATCGGCTCGAGCTTGAACACTTCGGCCCGGGCGATAACGGTGGCGAGGGAGGTGAAGGACAGGGTCAGCAACGACAGGCAGGTTAACGATTTCGGCGTCATGGCCAAATCTCCCACGTCTTTTTGAGGGGATCCTGGCTGACTGCCGACAGCGGCCGACGACGCGGCGCCGAGTGGCTGGCTCAGATCAAAAATGTGCCGCGCACGGGGCGCGGCAAAATGGCGAGGCTGCGATGGGCCAAGCACATGCAACTGAAACTCATTCTTAACTATAAGTTATTTACAGGATTTGCAAGAGATATCTTGTTAACCAAGCCCGGCGTCTCCTGTTCGCGAGGCAGGGGTGGGCACCTAAAACTGCATAAAAAAACGGCGTATAAGCAAGACCGACTAAATATTGTTCACTTGTCATGCGCGGACTTTGGGGGACTCCCCGCAGGCCGGGGTTTCCACGTGTTGTCATAGAACTTGCATACCCACAGGACATGCGGGCCCGCGCCGATAGCCGGTCCGCCGATAGGTGTGCGTACAGGTCAGCCGTGGACCCGAAGGACAAGGATCTCAATATCGTCGTCGTCGATGCCAGTCCGCTGCGCGCGGCGATCCTGGAGGAAGGCCTGCGGGACGCCGGATTCACCCGCGTCAGCCTGATCTCCGACATGCAGGCGCTGGCGCGGCAGCTCTACGCCGCCGATCCCGACGTCATCCTGATCGACCTGGAGAACCCGAGCCGCGACGTGCTGGAGCAGATGTTCCAAGTGTCGCGCGCCGTCCGGCGGCCCATCGCCATGTTCGTGGACCGGTCCGATTCCTCGATGATCCAGGCTTCCGTCGACGCGGGGGTCAGCGCCTATATCGTCGACGGCCTGTCCAGGAAACGCATCCGCCCCATACTCGAAATGACCATCAGCCGCTTCAATGCCTTCGCCACCCTCCAGCGTGAACTGGACGAGGCCAAGAGCGCGCTGGCGGAGCGCAAGGTCATCGACCGGGCCAAGGGGATCCTGATGAAGCGCCGCCAGGTCGGCGAGGACGAGGCCTACGCCATGCTGCGCCAGGCCGCCATGAACCAGAACCGCAAGCTGATCGACGTGGCGCGATCCATCGTCACCGCCGCCGATCTTCTGGGCTGACGCGAGGAACCAGCAAGGAGAAACGAGGCCCCATGATCACGTCTTCCATGCCGCGCCCGAAATCGCGCCGAAGCCCGTTCTTCCGCCGTTCTCGCCTGACGGTGCGTTGCGGTTTCATCCCACTGGTGGACTGCGCGCTGCCGGTCATCGCGCGCAAGCAGGGCTTCGCCCGGGCGGAAGGGCTGGACCTCGTGCTCGAACGCGACGTGTCCTGGGCCAATATCCGGGACAAGGTCAATCTCGGTCACCTGGATTGCGCCCATATGCTGGCGGCCATGCCGATCGCCGCGACGCTCGGCATCGCGCAGGTGCGCGTGCCGGTCATCGCGCCCCTCGCGCTCGGCTTCAACGGTAACGCCATCACCGTGTCGCGCAATCTGTTCGCGCGCATGGCGGCGATGGGCCCCGTGCGCGACGGCGATCCCGCGGCCATGGCCGCCGCGCTCGCGCGGGTCATCGCCGACATGCGTGCGGCCGGCGACGAGCCCCTGACCTTCGGCATGGTGTTTCCCTTTTCCTGCCACAACTACGAACTGCGCTACTGGCTGGCGGCGGGAGGGATCGATCCGGACCGCGACATCCGCCTCGTCGTGATTCCGCCGCCACTGATCGTCGACAGCCTGCGAGCCGGGCATATCCAGGGATTTTGCGTGGGTGAGCCGTGGAACAGCCTGGCGGTGGAAGCCGGCCTCGGGCGCATCGTCGCCACCAAGTCGCAGATCTGGCGGCTGAGCCCGGAAAAGGTGCTTGGCCTGCGCGCCGAATGGGCCGACGCCCATGCCGATATCCTCGCCGCCCTGATACGCGCGCTCGATCGTGCCGCGGTCTGGGCGTCGGACGCGTCGAACCACGAATCCCTGGCGCGCATCCTCGCCGAGGATCGCTACGTCGGCGCGCCGGCGACGATGATCGCGCGCATCCTCGCGGGCGATCTGTCCCTCGATGCCGACGGCACGCACGTGGCCCTGCCCGATTACATCCTGTTTCGCCGGGCGGGCAACAGTCTGCCGAGCCGCGCGCAGGCGCTATGGCTCTACAGCCAGATGGTGCGCTGGGGGCAGATCGAGCCCTCTCCGCAAGCCGAAGCGCTGGTGGCGCAGGTGTTCCGGCCCGATCTGGCCGCGCCGGCCCCACCGGCGGCCTTGCCCGCGGCGGCGCAGGGGGCGAGCCGGGAGCCCGTGCCCCTCCTGTTCGACGGCCGGGTCTTCGATCCCAAGGATATCGCCGGCTACCTGGCCGGTTTCGATATCGGTCATGGCGGCTCAACGCCATCCAGCCAGGGTGCCTGATTGCCGATCAAGAAGGCGGGTCGCCCATAATTTCGGCATGCCGTCCCTGGCGTCTGCGGTCCATCCGGACTCTGTGCCCTGCGTCTCCGCCATTTTCCCCGTTACCGCAAAGTGGCACGGCGTTTGCACATACTGTGGCAGGCCGCCGTGTTCGGCGGTGACATATCCGTCCAGAGCAGGACGATGAGGCAGCGTCGCTTTGCGCCCCTTCGGGAGAGGGGCCGAATGCGGCGTTTTTTGTTTTTAGGCTGCGCGATTTTCCGGCCGGTGTCGGATAGATCGCCGCGGATCACGCAAAGGAGCAGTTGGCGATGATCATCGGATGGAAGAACGGCTGGCGGCGAGCCCGGCGCTCGCTCGCCTCGGGCGCGGTGGCGTTCGGCGTGGCGGCGGCGGGAAGTGCAGGAGCCGAGCCGCTCAAGCTGGAAAAGGACGAACTCAAGTTCGGCTTCATCAAGCTGACCGACATGGCGCCGCTCGCCATCGCGTACGAGAAACGCTACTTCGAAGACGAGGGCCTCTACGTCACCCTTGAGCCCCAGGCCAACTGGAAGGTGCTGCTCGACCGCGTCATCGACGGCCAGCTCGACGGCGCGCACATGCTGGCGGGCCAGCCGCTCGGCGCGACCATCGGCTTCGGCACCAAGGCGCCGATCGTCACTGCCTTCTCGATGGACCTCAACGGCAACGGCATCACCGTTTCCAACGAGGTCTGGAAGGAAATGAAGAAACACATCCCGATGGGGGCCGACGGCAAGCCCGTGCACCCGATCAAGGCGGATTATCTCAAGCCGGTGGTCGAGAAATACAAGGCGGTGGGCAAGCCCTTCAACATGGGCATGGTGTTCCCCGTCTCCACCCACAATTACGAGCTTCGTTACTGGCTGGCCGCGGGCGGCATCCATCCCGGCTTCTACTCGCCGGCCAATATCACCGGCCAGATCAAGGCGGATGCCTTCCTGTCGGTGACGCCGCCGCCGCAAATGCCGGCAACGCTCGAGGCGGGGACGATCTACGGCTACTGCGTCGGCGAACCGTGGAACCAGCAGGCCGTGTTCAAGGGCATCGGCGTGCCGGTCATCACCGACTTCGAAATCTGGAAGAACAATCCGGAAAAGGTCTTCGGGGTCAACAAGGCATGGGCGGAGAAGTATCCGAACACGCACCTCGCTGTGCTCAAGGCGCTGATCCGTGCCGCCATCTGGCTGGATGAAAACAACAACGCCAACCGTCCCGAGGCGGTCAAGATCCTGGCGCGGGCCGAATATGTCGGTGCCGACGCGAAGGTCATCGCCAATTCCATGACCGGCACCTTCGAATACGAAAAAGGCGACAAGCGCGCGGTCCCCGACTTCAACGTCTTTTTCCGCTACTTCGCGACCTATCCGTATTACTCGGACGCCGTCTGGTACCTCACCCAGATGCGCCGCTGGGGGCAGATTCCCGAATCCAAACCCGACTCCTGGTACGACAAGGTCGCCAAGGACGTTTATCGGCCCGATCTTTACCTGAAGGCGGCGGAACTGCTGATCGCCGAGGGCAAGGCGAAAAAGTCCGACTTCCCGTTCGGAACCGACGGCTACCGCGCGCCCCAGAAGGAATTCATCGACAACATCACCTTCGATGGCCGCAAGCCCAACGGCTATCTGCAGCAGTTCCCCATTGGCCTGAAGGACGGCCAGAAGGTCACCGGCGCCGACGTGATCGGCGGCTGACGGGAGCCGGGGCGTTTCACCCTCGGGCGCCCCGGCATTTTTTCAATTCGGGCGCACCGCGCCAGGAAGCGAGTTTGACATGAGTGCCGGTAGTGAAGCCGTTGAACGACTCGAGGACCTGAAGGCCCGTCGCGCCGAACGTGCCGCACGGATGCACCTGCGTATCAACAAGGCCGCCGGCTATCTCTACGTGCTGGGCTTCGGCTGGCTGGTGCCCTTCCTGAAGATGGCGATGGGTGAAGACCCCCGCCAGCAGTTGCGCGTGCTCTGGCGCGTCGCCGGGGTGCCCTTGCTGGCGGTTCTCATCTTCGTCGTCGCCTGGGCGGAAGCCGCGCCCCAGGTCAAGACCAGCCTCGGCGCCGTGCCGGGCCCGGTCCAGGTGTGGGAACAGGCGGGCGTGCTATGGCGCGACCATGTCGCCGAGCGGGAGAAGGGGGCCGCGTTCTTCGACCGCCAGGAAAAGCGCAACGCCGCGCGCCTGGAGGCGGACCCCAAGGCCACCGTCAAGTGGCGCGACTACACCGGCAAGCCGACCTACATCGACCAGATCTTCACCAGCCTCAAGACCGTGTTCATGGGCTTCGTGCTGGCGACGTTGGTAGCTGTCCCGCTTGGCGTGTTGTGCGGCCTGTCGAAGACGGCGGGCGCGGCGCTCAATCCGTTGATCCAGATTTTCAAGCCGGTCTCGCCGCTCGCCTGGCTGCCCATCGTCACCATGATCGTCAGCGCGGTCTACGTCAGCCGGGACCCGATATTCGAGAAATCGTTCCTCACCTCCGCCATAACGGTGACACTTTGCTCCCTGTGGCCGACCCTGATCAATACCACTCTCGGTGTGTCGTCGATCGACCGCGACCTGACCAACGTCGGCCGCGTATTGCGGCTCGGCTGGTGGACCAGGATCGTCAAGCTGGTGCTTCCGTCGGCGCTGCCGCTGATCTTCACCGGCCTGCGCCTGTCGCTGGGGGTCGGCTGGATGGTGCTGATCGCGGCCGAGATGCTGGCGCAGAACCCCGGCCTCGGCAAATTCGTCTGGGACGAATTCCAGAACGGGTCCTCATCCTCTCTGGCGAAGATCATGGTCGCGGTGTTCACCATCGGCATCGTCGGCTTCCTGCTGGATCGCGTCATGCTGGCGCTGCAGGCGGCCTTCAGCTACGGCGCGAGCCGCTAGGAGGACGCGATGGCTTTTCTCGAACTGCGCGACATCTCCAAATCCTACGGCGAGGGCAAGGCCGCCCACTCGGTCCTGCGTGACATCAACCTCGCCATCGAGGAAGGTGAATTCGTCGCCATCGTCGGTTTCTCGGGTTCGGGCAAGACGACGCTGATCTCGACCATCGCCGGTCTGGTGACATCCGATGCGGGCGACGTACGGCTCGGCGGCAGGGTGATCACAGCGCCGTCACCCGAACGCGGCGTCGTCTTCCAGAGCTATTCGCTGATGCCCTGGCTGACGGTGGAGGGCAACGTGCGTCTGGCGGTCGACGCTGTGCTCACGGACATGAGCCGGACGGAACGCGCGGCGCATGCCCGCAAGTACATCGACATGGTCGGTCTTTCCCACGCAAGCGACCGGCGGCTGGCGGAACTGTCGGGCGGCATGCGCCAGCGAGTCGCGGTGGCGCGCGCGCTCGCGACCTGTCCGAAGGTTCTGTTGCTGGACGAGCCCCTGTCGGCCCTCGACGCGCTGACGCGCGCCCGGTTGCAGGACGAGATCGAGGCCATCTGGGAGCGCGAGAAACGCACCGTTGTGATGATCACCAACGACGTGGACGAGGCCATCCTTCTGGCCGACCGGGTGATCCCGTTGAATCCGGGCCCGGGTGCGTGCCTTGGCCCCGAATTCCGGGTCGATATGCCGCGCCCCCGCGACCGCAAGGCGGTGAATCATGACCGCACGTTCCAGGACCTGCGCGCGCGCATCACCGGCTACCTGATCGAGGTCGGCCGCGAAGGCGGCCTCGACACCGGCGACGACCTGGTGCTGCCCGATGTGCGACCGAATACCGAAACGCCGCCGGCCGAATTGCCGGCCGCCGCTTCGGAGGCGGCGGAGGCGCGCTCGGGCGCGACGGATCGGTACCTCGAATTCACCCGCCTGACCAAGGTGTACCCGACCCCGAAGGGCCCGCTCACGGTCGTGGATGGCATCGACCTGCAGATCCGGAAAGGCGAATTCGTCACCCTGATCGGGCATTCCGGGTGCGGGAAGTCCACGGTGCTGTCCATGGTGGCCGGCCTGAACGACGTGACCTCGGGCGGCGTTATCCTCGACAGCAAGGAGGTTTCCGCCGCCGGGCCCGACCGCGGTGTCGTGTTCCAGGCGCCGAGCCTGTTTCCCTGGCTGACGGCGCGGGAAAACGTGGCCCTCGGCGTCGATCAGGTCTATCCCCATGCGCGCGCAAAAGAGCGCGCCGATATCGTGCGCTATTACCTGACCCGCGTCGGCCTTGGCGATGCACTCGACCGCAAGGCGGCAGACCTGTCTAACGGCATGAAGCAGCGCGTCGGCATTGCCCGCGCTTTCGCCCTGTCGCCCAAGCTGCTGCTGCTGGATGAACCCTTCGGGATGCTCGATTCGCTGACCCGCTGGGATCTGCAGGAGGTGCTGCTGGAGGTCTGGACGCGAACCCGGGTGACGGCGCTCTGCGTCACCCACGACGTAGACGAGGCGATCCTGCTCGCCGACCGCGTCGTGATGATGACCAACGGGCCCAACGCCGCGATCGGCAACATCATGGACGTCGACCTGCCGCGACCGCGCTCGCGCAAGGCCTTGCTGGAAAGCCCCCGCTATTACGCCTACCGGGAGGAGCTTCTCGGTTTCCTCAAGGATTACGAAGGGGGTGCCCACCCCAAGGGCGCGTCGCCCGCTGTCACGGGCAAAGCTGCGTAAGGAGTCCATCGATGAAGAAGGAACGCCTGGTCGTCATCGGCAACGGCATGGCCGGCATGCGAACGGTCGAGGAGCTGCTGCAGGTCGCGCCGGACCTCTACGACATCACTGTCTTCGGCGCCGAACCGTACGGTAACTACAACCGAATCCTCCTGTCCCCCGTGCTTGCCGGCGAAAAGACGCTGGACGAGATCATGCTCAACGACCTCGCCTGGTACACCGACCACGGCATCGAGCTGATCGCCGGGCGCAAGGTCGTGGGCATCGACCGGCGCGCCCATACGGTGATCGACGACAAAGGCGCCGCGACGCCCTACGACCGGCTGCTGATCGCGACGGGGTCCGACCCCGTCCTGCTGCCGCTGCCCGGCAAGGACCTGCCCGGTGTCGTCACCTTCCGCGATCTCGCCGACGTCGACGCGATGGTCCGCGCCTGCGAGGACTTCACCAAAGCGGTGGTGATCGGCGGCGGGCTCCTGGGCCTCGAAGCCGCCAACGGCCTGTTGAAGCGGGGCATGGCGGTGACCGTCGTGCACCTCGTCGATACGCTGATGGAACGTCAGCTCGATCCCCATGCCGGCCGGATGCTGCAGCAATCGCTGGAGGCCCGCGGCCTGCGTTTCGCGCTGCCGGCGCAGACCGAGGCGATCCTGGGCGACGATCGGGTGCGCGGCGTCCGCCTCAAGGACGGGCGGGAGATCGAGGCCGACCTCGTGGTCATGGCGGTGGGCATCCGTCCCAATATCGCGCTGGCCCGGAGCGGCGGGCTTCATTGCGAACGCGGCATCGTCGTCGGCGACACGCTGCAGACCTTCGATCCCCGGATCTACGCCGTCGGCGAATGCGTGCAGCACCGGGGCCAGGTCTACGGCTTGGTGGCGCCGCTGTTCGATCAGGCCAAGGTCTGCGCCAACCATCTGGCGCTTCTGGGTTATGCCATCTACCGCGGCTCGCTCATCTCGACCAAGCTCAAGGTCACCGGAATCGACCTGTTCTCGGCCGGCGCCTTCCAGGGCGGCGACGGGGCCGAGGACATCGTCTTTCGCGATGAAACCCGCGGCGTGTACAAAAAGCTCGTTCTCCATGACAATCGGCTGACCGGCGCCGTGCTCTACGGCGATACGGTGGACGGCTCGTGGTATTTCCGCCTGATGCGCGACGGCACCGATGTCGCCGCCCTGCGCGAGACTCTGGTCTTCGGCCAGAGCTATCTGGGCGATCCCGGCCACGGCGGCGCTTCGGCCTCGGCGCTCGCCGACGATGCTGAAATCTGCGGCTGCAACGGCGTCGCCAAGGGCACCATCGTCAAGGCGATCACCACCAACAAGCTGTTCACGCTTGACGAGGTGCGCGCCCACACCAAGGCATCGTCGTCCTGCGGCTCGTGCACCGGCCTGGTGGAGCAGATCATCGCCTCGACGCTCGGCGGCGAATACACCAAGACGCCGAGCGAAAAGCCTCTTTGCCCCTGCACCGACCACACCCACGCTGAGACGCGCCAGACCATTGTCGCCCAGAAACTCAAGACCATTGCCGACGTGATGGCCTTCATGGAATGGCGCACCCCCAACGGCTGCCAGAAGTGCCGTCCGGCGCTGAACTATTACCTGCTTTGTGCCTGGCCGGGCGAATACGTTGACGACAGCCAGTCGCGCTTCATCAACGAACGCGCCCACGCCAATATCCAGAAGGACGGAACCTATTCCGTCATACCGCGCATGTGGGGCGGTATCACCAACCCGAAGGAACTGCGCGCCATTGCCGACGTCGCGGACAAGTTTCGCATCCCCACGGTCAAGGTCACCGGCGGGCAGCGGATCGATCTGCTCGGCGTGCGCAAGGAGGACCTCCCCGCGGTATGGCGCGACCTCAACGCCGCCGGACTGGTCTCGGGCCACGCCTACGGCAAGGCGCTGCGCACCGTAAAGACCTGCGTCGGCTCCGAATGGTGCCGGTTCGGAACCCAGGATTCGACCGCCATGGGCATAGCGCTGGAGAAGATGACCTGGGGGTCATGGACGCCGCACAAGGTCAAGATGGCGGTGTCGGGCTGCCCGCGCAATTGCGCCGAGGCGACGATCAAGGACTTCGGCGTCGTCGCGGTCGAATCGGGGTGGGAGCTGCACGTCGGCGGCAACGGCGGCGTCAAGGTGCGCACCACCGAGCTCCTGTGCAAGGTGGCGACGCCCGAGGAAGTGATGGAGTACTGCGGCGCCTTCCTCCAGCTCTACCGTGAGGAGGCGCGCTACCTCGAGCGCACGGCGCCGTGGCTGGAGCGCGTCGGCCTCGCCTATGTCAGGGCGCATGTGGTCGAGGATGCGAAGGAGCGCAAGGCGCTGCACGCCCGCTTCCTGTTCTCCCAATCGTTCAGCCAGACCGACCCGTGGGGCGAGCGGGCGGCCGAAATCCCGGTGCGGAGCGAATACGCGCCGCTCAAGGTGGTCGGCGTATGAGCAAATGGACGGTCGTCGGCCGCGTCGAGGACATCCCGCCGCTGGGCGCCCGGGTGGTGCGCACGCCGACCCTCGACATCGCCGTATTCCGCGCCGTCGGGGACCGCATCTTCGCCCTCGAAGACCGTTGCCCCCATCGCGGCGGCCCGCTGAGTCAGGGCATCGTCCATGGCGGCCGCGTCACCTGTCCGCTGCACGACTGGTGCATCGAACTTGCCGCCGGCGAAGCGGTGGCACCGGACCAGGGATCGGTAAGGACGTTTCCGGTGCGGATCACCGACGGGCAGATCGAGCTCGACCTCGACCGCGTCACCTTGCGCGCGGGCGCCGCATGACGACGGAGGCCGTCCGCACCACCTGTCCCTATTGCGGGGTCGGCTGCGGGTTGATCGCCACGCCCCAGCCCGACGGCCGCGTCGATATCCGGCCCGATCCGGATCATCCGGCGAACCTCGGCCGCATCTGTTCCAAGGGCGCGGCGCTGGAGGAAACCATCGGGCTCGATGGCCGGCTGCTTCATCCCATGATCGCGGGCCGGCGTGTCGGCTGGGACGCCGCCATCGACCATGTGGCGCGGGGCTTCAGGGATACCATCGACCGTTTCGGGCCCGATTCGGTGGCGTTCTATGTCTCCGGCCAGCTTCTGACGGAGGATTACTACGTCGCCAACAAGCTGATGAAGGGCTTCATCGGCAGCGCCAACATCGACACCAATTCACGGCTCTGCATGTCGTCGTCGGTCGCCGGCCACCGGCGGGCCTTCGGCACCGATACCGTTCCCGGCAATTACGAGGACCTTGAAGAGGCCGATCTCCTGATCCTCGTCGGCTCCAATGCGGCATGGTGCCACCCCGTCCTGTACCAGCGCGTGATGGCGGCACGGGAGAAACGCCGGTCCCGCCTGGTTGTCATCGATCCGCGCCGCACCGTGACCTGCGACGATGCCGACCTGCATCTCGCCATTCGCCCCGGGACCGACGTCGCTCTGTGGTCGGGACTGCTGATGCACCTGATCGAGGTCGGGGCCGCCGACTACGCCTTCACCGGCCGCGCCACGGCGGGGCTGGACGAGGCGCTCGCCGCGGCGGCGCTGGGACCCGTCGGCATCGACGAGGTCGCCCGTACCTGCGACCTCGAGCCGGGGGACGTGGCGGCGTTCTACGACTGGTTTGCGCACACGGCGCGCACCGTCACCCTGTATTCCCAAGGCGTCAACCAGTCCTCGGCCGGCACCGACAAGGTCAACGCTATCATCAATTGCCACCTGCTGACCGGGCGGATCGGCACGCCGGGGGCGGGGCCGTTCTCGCTGACCGGCCAGCCCAACGCTATGGGCGGGCGCGAGGTGGGCGGCCTCGCCACGCAGCTCGCCGCTCATATGAACCTCGAAGATTCCCATCACCGCGACCTGGTGCGCACGTTCTGGAACGCGCTGGCGATCGCGGACAAGCCGGGGCTCAAGGCGGTCGACCTGTTCGCTGCGATCGGGCGTGGAGACGTAAAGGCCGTCTGGATCATGTCGACCAATCCGGCCGTCAGCCTGCCCGACGCGGGAAGCGTCGCGGCGGCGCTGGCCAAATGCGATCTCGTCGTCGTGTCCGATTGTGTGGAACGTACCGATACGACCGCGTTTGCCCATGTCGTGCTCCCGGCATTGGCCTGGGGGGAAAAGGACGGCACCGTCACCAATTCCGAACGCCGCATCTCGCGCCAGCGCGCGTTTCTGCCGCCGCCGGGGGAAGCCCGGCCCGACTGGTGGATCGTCACCGAAGTGGCGAAGCGCATGGGCTTCGGCTCGGGTTTCGATTACCGCACGCCGGCCGATATCTTCCGCGAGCATGCCGCGCTGTCGGGCTACGGCAACGACGGTATCCGCGACTTCGACATTTCCGGCCTTGCCGATCTCGATGACGCGGCTTTCGATGCGCTTGCGCCGGTGCAGTGGCCGGTGATGACGGACCGGCCTGAGGGTACGGCACGCATGCTCGGTGACGGCCGCTTCTACCACGCAGATGGCCGTGCCCGTTTCGTCGCCGTCTCGCTGCGCTCGCCGGTACATGCGGTGAACGATGAATTTCCGCTGATCCTCAACACCGGGCGCGTCCGCGATCACTGGCACACGATGACCCGTACCGGCGCCTCGCCCGTATTGTCCGCCCACATCGATGAGCCCTTCGTCGCCGTCCATCCCGGCGATGCGGCACGTTTCGGGCTGGCGGAAGGATCACTGGCACGGATCGCCAGCCGCTGGGGCGACATGGTGGCGCGCGTGCGGTGCGACGACGCGCAGGCCGAGGGCAGCGTTTTTGCGCCGATCCACTGGAACGGCCGGTTCGCGAGCCGGGGATTAGTGGACGCCGTGGTGAACCCGGTGGTGGATCCCATCTCCGGCCAGCCCGAGGCCAAGCACACGCCCGTCGCTCTCTCACCCTGCGCGATGGCGTGGCAGGCCGTCGCCCTGTCGCGACGGCCGCTCGAGGTCGGCGGTGCAAGCTACTGGGCACGGGCGCGCGGGCGTGGCTTCTGGCGCACGCGCATCGCTGGCGACGCGCCGCCCGGTGACTGGGACGGCTGGGCGCGCGGCCTTCTCGAATCCGGGGGCGCCGCCGCCGAATGGATCAGCTACAGCGATCCCGCTTCCGGTCGATACCGCTACGCCCGCATCAGCGCGGGGCGACTCCACGCCTGCCTGTTCGTGGCGGCGGGGCCGGTCGAGGGCACCTTCGACTGGATCGCCCGCCTTTTCTCCGCCGACACCATCGAGCCTCTGGAACGCGCCGCGCTCCTGTCGGGACGCCTGCTCGCCGGGGCGGCCGACACCGGGCCGATCGTCTGCGCCTGCTTCTCGGTCGGACGGAATCAGATCCAGGCGGCAATCGCCCAGGGTGGCCTTGCCAGCGTGCAGGAGATCGGCGCAACCCTGGGCGCGGGCACGAACTGCGGCTCGTGCAAGCCGGAGCTGCGGAACCTCCTGACTTCCGCCGAGCCGCTTGCCGTGTCCGTCGGTGAATAGGGCCGATCCCCCCAGGCAGCTATGCGTCTAACGCCTATTTCTTCTTCTTAGGCTTCTTCTTGCGGACGATCGAGCGCATGCGGTCCGACAGCTTCGCATCCAGCGCCCACATTTCGGCGACCATTTCCTGAATTTTCTCGCCGGAGATCGGCTTGATGTCGATCCGTTGCTTTTTCGCATCGGCAAGGAAAGCGGGATCCGCGACCATGGCCTTGTAGGCCGTGCGCAGGGCCTCGACCCGGTCCTTCGGCACGCCCGGCCCCATGACCGTCGGCCGGCCCAGAACAGCTAGCGTCAGGTAGGCCCGCGCGATCTTGCGGTCGCCCTCGTCCTTGATGAGATCGGTCAGCATCGGCACGTTCTTGAGGTTCGGATCGTCGATGGGTTCGAAGCCGAACTGCACCAGCGGAATGAGCTTGCCGTCGCGAATCCAGTCGGGCCGAATCGCCCGCCATCCCACCCAGGCGCTGCTGGCGCGGCCGTAAATTTCGCCGCGTTCCATGGCGAGATTCATAGCATCGCCGCCCTTGTAGCCCTGAACCACCTGGATCTTGGTGCCGAGCAGCTCGTTCATCAGGAAGGCGTTGGTGGCATCCATCGAACTGATGCCGCCGGCCCCCATGATGGCGCCCTTGGTCTTGAGGTCGGCGAGGGTCTTCACCGGCGCCGTGTGATACAGGACAGGCACGGGAATCGCGTCCATGGCGTTGCCGACCCACTGCAGTTTCCGGGGGTCGTAGCGGACGGACTTCTCCTGGAACAATGCGCTCAGGATGATCCCCGGAACCACCGCGCCAATCACCGAGCCGTCCTGGGGCGCGACATTATATATGTGGTTGGTGGCGAGCAGACTGCCGCCGCCGGGCATGTTCTGGTACAGCACGGACGGCTTTCCCGGGATGTGGCGCACGAGATGGCGGCCGGTGAGGCGTCCCATCAGGTCGTAGCTGCCGCCGACGGCGGTGCCGATGACCGTGCTTGGCGTAGAAGTCACCCGACGACTGGGCGCCCGCAGGGGCGGCTAAGACGGCGATGGCGGCCGCCGTGCCGATCCCGAGAATCGTCTTTATCCGTTGTCCTACGCGCATTGGTGCCTCCCTTTTTTCGCGTTGGTTCGATGCCGTCGACGCGCAGATCGCCGCTAGGGCGGTCCGAACAGTGCGACGGCGTTGTCGTAGAGCATCTTGCGCTTCTGATCGTTGGTCATATCGGTGCGTTCAAGCAGTTCCTGCGCGGCATTCTCGCGCGCTTCGCCAT
>WHSO01000154.1 GCA_009380075.1 Alphaproteobacteria bacterium | reverse complement strand
CGGCTCGTCGCCCCCGCGGCGGCGGGTGACAACCCCAACGTCATGCTGGTGCGGAATCGCCTGTCGCGCATCTATTCGGACCGCAAGTTCTTCTCCTATCCCGTCAAGGCGAACCTCGATACGGCGATGAAGCTCGGACCCGTCCGGCTCGGCCGCATTATGGCCAGTTACGCCCATGCCCGGGCGTTTCCGCGACGGCCCGAACGGTCTCTCGAAGACTTCCTGATCAACCGTTTCGGGGTCGACCTCTACGAAACCTTCTTCAAGGACTATACGGAGAAAGTGTGGGGCGTGCCCTGCTCGACCATCAGCGCGGAATGGGGCGCCCAGCGCATCAAGGGGCTGAACGTCTCGCGCGCCGTGCTCAATGCGCTCGGCAAGCCGCTGCGCTCGCTTGGGCTCGGCGGCGATACGCAGAATACCAGCCTGATCGAGCGCTTTCTCTACCCGAAGTACGGGCCGGGGCAGATGTGGGAGACCGTGGCGGAAAAGGTGCGCGCGCTCGGCGGTGACATTCGCCTGCACCAGAAGGTCGTCGGCACCGACATGCGCGGCTTCCTGATGCGCAGCGTGACGTCCGAAGACACGCGGACCGGCGCGCGGACGCGGATCGACGCGGACCACGTCATCTCCACCATGCCTGTGGCCGACCTGATTTCGGGCATGAATGGCGTGATCCCCGAGGATGTCCGCCGCGTCGCCGGCGGCCTTGAATACCGGGACTTCATCACGGTCGGCGTGCTGCTCGACAAATTGCAACCGACGCCGGGATCGGACCGCGCCTCGCCGATCAACATGGTGCCCGACAACTGGATCTACATCCAGGACGGCAACGTCCAGGTCGGCCGCCTCCAGTTCTTCAACAACTGGAGCCCCTGGATGGTCGCAAATCCGAACAGTGCCTGGATCGGCATGGAGTATTTCTGCCGCGAGGGCGACGGGCTGTGGATGCTGTCCGATTCCGACATGTCGGCGCTGGCCGTCGAGGAACTGGCCCGCCTCGGCCTCGCGGCGATCGACGCCCTGCGTGATTCGGTCGTGATTCGCGTGCCGAAGGCGTATCCGGGCTATTTCGGCAGCTATGGCGATTTCGGTACCGTCCAGACCTTCGTCGATGCGATCCCGAACCTGTTTCTCGTCGGCCGCAACGGCATGCATCGCTACAACAACCAGGACCACTCCATGCTGACCGCCCGCTTTGCCGCGGAAGCCATCATCACGGGCAGCGAGGACAAGGCAGCGCTGTGGGCCGTCAACATCGACGACGATTACCATGAAGAAAAGGCCGCCTGACGCCGCGGAAGTCCTCGAAGGGCCGGCGGACTTCGACATCATGGAGACCCTGAGGCGTGCAAGCCCGGTGCTGCTCGTCGTCGGGCTCTGGCTTGCGTTCCATCCCTATGACGGCATCGTTCACGACAGCCGGCTCTACGTCGCGCAGGCGATGCGGGCGCTCCACCCGGTGATTTTCGACAAGGATTTCTTCTTCGCCTTCGGCTCCCAGGACGACTACACCCTGCTGTCGAAGGTGTTCGCGCCGCTGGTCGGGATCCTCGGCCCCACTGTCGCGACCATGGCCGGCGTAGCCCTGAGCCATGTGCTGTGGCTTTCCGGGGCGGCCGCCCTGGCGTTGCGCCTGGCGCCGGACCGGAAGAGCGCCGTTATCGGCTTGGCGATCGTCGCCGGCATGCCGGCGTTCTACGGCGGCTGGTTCATCTTTTCCCTAGGCGAGGGCTTCTTCACGTCGCGCCTGCTGGCAGAAGGTTTCGCGCTTTGGGCGCTCTGGGCCCTGACGGGCCAGCGGCTGACACTCGCGGCGGGACTTGCCGTCCTGTGTACGCTCTCTCACCCCCTCGTGGGGCTCACGGTGCTTGCGGTCTGCTTCGCCTTTCTTGTCCTGCGCGACCGGCGCTGGATTGCGCTCGGGATCGCCGGTACCGT
>WHSO01000075.1 GCA_009380075.1 Alphaproteobacteria bacterium | reverse complement strand
AGGCCGACGCCGATTCGGGTCTCACGCGGGGCCAGCGCGTCCTCGCGTTCCCGAGCGAATTCTGCGGCCGCTGCGATTACTGCCTGGCCGGGCAGCAGCCCTATTGCCGGAACATCAGCATCATCGGCGAACAGCGCCACGGCGGCTTCGCCGAGTACCTGTCGATGAAGGCGCACAATTTCGTGCCCATCCCCGACGACCTTTCGTGGCACGAGGCGGCGGCCCTGCCGGTGGGCCACCTCACCGCCTGGCGCCAGGTGTTCGGCAAGCACCCGGTCGTCGCTGGCGAAACCATGCTCATCATCGGCATCGGCGGCGGCGTCGCGCTGGCGACGCTGCAGCTCGCCAAGATCGCCGGCTGCCGCGTCATCGTGACTTCCGGCAGTGACGAAAAGCTGGCGCGCGCCCGCGACCTGGGCGCCGACGAGACCATCAACCACGCCCGCGAGGTGATCTGGCAGCGGGTGCGCGAGATGACCGACGGCCGCGGCGCCGAGGTGGTCTGCGACAATGTCGGCGCCGCGACCTGGAACCAGAGCCTGCGCGCCGCCGGCTGGGGCGGGCGCATCATGGTCGTCGGCGCGACCACCGGCGGCCAGCCGCCGGCCGATCTTCAGCGCATCTTCGTACGCCAGCTCCAGATCTTCGGGTCCACCACCGCCAGCATGGAGGAATGCCGCCAGCTCATGCGGCTGGTCGCCCAGGGACGCGTCCGGCCGGTCATCGACAGCGTTTATCCGCTCGACCGCGCGCAGGAGGCGTTCGACCGGCTCGAGCGCGCCGAACAGTTCGGCAAGATCGTCCTCGACATCCCGTAACCAAACGCGAAGAAGACCACAGGAGAACCACGTAAATGCCCCGTAATCCCAAGGCCACCGGATTCATCCGCGACCTCGACAAGGTGCTCGACGATTTCTGCAACCGCACCCGTTATATTCACGAGCCTTACAATGTTGGACGGGCCTACATGTTCGCGTATCAGCACCGCCTCAATACGCGCCATCGCAACTCCGTGCTCAAGCTTAAGGTTGCGACCAACACCCCGGACTGGGATACCCGCCTGCGCATCCTCGGCGCCTGTTACGAGGAACTGGTAAGGGATGACGAATTCGGCGGCGGCCTGCCCCACTGGCTTCTGCTGGAAAACGTCGGCGTCGCCGCTGGCATGTCGCGCGCCAGGATGCGCGCCGCCAAACCATTGGCGACGACGCAGCTCGCCTGGAACGCCTGGATGGGGGTCATGGCCAACTGCCATTGGCTCGAAGGGCTGCTCGCCAATGTCGTGTCGGAACGCACCAACCTGCGTGGCTACGGCAAGGGTGAGTTCCGCAAGCACGGCTGGCTCGGCATCGAGCGGCTGCGGTGGAAGAAGACCTTCCCCTGGCTCACCGATGAGGAACTGACGTTCTTCAAGATTCACAACGAGGCGGACGAGATTCATTCCGACCTCGGCTGGAACAGCCTTGCCAAATACGCGCGGGAGCTGAAGATGGAGGACCGGCTGCTGGACATGGCAGACCAGAATCTCAGGATCTGGGAACTCTATCTCAACGGCATCGGTGACGCCGGCGACGAGCTCGACCGCTCCGTGAAAGGCCGCAAGCCCGGAAAGCGTCGTCAGGTGGGGGAAAAATAGCGTAATTTCAAAATGTTATGGAAGATCTGGGACGGCCCTGCAAATCGCGGGACCTCCCTTCCGCTTTGAGCTTGCTGTGCTATTCTGCGGCCCCATAACGATTCGACGATCTACAGCGCTTTTTGCAAGGAGTTCCAGGGCAATGGCCGAGACCATGCAGACCATCAAGGAAAAGAAATTCCTCCTCGACCCGTATGGCGACTGGGCCGCCGAGCAGAACCTGCATATCGCGGAAGGCCTCGGCCTGAATCTCTTCGACGTCCCGACCAAGCCATGGGACCTGTACGGTGTCAACGGCGCGCTCGTGCACCTCTATGGCCGCGGCGACTTCACCACCATGTTCGTCATCGACATGCCGCCGGGGTCCAAGACCATCCCGCAGAAGCACGTGTTCGAGGAAACCATCTATGTGCTGGAGGGGCATGGTTCGACCGTGATCGAGACTCCGGACGGCCAGAAACACACCTTCGAATGGGGACCCAAGAGCCTGTTTGCGCTGCCGCTCAACTGCCGCTACCAGCACTTCAACGGCTCGGGCACGGAACGCGCCCTGTTCTCCTCGGTCAACTATCTGCCGCTGATGATGAACCTGTTCCACAACCGCGACTTCGTGTTCAACAACGACTTCTCCTTTGCCGAGCGCACCGGCGGGCACAACTATTTCGCCGGCGAAGGCGAATTCATTCCGATCAAGCCCGGCCGCAACATGTGGGAAACCAACTTCGTTCCCGACCTCGCCGGCTTCGAGCTCAAGGCCTGGGATGCCCGCGGCAAGGGCTCGGGCAACATGAAATTCATCCTGGCCGATGGCACCATGCACGCCCATTCATCCGAAATGCCCGTCGGTTCCTACAAGAAGGGGCACCGTCACGGCGCGGATTTCTATGTTTTCGCCGTCAAAGGCACGGGCTATACGCTGTTCTGGCACAACAAGGGCGAGGACTACGAGCGCATCGACTGGGAGCATGGCGTCGTCTTCGTCCCCACCGACGGCATCTTCCATCAGCATTTCAACACGGGGCCCAATCCGGCACGTTATCTCGCGATCGCGCTGGGTTCCATGCGCTACCCGTTCGTCGACAGCAAGCGAAAGCTGTTTGGCGGCGGCGTCGACACCAGCGTGGAAGACGGTGGCAACCAGATCGAGTACGAGGACCAGGATCCGCGCATCCACGAGATCTTTCTCAACGAGATCACCAAGAACGGCGTCAAGTCGAACATGAGTGACATCTTCGACGAGAGCAAGTTCGTCGCCAAGAAGACGGCCTGAGCGACCCGCCGCCGCTTGCTTGCGTAGTTTGAGGGCCGCGGGCGCCGCTCACCAGGCACCGCGGCCCTTCTCGTTCCATCGCCTTGCATTGTAGGAGAAGACCAGATGTCCGATTCGACGGGCAATTTCTACCTTCAGGACACGTTTCTTCTCTGGGCCGACCGCCAGCCGGTCCCGATGGTGAAGGACTTCGGCATCGACCTCCTGAAGATTGAGGTCGCACCGTGGGACATTTTCGGTGTCCGCGGCGCGATCTGCGAACTCGTCGGTGGCGACGACTACATCTCGACCTTCCTTTACGAGATTCCGCCCGGCGGCAAGTCGCGCGTCCTCAATCATATTTACGAAGAAGTGACCTACGTGCTGTCGGGCCACGGCTCGACCAAAGTCGAACTGCCGGACGGCAGCGCCCACACTTTCGAATGGGGCCCCAATTCGCTGTTCGAGATTCCACTCAACCTCAAGTACCAGCACTTCAACGGTTCCGGTTCGGAGCCTGTGCGGCTCGCCGGCAACAGCAACCTGCGCTTCATCATGAACCTGTTCCGCAACGAACGCTTCATCTGGGACAACCCGATTCCCTTCGGCGAGCGCCTGGGCGATACCAGCTATTTCTCCGGCGAGGGCGAATTGAAGCCGGTCAAGCCGGGCCGCCACCAGTGGGAGACCAATTTCGTCCCCGACATCTCGAACTTCGAGCTCAAGCGCTGGGACGCGCGCGGCACGGGCTCGTCGAACCTGCGCTGGATCCTGGCCGACGGCACCATCGGATGCCATACCTCCGCCATGCCGGTCGGCACCTACAAGAAGGGCCACCGCCACACCGCGGGGACCAACGTCTATTGCGTCACCGGGCAGGGGTATTCTTTGTTCTGGTACGACGGCGACAAGGACTTCAAGCGCATCGATTGGCATCACGGCGTCCTCTACACGCCGCCCGAAAACATGTTCCACCAGCACTTCAACTCGGGCAGCATTCCGTCCCGGTATCTTGCCGTGCAGATGGGCTCGACGCGCTACCCCCTGTTCGCGGTCAAACGCCAGATCTGGGACCAGGGCGTCGATACCTCGATCAAGGACGGCGGCAATCAGGTGGAGTACGAGGACCAGGACCCACGCATCCACGCGATCTTCCTCGAGGAACTGTCCAAGAACCAGGTCACGTCGTTGATGGGCGACGTGATCGACGAGACGCCCTACCTGTCCAAGGCGTAAGGCTCCCGGCGGGCCTGCCCGGCCCCGGGGCCTTTGCCGGCGGCGGAAGCCCTGCCGCAGGCGTAAAAAAGCGGCCGCATCGCTGATTTTCCCGGGCCGGTCGTCCTTCCGCTCTGGACGGGGCGGAAGCCCTTCGAGTATTTTGCATCCGCCGCCGCGCCGCGGCCCAGGACCCCGAGCGGTCCGGCACAAGAATCTCCGGGAGGACCGAATGGCCGAGGGCGAGCTCAAGCTCCTCGACACCGATCACGAAAAGAGATTCCTCCTCGATCCCTACCTCGACTGGGTCAAGGCGGAAGGCCCGCCCGTGCACGAAGGCTTCGGCATCGACGTGCTCGCGGTGGAGACGGGCCCGTGGCCGCGCTTCGACTGCAAGGGCGCCTTCCTGCACGTCAAGGGCCGCGGCGATCATTGCTCGGCCTATGCCCTCGACATCCCGCCGGGGAAGCGCACGGCGCCGATGAAGCACATGTATGAATGCTTCGTTTATGTCCTCGAAGGTCACGGATCCACGACCATCGAAGCGCCCCAGGGACGCCATTCCTTCGAATGGGGACCGAAGAGCCTGTTCGCCCTGCCGCTCAACGCCGGCTACCAGATCTACAACGGCTCCGGTTCGGAGCGCGCGCTTCTTGCCTGCACCAATTTCGCCCCTCTCGTGATGAACCTGTTCCACAACGACAGGTTCGTCTTCGCCAACGACTTTGTCTTCGACGACCGCATGGGCGATCCGAAATACTACGAAGGCGACGGCGACTTCACCGCGATCAAGCCAGGCCGGCACATGTGGGAAACCACCTTCGTGCCGGACCTGACCAACTTTGAGCTGGTCACCTGGAACGAACGCGGCGCCGGCGGGTCCAACATCACCTTCATCCTCGCCGACGGCACGCTGCACGCGCACACCTCGGAAATCCCGACCGCACGCTACAAGAAGGGCCATCGCCACGGCGACGGCATCCACATCTGGGCGGTGACGGGCACCGGCTATACCGTGCTGTGGTACGAAGGTGATCAGGACTTCGTCGAGGTCCCCTGGCGCCATGGCATCATGTACGCGCCGCCGCTGTGGATGTTCCACCAGCATTTCAATACGGCGCCGGAGCCGGCGCGCTACCTCGCCATCGGCATGGGCTCGCGCCGCTACCCGTTCTCCACTATCCGGCGCGAAGGCGCCGCCGGCAAGGCCGACACCGACATCAAGAAGGGCGGCCGCCAGATCGAATACGCCGATCAGGACCCCCGCCTGCATCGCAAGTGGCTCGACGCCATCGAAAAGACCAATGTGCGCTCCGACATGGGCGACTATATCGACGAAACTCCCTACCTCAGGACATGAGCGCGCCGTCCCGCCGGACGCGCTCCGACAATCAGTGAAAGGACACGTTTTCCATCATGCATGAACTCGGCTTTGATCACGGTCACATGTCGCCGGAAGACCAGCAGGCGATCGCGGACACCATCTGGGCCGCGGACAACGTGGAACTGGTGACGGTCGGCGTCGACATCGGCTCTTCGACATCGCACCTGATGTTCGCCAAGGTACATCTTCAGCGCCTGACCACCGCGCTGTCCTCGCGCTTCGTGGTGGTGAACCGGGAAGTGCTGTGGCGCTCCCCCATCCTGCTGACGCCGTATCTGCCGGACAACACGATCGACGTGGGTTACCTGCAGAAGTTCATCGAGGCGGGCTATAAGGAAGCGGGCCTCAAGCGGTCCGATATCGATTCGGGTGCCGTCATCCTCACCGGCGAGGCGCTGAAGCGCAAGAACGCCGAAGCCATCACCCACCTGTTCGCCGAGGAATCGGGCAAGTTCGTCACCGCTTCCGCCGGACATCACATGGAATCGGCGATGGCCGCGCATGGGTCCGGCGCCATCGCGCTGTCGCGCAAGGACCACAAGAACGTCCTCAACATCGACATCGGCGGCGGCACCACCAAGCTCGGCATGTGCCACGGCGGGCGGCTGGTCTCGACCGCCGCCATCGAGGTGGGCGGCCGCCTCATCGCCTTCGACGACGAAAGCCGCCTGGTCCGGATCGAGGGCCCCGCCTTCGTCCACGCAAAGCAAGCGGGCGTCGAGCTCGAGATGGGCAAGAAGCTGAGCGAGGACGACAAGCGCAAGATCGCCCGCGCCATGGTCGCCGCCCTCATCCCGGCGGTCATGCAGCAGGATCTCGAAGGCGTCACCAGGGACCTGATGGTCACCGAGGCGCTGCCCAAGCGCCCCGTGCCCGATTTCGTCACTTTTTCGGGCGGCGTGTCAGAATTCATCTATGGCCGCGAAACCAGGGACCACAACGATCTCGGCCGCTATCTGGCCGAAGCCATCGCCGAGGCGCTGGCCGACAACCGCATCCCCTACAAGGCCATGGACCCCGGCCAGGGCATCCGCGCGACGGTGATCGGGGCGTCGCAGTTCTCGGTCCAGGTTTCGGGCAATACGATCCATATCTCCGACGAAGGCGTGCTGCCGCTCCGCAACGTCCCGGTGCTGCGGCCCAACGTCAGCCTGGAGAGCGATATCGACACGGTCAGGATCACCGAGGAGATCCAGAAGGCCCTCGTCCGCTTCGACTACGAGGACGGCGAGCATGTCGTGGCACTGGCCTTCCAATGGCACGGCGACCCGCTGCACGCGCGCCTCAAGGCGCTGGCCGACGGCATCTGCGGCGGCCTGCCCGAGACGATCAAGGGCGGCCAGGCGCTGATCCTCATGCTCGACGGCGACATCGGCAAGACCATCGGCAACATCCTCACACGCGAATGCGGGGTCCGTGCCGACATCATTTCGGTCGACGGCGTGGCGCTGAAGGAATTCGACTACGTCGATATCGGCGAGATGATCCGGCCCACAAACGTGGTGCCCCTCGTGATCAAGTCGCTGCTGTTCTCCACCCCCGGCGGCGCGGCTGCGGCCTGACACGAGAGACCAAGAAACCATGTCCAAACTCAAGCTGAACTTCGCCACCTCGGAATACGACCACTTCAACGACCTCACCAACGGCCGGGTCACGGCCCAGGGCATCGACCTGAACGTCATGCTCTATGAGGTCGAGGAAATCTTCTTCCGCATGGCGCTGCATCGCGACTTCGACATGTCGGAGATGTCCTTTGCGAAGTTCGTCGCCCAAATTTCCGGCGACCGGCCGGACATCATCGGGCTGCCGGTATTCCCGTCGCGCGTGTTCCGGCTGTCGAACATCTACGTGCACAAGAAGGCAGGCATCAAGTCGCCGGCCGACCTGAAAGGCAAGCGCGTCGGCACGCCGGAATGGGCGCAGACGGCATCGGTCTATACCCGCGGCTGGCTCACGGACCAAGTCGGGATCAAGCTCAGCCAGATCGACTGGCACCAGGCCGGCGTCGACCAGCCGGGCCGCGTCGAAAAGGTCAAGCTGAAGCTGCCCAAGGGCGTCAAGGTCACGCCGGTACCCGATAAGTCACTGTCGGAAATGCTGGCGTCCGGCGAACTCGACGCCGCGTTCTCGGCCCATGCGCCGCACAGCTTCCTTCAGGGCCATCCCAACGTGCGTCGGATGTTCCCCAACTACCGCGAGGTCGAGGCCGAATACTACAAAAAAACCAAGGTCTTCCCGATCATGCACGTGATCGCGATCAAGAAAGCCATCCTGGAGGAAAACCCTTGGGCAGCCGCCAACCTGATGACGGCATTTGAGGCGGCGCGCGCCAACTCCCTCGCCCGGGTGCTGGAGATCACTGCCTCGCGCATGCCGATCCCCTGGCTCACCTACGAGGGCGAGGAGAAGATGAAGCTGCTCGGCGACGACTACTTCCCCTATGGGCTCGAGGACAATCGCGTGACGCTCGAAGCCTTCCTGAAATGGACGTACGAGCAGGGCATCGCCCAGAAGCACCTCAAGCCCGAGGACCTCTTCCCGGCGGTGGTTCGCGGCAGGTTCCGCATATAGCGGCCGTGAGCGACCACCGCGCGGGTCAAAACCCAGCCATACCGTGGGGCTTTCGCTGCCGGAAGGAGGGGATTAAGATACCCCTAACCCGGTCGAAAGCATAATCAGGGGAAGAGAGGGAACGGTAATGGCTGATACGACAGCCGACGGCTCGTTGCGTCAAGACGTCGAAGTGGTGGGTCTGGTGTCCAGTGGCCATTTTATGAGCCACTACTACTCCATGATGCTGCCGCCGCTGTTCCCCTTCCTGCACCAGGACCTGGGTGTTTCCTTCACCGCGCTCGGCCTGCTGCTGGCGCTCAAGCACGTCGCCGGCGGCGCCACCCAGTTACCCGCGGGCCTTCTGGTCGACCGCTACGGCGCGCGCTCCATGCTGATGATCGGCTTCGCCATCATCGTCGGCGCGTACTTCGTCATTTCCATGACCTCTTCGTTCTGGCTCCTGGCCGTGATGTTCCTCATCGCCGGCACGGGCAACGCCGTCTTCCACCCTGCCGACTACTCCATCATCAACGGGACGGTGGTGGAAACGCGTCTCGGGCGTTCCTTCTCCGCGCATACGTTCGCGGGCCATCTCGGTTCCGCCATCGCGCCGGTGGTGATGCTGTCGATCACCGCCTATTGGAACTGGCGCGTGGGCGTGCTCGCATCGGTCATCGTCGGCGTGATCATCATCCTCGGGCTGGGCTCGCGCTGGTCCAGGATGCACGAAGGCGTCGCCAGGCGCATGAAGAAGAACAAAGCCAAAGAACAGGTCGCCGCCATGGGGGCCGACAGCACCGAGGACGCCGTCGCCGGCGCGTCGCGTGACCCCACGACCTGGGAACTGCTGCTCCACATCATGCGTTCGCCCGCTGTCATCTTCCTGTTCCTGTTCTTCGCCATGCAGTCGCTCGGTTCGGGCGGCCTGCGCGCGTTCTCGGTCGCCGCCCTCGTGGTCCTGCACGACACGCCCGCCGCCGCCGCGGGCGGCGCGCTGACCGGGTTCCTGTTCGCCTCCGCCTTCGGCGTGTTGGCCGGCGGCCTGGTCGCCGACAAGAACAACCGTCACGATCTCGTCGCCGGTGGGGCGCTGCTGCTGACCGCGGTCCTCTGCATCATCGTGGCGGAGATCAACCTGCATTACACCTTGCTGGTGTTTGTGTTCACCGTCGCCGGGCTGATCCAGGGCATCATCCGCCCCGCCCGCGACATGATGATCCGCGCCGCGAGTCCCAAGGGCTCCATGGGCAAGGTGGTGGGGCTGGTGTTTTCCGGCCAGGCCATCGGCGGCGCCGTCGCCCCGGTGGCCTACGGCTTCGTCATCGATATCGGGCATCCATCGCTGGTGTTCTATTCCTCCGCCGTGTTCATGGTGCTCTGCGCCGCCGCAGTTTACGGCTCCTACCGCGAAACGCGCAGGCAGGCCGCGCTCCAGGCGGCCGAGTAGCCGGCCACGCATCCCGTCCCGGCCGCGGTCCCGGCCCCAGCGGGTTCATTCGAACGGACTGACGAATACGACCGCGCCAATGCGGCACATAGCCTACGGGAAACGCACATGACCGATGTAACCGCCGGTACCCTGAAACGCGACGTGACGGTGATTGGCCTCGTCTCCGGCGGCCATTTCATGAGCCACTACTTCTCGACCATCCTGCCGCCCCTGTTTCCGTTCCTGCATTCCGACCTCGGCGTCAGCTATACCCTGCTTGGGCTCCTGCTCTCGGCCAAGAACCTGACCTCGGGCACCATGCAACTGCCCGCCGGCATCCTGGTCGACAAGTTCGGCGCCAAGACGCTGCTGATCGTCGGCTTCGGCATCCTGCTCGGCTGCTACTTCCTGTTCTCGCTCGCAACATCCTTCTGGGTAATGGCGGTCCTCATCCTTCTCGCCGGCTTCGGCAATGCCGTGTTCCATCCCGCGGATTATTCGATTCTCAACGGCTCGATCAGCGACAGCCGCATCGGCCGCTCGTTCTCCGCCCATACGTTCTCGGGCAACCTCGGCGACGCCCTCGCCCCCGTGGTGATCCTCACCGCCGCGACGCTGTGGAACTGGCGCGTCGGAATCGTCGCCTCCTGCATCGTCGGCGTCGGCATCATGATCGGCATGATCACCCAGTGGAAACGCATCGAAGAAGGCGTCGCCAAGCCCGAATCGAAGAAGAAAAAGGATGACAGCGCCGCCGATGTCGTCACCACTGACCAGGCCGTCGCCGCTGCGGAAGCTGAAATCAGCACCTGGACGGCGGTGAAGCAGGTCATGCTGTCGACCCCGATGCTCTTCCTGTTCCTGTTCTTCGCCCTGCAGCAACTGGGCTCGGGCGGTTTCCGCAACTGGGCGGTGGCCGGGCTCGTGACCCTACACGACACGCCGGTGGCCGTCGCCGGCGCGGCGCTGACGGGCTTCCTGTTCGCCTCCGCCTTCGGCGTGCTGGCCGGCGGAGTGGTTGCCGACAAGAACAGCCGCCATGATCTGGTGGCGGGCGGCGCGTTGCTGTTGACGGCCGTTCTGGCGGTCATCGTCGGCCGGTTTCCGCTCGATACGGTGGTCCTCGTTGGCGTGTTCACCCTGGCCGGCTGGGTGCAGGGCATGATCCGCCCCGCCCGCGACATGATGATCCGCGCGGCAAGTCCCAAGGGGTCGATCGGCAAGGCCTTCGGCTTCGTCTTCTCCGGCCAGGCCATCGGCGGCACCATCGCACCTATCGCGTTCGGCGCCATGATCGACCTCGGCGTGCCGGCCTGGGTGTTCTACATGTCGGCGGTCTTCATGGTCGTCTGCATGTTCGCGGTCATGGGGTCCGCCTTCCATGCCCGCAAGGCCGAGCGCGCGGCCCACTGACCGCGGATCGACAGCAACCGGAGCAACGTCACGTGTCACAAGCCGTCGCCGCCGATGCCGCCCGGAACGATGTCAAGATTCTGAGTCTGATTTGCGCCGGTCATTTCTGCAGCCATTTCTACATGCTGGCCCTGCCGGCGCTGTTCATCTTCCTCAACCAGGACCTCGGCGTCAGCTTCACCCTCCTCGGCGCCATGCTGAGCGCGCGGTACGTCGCCACCGGCATGGCCCAGGTACCAGCGGGTTTCATGGTCGATCGCTTCGGCGCCAAGCCGGTGCTTATGGTCGGCATCTTCGTCATGGTCACCGCCTTCGCGCTGATGGCCTTCGCCCCCAATTACTGGATCATCGTCCTACTGGTCATCGTCGGCGGCATCGGCGATTCGGTCTTCCATCCCGCCGACTACGCCATCCTCAACGGCTCGGTGAGCGAGGCGCGCATGGGCCGCGCCTTTTCCGTCCACACGTTCTCGGGACACCTCGGGTTTGCCGCCGCGCCGGTGGCCATCACCTTCATGTCGACCGTGTGGGACTGGCGCATGGCGCTTCTGGTGGTGGCGGGCTTCGGTTACGCCATCCTGGTGCTGCTGCTGACCCAGTGGTCGAGCCTCAAGGACGATTCCATCGCGCCGAAAAAGCGCAAGGCGAAGGCCGACGGCGGCACGGAAGAAAAGTTCTCCGACCACACCAAGCTCCTGATGTCGCGCCCCGTGCTGGTGCTGTTCGCCTTCTTCGCCATGTCCACCCTGGCGGGCAACGGCCTGCACAGCTTCGCCATCCCGGCGCTGAACGCCCTGCACGGCACCTCTGCCGTCGACGCGGGCTTTGCCGTCGGCACCTACATGCTGGTGAGTTCCTTCGCCGTGCTGGCAGGCGGCGTGATCGCCGACAATATCTCCCGCCAGGACCGCTTCGCCGCGCTGATCTATTCGTTCTCCATCGTCACGGTCCTGCTGATCACCTTCTTCTCGGTCCATTACGTCCTTTTGGTGATCTTCTTCGGAATGACGGGGTTCTGCCACGGTGTCATACGCCCCGCCCGCGACATGATGGTGCGCGAGGTGACGCCCGAGGGCTCGTCCGGCAAGGTGTTCGGCTTCATCTTCACCGGCCAGAACGTCGGCGGCGGCATCGCGCCGCTCATCCTCGGCTTCGTCCTCGACAATTTCCCGCCGCAGTACATCTTCTTCACCTCGATCATCTTCATGGTGCTGTGCGTGGTCACCATCCTGCTGCCGCGCGGGCCGATGACCCGGCGGGCGGTCAGCCCCGCGGAATAACGCCGCACCGCGATTCCGTCGTTGCCCCGGCGCGGCCGGCGCGATAACCTTCCTCTCAGCGACGGTTCCCTTCGGGGAATCAAAAGGGAACAGGGCAAGGCGACCCGTTGATCGCCCCATCCCTGGCTGCCCCCGCAACTGTCGGCGGCGAGCGCACTTCCATCTATGCCACTGGGAAACCGGGAAGGCGGGAAGTGCGCGGCGACCCGCGAGCCAGGAAACCTGCCGTCGCGAGCGTCACTTTTCCAGGAACCGGGGTGTGTTCGTGGGACGGGAACCCGTTAGCGGTGACGCGGCCATGTGTCGTCGCTGGGGGATTCCGTCGTGGGGAGTTTGTCACCACATATCCGGACCGATTTTCCGTCGCCGCTTCCGCGGCGCGGTGCCCTTTCGCGCGGCACGTCCTCGCGGCCGGGAGTGCGATTCCCGCACACCCCGCCCGCCGTTCCGTCGACCGAAAGGGATGCCCCATGCACCATGTTCCCGCCCACCGGCGCACGTCGCTCGCGCTCCCCCTCGCCCTTGTTCCGTCCTTCCTCTGCGCGGCCGCCGCGGCCCAGGACCGCCCGGTTGAGGCCGGCCCGGAGGTTGTCATCTCCGCCTCTCGCGTGCCGCTGCCGGCACGCGAGACCGGCGCCGCTGTCACCGTGCTGACCGGGCGCGAGCTCGAATCCCGCGGCATCCGGATCGTCTCCGACGTTCTGCGCGACGTTCCCGGCGTCGCCGTCAACCGCAGCGGCCCCGTCGGCGCCTTCACCCAGATCCGCATCCGCGGCGCCGAGGGCAACCAGACGCTGGTCCTGATCGACGGCATCGAGGTGAACAACCCCGCCTCCAGCTCCGAGTTCGATTTCGCCAACCTGCTGGCCGCTGACGTCGCCCGCATCGAGGTGCTGCGCGGGCCGCAGAGCGCGCTCTACGGCTCCGACGCCATAGGCGGCGTCATCAACATCGTCACCCGGCGGCCGGGCGAGGGCTGGTCGGGCACGCTCCGCGGCGAGGCCGGCAGCTTCGCCACAAAGGACATGCTCGCCAACATCGGCTACGGCGCCGAGCGGGGCTACGTTTCCGCCAGCCTGTCGCGCTTCGACACCAACGGTATTTCGGAGGCCGATGCCCGTAACGGCAATACCGAAGCCGATGCCTACCGCAACGGCACCGCGCGTTTCAAGGCCGGTTTCAAGCCACTGCCCAACCTGTCCTTCGACGCGGTCGGCATGGAGATCTCGAGCCATCGCGAGGGCGACGACCAGGTCGCCGTCCTCAACGTCGTCGATGGCGAAGGCGCATCCTCGACCCATCAACGCTACGGCATGGTCAGCGCGCGGTGGGCGCCCTTCGGCGGCGCCTGGGAGCATATCCTGCGCGCCGCCTACGGCGAGGACGGCACCGATTTCTTCGACGCCAGCCGCGCACGCACCTTCCTCGCCGAAGGCACAAAGACCAAGTTCGATTACCAGACCAATATTACTTTCCATACGGAAGGAAGCGCCAACGCGGAACACGTGGTCACCCTGGCGGTGGAACAGGAGCGCGATTCCCAGCTTACCGACAGCTCGTTTTCCGGCCGCAACAAGGTCGCCGTCACCAACCGCGGCTATATCGGCGAATACCGGATATCGCTGTGGGACCATTTGTTCCTGTCCGGCAGCCTGCGTCACGACGACAACGATCCGCTGTTCGAGGACCAGACCACCTGGCGCGGCACTGTCGCCTATATCCATGACCCCTGGGACACGCGGTTTCACGGCAGCGTCGGGCGCGGCGTCAAGAACCCGACCCTGTTCGAGCTGTTCGGCTCCACCCCGACCTTCACCGGCAATCCGAACCTGACGCCCGAGGAGAATATCGGCATCGATTTCGGCGTCGAGAAGACCATGCTCGACGGTCGCCTGATCGTCGATGCGACGGTGTTCCGCAACCGCTTCAAGAACTTCATCAGCGGATCCGGCAACACGGCGACGAACCTGTCCGGCACGACGGAAGCCGACGGGCTGGAACTCATGCTTGTCGCGCGGCCGCTGGAGAACCTCAAGATCGACGGCAGCTACACCTTCACCGCCACCCAGGATTCCTCGGGCACCGACCTTGTCCGCCGTCCCCGCCACATGGCTAGCCTGCAGGGGACCTATGGCTTCCGCCTGTGGCAGCGCCCGGCGCGGGCCAACCTGGGCGTGCGTTACAACGGCGACCAGCGCGACACTGTCTTCGACAGCTTCTTCCCCGCAATGACCCATACCGAGCTCCTAGAGGGCTACACCCTCGTCAACGCGGGATTCAGCTGGCGCATCCACGACAACGTCGAGATCTTCGCCCGCGGCGAGAACCTCCTCGACCAGCGCTACCAGGAAGTCTTCGGCTACGGCACCACCGGGCTCGCGGTGTTCGCTGGCATCACGCTGCGGTTCGGACCGACGGGGGGCGAGTGACCGCGCGGCGTCAGACACGCAATTCTCCGGCGCGGGATCCCTTTGCCCACCGCGCCGGAGCGACGCGCCATGCCCTCGCCCTTGCGCTCGCCCTTGCTTGCGGAAGCACGGGCGTCGCGACCGCAGCGGCCCCCCAACGTATCGTCTCCATCAACGTGTGCACAGACCAGCTCGCCATGCTGCTGGTGGAGCCTTCGCGCATCAAGTCGCTCAGCTTCCTGGCCGCCGATCCCTCCTCCTCGGCCATGGCGCGGGAGGGGGCGGTGTTTCATCTCAACCACGGCCTCGCCGAGGAAATCCTGCCCTTCGACCCCGACATCGTGCTCGCCGGTCCCTATGCCGCGCGCCCGGCGGTAACGATGCTCCGGCGTCTCGGCTACCGCGTGTTCGAGTTGCCGCTCGGCCGGACGCTGGCCGACGTGCCGCGCCACATTCGCCTCGTCGCCCGCGCCCTCGGTGCCGAAGCACGCGGTGAGGAACTGGTCCGTGCCTTCGATACGCGGCTGGCCGCGATTCCGCCGGCACCGACCGGCCCGCGTCCCGTCGCCGCCCTGTTTGCCCCCAACGGCATCACCTCGGGCGACGACAGTCTGCCCGCGGCGGTCATGGACGCCGCCGGATTCGATAACCTGGCAGCACGGCAGGGCATGCACGGGGTTGGGCGCTTCAGCCTCGAAGCGATCGCCGCGGCGCGGCCCGACGCGCTGATCCTCGGGCGGCTCAGCGTCGAATATCCGTCCCTCGCCAAAGCGACCCTCGACCATCCGGCGCTCCGGCGCAGCGTACCGGACAGCGCGGTGATCGGGCTGCCCCATCATCTCTGGGCCTGCGCCACGCCCCATATCGCCGAGGCCGTGGCCCGGCTGGCCGCATTCCGCGTCCGCCGCGCCGCCGCGGGTTCCTCCGCAACGGCGCTGCCATGACCGCGACGACGACCGGCCGCCCGTTGCTCGCGGGACTTGTCCTCACCACGGTGGTGCTGTTCGCAGTGTCCCTCGCCATCGGCCCGGCCGGAATCGGCTT
>WHSO01000105.1 GCA_009380075.1 Alphaproteobacteria bacterium | reverse complement strand
TCCGCCAGAACCTGCTCGGCAAGCGCGTCGACTACTCCGGCCGTTCGGTCATCGTGGTCGGTCCGGAGCTGAAGTTGCACCAGTGCGGCCTGCCCAAGAAGATGGCGCTCGAGCTGTTCAAGCCGTTCATCTACTCCAAGCTGGAACTCTACGGCATGGCCACCACCATCAAGGCCGCCAAGCGCATGGTGGAAAAGGAACGGCCCGAGGTGTGGGACATTCTTGAAGAGGTGATCCGCGAGCACCCGGTGCTGCTCAACCGCGCGCCGACGCTGCATCGCCTCGGCATCCAGGCATTCGAGCCGGTGCTGGTGGAGGGCAAGGCGATCCAGCTCCATCCGCTGGTCTGCGCCGCCTTCAACGCGGACTTCGACGGCGACCAGATGGCCGTGCACGTGCCACTGTCGCTCGAGGCGCAGCTCGAGGCGCGGGTGTTGATGATGTCCACCAACAACATCCTGTCGCCGGCCAACGGCAACCCGATCATCGTGCCGACCCAGGACATCATTCTGGGCCTGTACTACATGTCGCTCTGCCGCGACGGCGAGCCGGGCGAAGGCATGATCTTCGCCAGCGTCGGTGAGATCCAGCAGGCGCTGGATGCCGGCTTCATCACCCTGCATTCCAGGATCAAGGCGCGCTACGAATACATCGACAGGGACGGACAAAAGCGTCGCGAGGTGGTCGAAACCTCGCCGGGCCGCATGCTGATTTCGGAAATCCTGCCGGTGCACGACGACATCGGCTTCAGCGCCATCAACAAGGAGCTGACCAAGCGCGAAGTGTCGAACCTCATCAACATGGTCTACCGCTCCTGCGGCCAGAAGGAGACGGTCCTGTTCTGCGACCGCCTCATGGCGCTCGGCTTCGGCAACGCCTTCCGGGCGGGTATCTCCTTCGGCAAGGACGACCTCGTCATCCCGCCGTCGAAGGAAAAGCTGGTCAAGGATACCCAGGAACAGATCGAACTGTACGAGCAGCAGTACCTCGACGGCCTGATCACCCAGGGCGAGAAATACAACAAGGTGGTCGATGCCTGGTCGCAGTGCACGGATTCCGTGTCCAAGGCGATGATGCGGGAAATTTCCTCCGTCAAGCCGGGCGAGCAGATCAACTCCGTCTACATGATGGCGCATTCCGGCGCGCGCGGTTCCGAAGCGCAGATGAAGCAGCTTGCCGGCATGCGCGGGCTGATGGCCAAGCCCTCGGGCGAGATCATCGAGACGCCGATCATCTCGAACTTCAAGGAAGGGCTCACTGTGCTCGAGTACTTCAACTCGACCCACGGCGCCCGCAAGGGCCTGGCGGATACGGCGCTGAAGACCGCCAACTCGGGATACCTCACCCGCCGGCTGGTCGACGTCGCCCAGGATGCCATCATCTTCGAGGAGGACTGCGGCACCAAGAACGGCCTCCGGACCAAGGCGGTCATCGAGGGCGGCGACGTCATCGAGCCGTTGTCGGACCGCATCCTCGGTCGCGTTCCCGCGACCGACGTGTTGGATCCGCTCTCGGGCGAGCTCATCGTCAAGGCCGGCACCCTGATCGACGAGGAGCTGGTGGAGGCGACCGAGCGCGCCGGCGTCGAGGAGGTCCTGATCCGTTCGGTCCTGACCTGCGAGAGCCGGTCGGGCGTCTGCGTCAAGTGCTATGGGCGCGATCTTGCCCGCGGCACCACGGTGAACATGGGCGAGGCGGTCGGCGTCATGGCCGCCCAGTCGATCGGCGAGCCGGGCACGCAGCTCACCATGCGGACCTTCCACATCGGCGGCGCCGCCCAGCGCGGCGCGGAGCAGTCGAGCGTGGAAGCGGCCTTCGATTCCAAGGTGGTGTTCAGCAACCGCAACACCGTCCGCGACTCCGAAGGCCGCGACGTAGTCATGGGCCGCAACTGCGAGATCATGCTGGAGGACGAATCGGGCCGCGTCATGGCGCGCTACAAGGTGCCCTACGGCGCCCGGCTGCTGGTCGAGGACAGCGCCACCATCCAGAAGGGCGGCAAGATGGCGGAATGGGATCCGTACACCATCCCGATCATCTCCGAATCGTCGGGCGTCGCCAACTACATGGACCTGTCCGAGGGCGTCAGCTTCCGCGAAACGGTGGACGAAACGACCGGCATCGCCTCCAAGGAAGTGATCGACTGGAAGTCCCAGCCGAAAGCCTCGGAACTGCGCCCACGCATCACGCTGCGCGACAAGAAGGGCGAGGTCGTGGTCCTGCCCAACGGGCATGAGGCGCGCTACTTCATGTCGGTCGGCGCGGTCCTGCGGGTCGAGAACGGCGCCGACGTCCACGCCGGCGACGTGCTCGCACGCATCCCACGCGAAAGCATGAAGACGCGCGATATCACGGGCGGTCTCCCGCGCGTCGCCGAGCTGTTCGAGGCGCGCAAGCCGAAGGATTTCGCCATCATCTCGGAATCCGAAGGTCGTGTGGAGTTCGGGCGCGACTACAAGTCGAAGCGCCGGATCCTCGTGCGCCCGGAGAAGGGAGAGCCGGTGGAATACCTGCTGCCCAAGGACCGGCACATTTCGGTGCGCGAGGGCGACTACGTGCAGCGCGGCGACCTTCTGATGGACGGCAATCCCGTGCCGCACGATATCCTGCGCGTGCTCGGCGTCGAGGCCCTGGCCGAATACCTGGTGCGCGAGATCCAGGACGTCTACCGGCTCCAGGGCGTGCGCATCAACGACAAGCACATCGAGGTGATCATCCGCCAGATGCTGCAGAAGGTGGAAATCACCCAGCCCGGCGAGACCACGTATCTGGTGGGCGAAACGGTGGATCGCCTCGAATTCGAGGCGACCAACGCCAAGGCCGTGGCCGATGGGCTGAAGCCGGCGACGGCCGCCCCGGTGCTGCAGGGCATCACCAAGGCGTCGCTTGCCACCGGCTCGTTCATTTCCGCGGCCTCGTTCCAGGAAACCACCCGCGTGCTGACCGAAGCGGCGGTATCCGGCAAGGTCGACCGGCTGGTCGGCCTCAAGGAAAACGTCATCGTCGGCCGCCTGATTCCGGCGGGCACCGGCGCGCTGATGAACCGGCTCAAACTGGTGGCGGCGGAACGCGATCGCGAGCTGGCGGCGCTCGAGCAGGAGAACCAGGCCAAGATCGAGGCGGCGGAGGTTTCCGACGTCGGTAAACAGAGCGCCTGACGACCGGGTAAAGCACCGAAGGTCAGGGCAAAGTCCGCATGAGGGCGCCCCGCGGTTATCCCGCGGGGCGCCCTGCCGTTTCGCGGCGGTGACGCGACAGGCCGCGGCGTAAACCACAGTGACATTCGGGCCGTAAGCTGTACTTTTGGGAACGATCGACGCGTACCGCCCGGCCCGCCGGAAACCCTTCATTTTTCGCGAAAATCAGGGTTGACGGAGATTTATGGCGTCACTAGTATGCGCGCTCCTTTGGGGGGCCGGTGGTAGGTGTCCATCCTAGACGCGGTCCCGGAGTTTTGGCTCTAAACATTAGGCTCAGCGGGCGTTTGCGCGGGCCCTTCGATGGACAACCAGCGAGCGAATCGCGTTAGCCGCGCACGCCCGCTTGTTTTTTTATTTTCGCGTCGGGTGCTGCCGGGCGGCCCCGACGAAGATTTTGGAAGGTATGGCCGATGCCGACAATGAACCAGCTGGTCCGCAAGCCGCGCGCGAAACCGAACGTGCGCATCAAGGCGCCGGCGATGCAGTCCTGTCCGCAGAAGCGGGGCGTCTGCACCCGCGTCTACGTGGTCACGCCGAAGAAGCCTAACTCGGCCCAGCGCAAGGTCGCGCGCGTGCGCCTGACCAACGGCTATGAAGTGATCAGCTATATCCCCGGCATGAAGCACAACTTGCAGGAACACTCGGTCGTGATGATCCGCGGCGGCCGCGTCAAGGACCTGCCCGGCGTGCGCTATCACATCATCCGGGGCACGCTCGACACCCAGGGGGTGGTGGAGCGTCGCCAGCGCCGCTCGAAATACGGCGCCAAGCGGCCGAAGTAGGGAGTTCCGGAATGTCCCGTCGCCATGCCGCCGAAAAGCGCGAAATCCTTCCCGATCCGAAGTTCGGGGATGTCGTCGTGTCCAAGTTCATGAACTGTCTGATGTACGACGGCAAGAAATCGGCCGCCGAAAAGATCGTCTATGGCGCCTTCGAAACCATCGCCGGCAAGACCAAGGGCGATCCGGTCAAGGTGTTCCATGACGCGCTCGACAACGTCAAGCCCGCCATCGAGGTGCGTTCCCGCCGCGTCGGCGGCGCCACCTACCAGGTGCCGGTCGAGGTCCGCATCGATCGCCGCCAGGCGCTCGCCATCCGCTGGATCATCGACGCCGTCCGCGGTCGCAACGAAAACACCATGGTCGAGCGACTCTCGGCGGAGCTGATGGATGCCGCGAATAACCGCGGCAACGCCGTCAAGAAGCGCGAAGATACCCACCGCATGGCGGAGGCCAACAAGGCCTTCTCCCATTACCGCTGGTAAGGGGATTCCGCCGTGGCACGCTCTCATCCGCTCGAAAAGTACCGCAACATCGGCATCATGGCGCACATCGACGCGGGCAAGACGACGACGACCGAGCGCATCCTTTATTACACCGGCCGCTCCTACAAGATCGGCGAGGTCCATGAAGGCACCGCCACCATGGACTGGATGGAGCAGGAACAGGAACGCGGCATCACCATCACCTCGGCCGCGACGACGACCTTCTGGCACGACCACCGCGTCAACATCATCGACACCCCCGGTCACGTGGATTTCACCATCGAGGTCGAGCGCAGCCTTCGTGTCCTCGACGGCGCCGTTGCCGTGTTCGACGCAGTCGCGGGCGTCGAGCCCCAGTCCGAGACCGTATGGCGCCAGGCCGACAAGTATCACGTGCCGCGTCTCTGTTTCGTCAACAAGATGGACCGCATCGGCAGCAATTTCCCGCGTTGCGTGGAGATGATCGAAGGCCGGCTGGGCGCCCGCCCGCTGGTGCTGCAACTGCCGATCGGCGTCGAATCCGATTTCGTCGGCGTCGTCGACCTGATCCGGATGCAGGCGATCGTCTGGAAGGACGAAACCCTTGGTGCCGAGTTCGAGTACAAGGACATCCCCGCCGACATGAAGGCCCAGGCGGACGAATTCCGCGCCAAGCTGATCGAGGCCGCGGTGGAGTTCGACGATACCGCCCTCGAGGCCTACCTGGAGGGCAAGGAGCCCGATCTCGACACCCTCAAGGCCTGTATCCGCAAGGGGACCTGCGCGCCGTCGGGCGGCTTCGTGCCGGTCCTGTGCGGCTCCGCCTTCAAGAACAAGGGCGTGCAGCCGCTGCTCGACGCCATCGTCGATTTCCTGCCCTCGCCGCTCGACGTTCCCGACATCAAGGGCCTGAAGCCCGGCACCGACGAGCCCATGGTCCGCAAGTCCTCGGACGACGAACCCTTCGCTGCACTCGCGTTCAAGATCATGACCGACCCGTTCGTCGGCTCCCTGACCTTCGCGCGGATCTACTCGGGCGTTCTCGAAACCGGCCAGGCGGTCGCCAACACGGTCAAGGACAAGCGCGAGCGCATCGGTCGCATGCTGCTGATGCACGCCAATTCCCGCGAAGACATCAAGGAAGCCCGCGCCGGCGACATCGTGGCGCTCGCCGGTCTCAAGGACGTCACCACCGGCGACACGTTGTGCGACCCGGCCCGTCCGGTCGTCCTCGAGCGCATGGAATTCCCCGACCCGGTCATCGAGGTCGCGGTCGAGCCCAAGACCAAGGGCGACCAGGAAAAGATGGGCATGGCGCTGTCGCGCCTCGCCCAGGAAGACCCCTCCTTCCGCGTCTCGATCGACCACGAAAGCGGCCAGACGATCATCAAGGGCATGGGCGAACTGCACCTCGAGATCATCGTCGACCGCATGCGCCGGGAATTCAAGGTTGACGCCAATGTCGGCGCACCGCAGGTCGCCTACCGCGAGACCATCTCCCGGCCGCACGAGATCGACTACACCCACAAGAAGCAGACCGGTGGTTCGGGGCAGTACGCCCGCATCAAGCTGGTGTTCGAGCCGGCGCCGGGAGAGGGCTTCTCCTTCGTCAACGAGATCACCGGCGGCGCAGTGCCGAAGGAATACATTCCCGGCGTGCAGAAGGGCCTGCAGAGCGCCAAGGAAACCGGCGTTCTCGTCGGCTTCCCCTGCATCGACTTCCGCGCCCGGCTGATCGACGGCGCCTATCATGACGTCGATTCGTCGGTTCTGGCCTTCGAAATCGCCGCCCGCGCCGCCTTCCGCGAGGGCGTTCCGAAGGCCGGGCCGGTGCTGCTCGAGCCGATCATGAAGGTCGAGGTCGTGACTCCGGACGAATACATGGGCGACATCATCGGCGATTTGAATTCGCGCCGGGGGCAGATCAGCGACATGGACCAGCGCGGCAACGCGCGCGTGATCACCGCCAACGTTCCGCTTGCCAACATGTTCGGGTATGTCAATACCCTGCGCTCCATGAGCCAGGGGCGTGCCCAGTTCACCATGCATTTCGCGCAGTACGAACAGGTGCCCCATGCGGTCGCCGAAGAAGTGCGCGCGAAGCTGGCCTAACCAAGATTACGGAGAAGAGAAATGGCCAAGGCGAAGTTTGAGCGGACGAAGCCGCATTGCAACATCGGGACGATCGGCCACGTAGACCACGGCAAGACGACGCTGACGGCGGCGATCACGAAGGTCCTGGCGGAGACGGGTGGAGCGACGTTCACGGCGTACGACCAGATCGACAAGGCGCCGGAGGAGCGCGAGCGCGGGATCACGATCTCGACGGCGCATGTGGAATACGAGACGGGGAAGCGGCATTACGCGCACGTGGACTGCCCGGGCCATGCGGACTACGTGAAGAACATGATCACCGGCGCGGCGCAGATGGACGGGGCGATCCTGGTGGTGTCGGCGGCGGACGGGCCGATGCCGCAGACGCGCGAGCACATCCTGCTGGCGCGGCAGGTGGGTGTTCCGGCGATCGTTGTGTTCATGAACAAGGTGGACCAGGTCGACGACCCGGAGCTTCTGGAGCTTGTGGAGCTCGAGGTCCGGGAGCTTCTGACCTCGTACCAGTTCCCCGGGGACGACATCCCGATCGTCAAGGGCTCGGCGCTGAAGGCGCTGGAGGGCAAGGACGACGCGACGGGCAAGCAGGCGATCGTGGAGCTGATGGCGGCGGTCGATTCGTACATCCCGCAGCCGGAGCGTCCGAAGGACAAGGCGTTCCTGATGCCGATCGAGGACGTGTTCTCGATCTCGGGGCGGGGGACGGTGGTGACGGGGCGGATCGAGCGCGGGATCGTCAAGGTCGGCGACGAGATCGAGATTGTCGGCATCCGGGCGACGGCGAAGACGGTGTGCACGGGTGTTGAGATGTTCCGCAAGCTTCTGGACCAGGGCGAGGCGGGGGACAACGTCGGCGTGCTGCTGCGCGGGACCAAGCGCGAGGACGTGGAGCGCGGTCAGGTTCTGGCGGCGCCGGGGTCGATCACGCCGCACACGAAGTTCATGGCGGAAGCGTACATCCTGACCAAGGAGGAGGGGGGCCGTCACACGCCGTTCTTCACCAAGTACCGTCCGCAGTTCTACTTCCGGACGACGGACGTGACGGGCCAGGTGGAGCTTCCGGAGGGCACCGAGATGGTGATGCCGGGGGACAACGTGACGATGCGGGTGGAGCTGATCAACCCGATCGCCATGGACGAGGGCCTGCGCTTCGCCATCCGCGAGGGCGGCCGCACCGTCGGCGCCGGCGTCGTCTCCAAAATCGTCGAGTAGGGAGCG
>WHSO01000025.1 GCA_009380075.1 Alphaproteobacteria bacterium | reverse complement strand
CATGACCCGGCGGATGCCGATCCGGTCCATCAGGGAGCCGCCGTGGATCGACAGCAGCACGGGAAGGATCTGGCGCGAGCCCAACGCGATGCCGACCAGCGCCGGCGACGGGTCGATCTGCAGCACCCAGAGGGGCACTACGACATTGGCCAGCATGACCGAGCCGTTGGAGAAGAATCCGGCGGCATAGACTGGCAGTTGATGGCCGAGCGGGATGGGGGCGTCCTCGCTGGCGGGCGGGCGCGCGGAATCGATATTCTCGGCCATTCGGCGTTTCCTCGGGCCCAGTGTGGGGGGCGGGTACGGGCCGGTCAAGCGCGCTGGTGTTTCAGAATCGGGGCACGATCTTGCCGCTACGCATCCACAGGGCGACGACGGCGAGGAGCACGATGACGGTACCGCCGGCGATGTAGAAGCTGGCCGCCAGTCCGGCCCACTGGACCACTGCGCCCATGACCACCGGCATGAAGGTTGCGGCCAGCCTGTTGGCCGTGGTGCGGAGGCCCACGGCCTTGCCCTGCTCGCCACGGCCGACGACCCGCGACGTGGTGGTGATGACCAGCGGTTGGCTCATGCCGTAACAGGCGCCGTTGACCGCCGAGGCGATAAGCAGGAGGGCGTAGTTGCCGAGCAGCGGTGTCACCGCGATGGCGGCGGTGGATCCGGTAATGACGGCGATCATCAGCCAAAGCGGCGACATGCGGCGGGTCAGCGACCCCACCGTCAGCGACGCCCCGCCGCCGAGCAGCGAATAGACCGCGAGCAGCACGCCGATGGCGGTGCCGTTGTAGCCCTGCCCCTCCAGATAGACCGCGTAGAACGACGCCTGGATGCTGAATCCGGCAATGCGCAGGACCGAAACCGCCATGATCACCGCCACCAGCGGCAGCGCCAGCATCCGGAAGGCGAGGACGTAGTCGCTCGGCCGCGGCACGAGATCGGCGAGGCGCGGGCGCGGGCGCGGTGCCGTCCCAGCACCCTGTGCGCCGGCGGGGAGGGCAAGGCAACACAGCACGATGCCCATCCCCCAGACCGACAGGACGCCGAAGGCGCCCCAGGGACCGCCGAGGTCCCAGGCGGCGCCGGCCACCGGCGGGCCGATCAGCGAACCGATGCGCACGGCGAAGCTCATCCGGCCGGTGTGCACGGCACTGCCGTGCATGGCCTGGCCGATGATCGCCTGGGCGCCCATCCAGCCGGTCGCGGTGCAGTAGCCGGCCAGCATCTGCAGCACGATCAGGGCCCAGACCCAGGGCGTCAGGGGAAACAACAGGGGCAATACGGCGCCGACCACGCCGAAGGAGATCATCACCCGGCGCACGTCGAGCCGGTCCATCATGGCGCCGCCGTGGATGGAGTAGATCAGCACCAGGAAGTGCCGCGCGCCGAGGATGACGCCGACCATCAATGGCGACACGTCCAGCGTCAGCACCCACAGCGGCAGCACCACCATGATCATGTAGCCCAGCGAATTGGAGAACGTCGCCGCGCCATAGACCGCGAGCTCGAGACGGAGCGGCACTTTCGGCGTGGAGTCGCGCCCTGGCGCCGCAGGGGCGCTCACGTCCCGGCCTCGCGCGCATCGAGGCCGGGCGCCCGGGCCGCATACCAGACGCAGGGCACCAGCAGGAGAAGCAGGATGCCGCCGAAGACGAAGAATCCCTGGCGCAGGCCCACTACCTCGATCACGGCTCCCATGAGGACCGGAATGGACGAGGCCGCGATCCGGTTCGCGGTGGCGCGCAGGCCCACGGCCTTGCCCTGGTTGCCGCGCCCGGCCGCCCGCGACAGCATGGAAATCATCAGCGGCTGGCTGAGGCCGAGCACGGCGCCGCGGCTCGCCGCCGCCACGAGAAGCAGGAAGAATACTGCGCCCAGCAGAGGCGTGATGGTCACCAGGATGATATTGGCCGCGACCGTGGCGATCAGCATCCAGTGGGGACGAAACCGTCGCACCAGCGGGCCGACCGACAGCGCCCCACCGAAACCGAGGATCGAGGCCGACCCGACGAGGATGCCGATGACGGTGCCGGTGTAGCCGATCTCCTTCAGGTACACGACGTAGAAGGAAAAATGCACCGCGTTGCCGCCGATGCGGAGCAGCGTCAGCATCATGATCAGGGCGATGGCGGGGACCGCCATAAGCCTGAACGCAGCGACATAGTCGCTGAACCGCGGAAGCACGTCGGTCCATCCGACAGGAGCGGTTGGCGCGGCGGTGGTGTCCGCCGCAGGTTTCGGCAGGAACAGGATGGCGGCGAACAGGCCGACGCCCCAGAGGCCGAGAAAGGCGAAGGCGCCCCAGGGGCCCCCCAGGTCCCAAGACAGGCCCGCCAGCGGCGGCCCGCCGACCTGGGCGAAACGGAGGTAGAAGCTCATGCGCCCGGAGTAGGTTTCCGAGCCCTTCATGAGCTCCCCGATCTGCGCCTGGGCGCCCATCCAGGCGAAGGAGGTGGCGACCCCGCCGATCAGTTGCAACGTCACCGCGGCCCACAGGAACGGCAGCACCGGAAACAGGAGCGGCGTCGCCATGCCCAGCACGCCGACCGCGACCAGCACCCGGCGCGTCCCCAGGCGATCCATCATCGCGCCGCCGTGAATCGAGAGGAAAAGCGAGAGGAAATGGCGTGCGCCGATCAGCACGCCAACCATCAGCGGCGAGGCGCCGATGGCGATCGCCCATAGCGGCATGATGACCGAAAAGACGCCCTCGCTGCCGTTGCCGAAACTGCCGGTGGCATAAACCGCGATCTGCGTGCCCAAGGGGACACGGGGTACCGAGGCGGCGGCCGATGGTTCTCCCGCGGGTCCGCTCACGCCGGGGCCTTGCGGTGGATCGTGGCGATTCCGATACCGCTGGCGGCGAGGATGGCGAGCAGCAGCCCGCCGGTGACGTAGAACGTCGCATTGAGCCCCCAGACCTGCGCCACCCCGCCCATGATGAGGGGCAGCGTGATGCCGGCCACACGGTTGCCGGTGGCGCGCAGGCCGATGGAGGTCGCCTGTGTCTCGCGGCTCACGGCCTGGGACAGGATGGTGTACATGACCGGCTGGCTCGCGCCCTGAGCGAAGCCGCGCACGGCGATGGCGAGCGCCAGGACGGCGAGCATGCTGCCGAACAGCGGCGTCGCATAGATCAGGACTATCGAGATCACCACCATGCCGAGGAACATCCAGTGCGGGTGGATGAAGCGCGTGAACCAGGCCGCCGACAGGGTGCCGAGGGCCGCCATCAGTTGCGACAACGTGACGAACAGCCCGATCACGGTCGCCTGCAGGCCCAGTTGCTGCAGATAGACGATGTAGAACGACTGCTGCATGTGGGCCGAGCCGATGCGCACTGACGACACCACGACGACGAAGGCGACCACGGGAATGACCAGAAGACCGATGGCGCCGATATAGTCCGACAGGCTGGGCAGCAACTCGCGCAGGCGGAAGCGGGGGCGCGGCACGTCGGGGTCGGTCTCTTCGCCCAGCGCGGCGGGCGGGATGGCGCGCACGGCCAGCCAGAAAAGGAATCCCACGGCGGCGGTCGCGAGGAAGGTGACCCAGTAGGGCAGGAAGTCCCACATCAGTCCGGCCAGCGTTGGCGCCACCATGACGCCGACGCGGGCGAAAAAGGAAAACCGGCCGACCACCTTGGGGTCGTCCTTGCCGACATAGACTGCCAGCGCCTGGGCGCCGATCCAGCCGAAGGACATGATCGTGCCGAAAGCCATCTGCAGCAGGAAAAGCGCGGGAAACCAACTCGCGACGATGAACAGAGGCGGCATCAGGGTGGCCGCCATGCCCATCAACAGCATCACCAGACGCGTGCCGTAGCGGTCCATCAGCACGCCGCCGTGGATCGACAGGATCGACGGGATTATCGACTTGGCGCTGACCAGGATGCCGAGCTCCAGGGGGCTCAATCCCAGCGCCACGGCATAGAGCGGAATGACGAAGCCGATCAGCTCCGTCTGGCTGTCGTTCAGCATGCCGCTGGCGTAGGTAAAGACCTTCGCCCGCTGCAAGGCGGGCTGCCCGGCGGGGGACGGGGGCATGGACGTCCTCTCGGTTATCGGGCGCCGCGCCGCGGCACCCCGCCCCGCCGGTTGGTCCGGCTGGGCCGGAGCCAATGTAATGCCCTGGCGACGGGATGCAAAGCGGCCCGCGCCGCTTCAGGCGGCGCGGTGGAAGGCGCGGCTGCGTCCGGCGACTACGGCGATCACCACGACGATCGCGAGAAGGCCGAGGCCGGTGACGAGGAAGCTCGCTTCCACGCCGACGGCCTCGGCGACGAAGCCCATGACGATGGGCAGCACCAGCGCGCCGAGGCGGTTGCCCGTGGTCCGGAGCGCCACGCCGCGCGCCTGGGCATCGTTGGGCAGGGCCTTGGCGATGAACGAGAAGGTGGCGGGATGCAGGAGCCCGTGGCCGGCCCCGCGCGCCACCTGGGCGGCGGCGAGCAGGAGGAAGACCCCGCCGAACAGCGGCGTTGCCGTCATCAGGGCGATGGTCACCCCGGTCAGGCCGATCAGCAGCCAGTGGATGGGGATGCGCCGCATGGCAGGCGCCGCGAACAGGGAGCCGAAGGCACTGGTGACCTCGGCGCAGGCGATGAGGAAGCCGATGGCGGTCGCGGTCAGGCCGATATCCTTCAGGTAGGTGATGTAGAACGACGACTGGATGGTGGAGGGCGTATGGCGCAGCAGCGCCACGGCGATGCCGAGCGCCACCGCCGGGATCGCCATCAGCGCGATGGCGCCGGTGTAATCCGCGAGCCGCGGAAGCGCGTCGCGCCACACGAACGGCGGCAGCGGATTCGTCGCCCGGGCGCGGGCGCAAGCCTCGGCCTCGTCGCGGCTGCCGTGCTCGCCCCAGGCCGGCACCGCGGCCACCGTGGCCAGCATGGCGCAGGCGATCAGGAAGCACGCGGCGAACCCGCCCTTGGCGCCGGTCAGGTCCCAGATCAGACCGATGACGACCGGCGCGGCGATGGAGCCCACGCGCGAGACGAAGGCAAAGATGCCCAGGTAGTACGCGTCGCCCTTGCCGAGCCGCGCGATCAGCGTCTGCGCACCGACCCAGTGCAGATTGGCAAACAGGCCGGTCAGCATCTGCAATGTCACCAAGGCCGGAAACCACGGTACAACCGGGTAGAGCGGGATCAGGAGCGCGGTGATCGCGGTGAACAGCATCATCATCCGCCGCGTGCCGAGCCGGTCCATGAGCACGCCGCCGTGGATGGTCAGCAGGAAGGGCAGGACCGAACGTGCGCCGATCATGATCCCGATCTGCGACGGCGAGGCGCCGAGCTGCAGCGCCCACAGCGGTACGACTATCAGCATGAAATCGGCGTAGACATTGGTGGCGAGCCCGGTTGCCAGCACCGGGACGAGGGCCCGGCGGGGCACCTGCGGGCGCCCTTGGGAGCGTGAATCGCTCATGTAGCGGCAGTCTCCGGAATCCGGCGGGCAAACAGCCACAACACGCCGGTTCCCGCCAGCAGGACGCCACCGAGCACGAAAAAGCTTGCCGAAATCCCGAACGTATCGGCCAGGATCCCCATCACTACCGGCACGGTAATGGCGGAAATGCGGTTGACCGTGACCCGCAGCGCTACCGTCGCGCCCTGGCGTTCGCGCGGGACCGCTTTCGCCTGGATCGAGAACACCACGGGCTGGTGAATTCCCTGGATCAGTCCACGGGCCACCTGGGCCAGCAGGAGAAACGTGACGATCCCGCCCAGAAGCGGCGTGACGGCGATCAGCGCAATTGCCGCGGCGGTCGAACCAGTGAGCATGGCGAAGGGCGAGAAATGCCGTGACGCACGCCCGGCGACGAGGGAGCCGAGCCCGCTCGCTCCTTCGACGGCGGCAAACAGGACGCCGATGACCGTGCCGGCGAGCCCGATCTCGGTGAGGTACACGACGTAGATGGATCCCTGAATGCTTGAGGTCGAATTGCGCAGGAAGCAGGCGGCGATGGAAACGGCTATGGCGGGTATGGCGCAGAGTGCCAGCGTGTCGCGGTAGTCGGAGAGTTTCGGCATCAGCGCGCGGATCAGGCCTCCGGCCGGCCGGCCGGCCGTCGGCGCTGGACGACCGGTCCCACCGGCGGCGGCCTCCGGCGTGCCATCGGTGATGGCCAGGGTGAGCGCCAGCATCGCCGCGGCCCACAGCGAGACGCCGATGAAGCACACGGCCGGGCTCGTCAGGTCCCACAGCAGCCCGAACACAACAGGCGCGATGAATGTGCCGACCCGCGAGGCGAACGAAAAGCGGCCGAGATAGGTCGTGTCGCCCTTCGACAGATGGGCGATGGTGGTCTGGGCGCCGACCCACTGCATGGTCAACGCAAGCCCGATCACCGTCTGCATGACCAGAAGCGGTACGAACCACGGCAGCAGCGGGTACAGGGGCGCCATCACGACGATCACGGTGATGAACGCGATCATGATACGGCGCGGGCCGTAGCGGTCGATCAATACGCCGCCGTGGATCGCGAGCAACCCCGGAAGGAGCGAGCGGATACCGACAAGAAGCCCCACTTCCGTCGCGTTGGCGCCGATCAGCACCGCCCACAGTGGAATGATGAAGACATAGGCGTCGAACAACCCCAGCGCGAGAAGGCCCGCGCCGTAGCTCAGCGCCAGGGCGCGGGGCTGCGGGGCTGCGGCCTGGGCGGGCGCGGTCAGGACTTAAACCCGGGCAGGCGGCGCATGAACAGCGCGACGCAGAGGGTCATGGCGATGAGCGAGCCGCCGATCCAGTAGAAGCTCGCTTCGAGTCCGACCGCCTCGGCGACGACGCCCATGATGGCGGGTACGACCAGGGTGGCGAAGCGATTCGACGTGGTTCGCAGGCCGATGGAGGTGCCCTGTTCGTTGCGGCTCACGGCGCGCGACAGGATGCCGAACATGACCGGCTGGCTCAGCCCCTGGCCGTAACCGCGCATGAACGTCGCCATCGCCAACAGGACGAAAACCCCACCCAGCGCCGGCGTGATCGATACGAACAGCAGCGATACCACCACGAACATGATGAACACCCAGTGCGGCTTGAAATACTTCTCCCAGAACGCCGCCATCAGGGCGCCGAGGAGGCCCGCGCCCTCGGATACCGCGACGAGGACGCCGATCAGGGTGCCGATCATGCCGATGTCGCGCAGGTAGACGACGTAGAACGACGTCTGCACGGCGCTGGACGAAATCCGGAGCGCGCTCATGACCACGACGAAGGCGACCGTGGGGATGGCGATCAGGGAAAAGGCCCGGATATAGTCGGACAGTTTCGGCGCCAGTTCGCGCGCCACGTCCCGTGCCGTGGGTCGTGGCGTCGTGTCGGGATCCGTGGGCGCGAACCACAGGGCAACGACGACGAGCCACGAGGCCAGCGTGACGAAAGCAAACGCGCCCCACGGTCCGCCCAGGTCCCAGGTGGCGCCGACCGCGACCGGAGCGACAAGCGTCCCGATCTTGCCGGCGACGGAGAATTTGGAGATCAGCGCCGTCTTCCCCGACGACAGGTTGCAGATCAGTGTCTGCGCCCCGACCCAGCCCATGTTGGCGGTGAGCCCGGTGATGAGCTGCAGCACGATGATGGCGGAGAAGTACGGAAGAACCGGATAGAGCGGCATCGCCAGGGCCGTGGTGACGACGTAGGCGAGCGTCACCCGGCGGGCCCCAAGCCGGTCCATGAGCACGCCGCCGTGGATCGACAGCAGGAAGGGCAGGAGGGCGCCGGCGGAGGCGGCGACGCCGATGGCGCTGGGGGACAGATGCAGGTGCACCGCCCACAGCGCAAACACTACCTTGGTCATCATGGCGACCGAGTTCGAGGTCAGCCCGACGCCGAACGCGGCGTAGATCGCCTTTCGCGATGCGGCCGGACTGGATGGTATTGGATCGGACGCCTGCGACGCCGCCGTGCCCTGGGCCTCGGCCAACGTTTCTCTCCCGGTCATGCTTTTCGTTATTTTTCAACTGCCCTTGCGGGCGCCGCCGCGAGGGCAGGCGTACCAAACTAATCCACAGGTCGGGCCCTGAAAAGGGCCTTATGATGGCGGAATCCCGCCCGGGAGCTTACCCCTACCTTGGTCCTACCGGATTTCGTATCATCAAGACATGGCTGACAAGCGGCCCATCAGCAGGCGTACCGAACGGGCCCCCGGAAAGCCCCGGTCAGGGGCGGTGGACCGATTCCTGCGCGAGGTCGCCGCCGTCCCGCCGCGGACGACGGCGCGGCGCGGCCGGCTGATCTTCGCCTTGGACGCGACCGCCAGCCGCGAGCCGACCTGGGACCGGGCCTGCGCCATCCAGGGCGACATGTTCACGGCCACCAATGCCTTGGGCGGGCTCGAGGTCCAGCTCGTCTTCTACCGCGGCTACGACGAATGCAAGGCGAGCCCCTGGGTCATCGATTCCACCGCCCTGGTGCGGCGCATGACGGCGGTGCAGTGCCTCGGCGGCCGCACCCAGATCGCCCGCGTGCTGCTCCATGCCGCCCGGGAAACCCGCAAGAAGAAGGTGGACGCGATGGTCTTCGTCGGCGATGCGATGGAGGAGTCGGTGGACGACCTGTGCCAGCACGCCGGCGAACTCGGCCTCCTCGGCGTACCGGTGTTCGTGTTCCATGAAGGACGCGATCCCGTGGCCGCACGCGGTTTCCGCCAGATCGCCAAACTGTCGAAGGGGGCCTATTGCCCGTTCGATTCCGGCTCGGCGGATCAGCTCAAGGAACTGCTGTCGGCCGTTGCCGTTTATGCCGCGGGCGGTCGCAAGGCGCTGCTCGACTACTCCGGCGGTCGCACGGGCGCGGTGCGTCTCCTGACCAACGCGATGAAATAGCCCGATGGTGGGATATTTCATTCTTGGCGTCGGGGCTCTGGTGGCGCTGCTGCTGCTGGCGCGGTGGATCGCCAACGCCGATCCGCGGCTCCTTGCCTGGACGGTCAAGGTGGCGGGCGGTGTCGCCCTTCTGATTATCGGCGTCGTGCTGTTTGTCAGCGATCGATTGCAATGGCTGATGTACCTCGTTCCGCTCGCCCTGCCGGTCTACTTCCAGTGGCGATCCAACCGTATGCGGCGCCGGAACGCGCAGGGGCCGGCGCCCGGCGGCCGCTCGGACGTCAATACCGGCTGGCTCCGGATGGAGCTCGATCACGACAGCGGCGCCATGCGGGGCGCGGTCCTGCGCGGCCGCTTCGCGGGGCGGGGGCTGGCGGGAATGTCGCTCGACGAGTTGCGGGAACTCCTGGACGAGGTCGGTGCCGACCCCGATTCGGTCGGCGTGCTTGAGGCCTATCTCGACCGCGTGCATGGGCCCGGCTGGCGCGGCGGCGCGGCGGACGAAGGTACCGGTGCCGGCTCGTCGCGCGAAGGGGGGTCGGGCCGCGCCGGGCTGTCCGGCATGACGGAGCCTGAAGCCCTCGAAATCCTGGGTCTGGGCCCAAATGCGGGGGTCGATGACATAAAAGAGGCTCACCGCCGTCTAATGGCTAAGCTGCATCCTGATCGAGGCGGTTCGACCTATCTTGCCGCAAAAATTAACCAGGCGAAGGATACACTGCTGAAGCGGCGCTGAATCCCCAGACCCTTGCCCCGGGGACAGACCCTGTGGCACAAAGTGGCGCGCTCCATCGCGCCGCCTGTGCCGTCAATGCCACAACCAACCGGACAAAAGCAGAGGAAATGACGCGCAAAGTTCGCAAGGCGGTGCTCCCCGTGGCTGGTCTGGGCACCCGTTTTCTTCCCGCGACCAAGGCCGTACCGAAGGAAATGCTGCCCATCGTCGACCGTCCGCTGATCGATTATGCCGTCGCCGAAGGCCGCGCGGCCGGCATCGAAACGTTCATCTTCGTCACCAACCAGCGCAATGAACCGACGCTGCGTGCCCATTTCGACATGGTTGCCACGCTCGAGGCCGAGCTTGCCGCCAAGGATCCCGCCCTGGTCAGGCGCCTGCGCGACGGCGAACCGCCCAAGGGCTCCATCCATTGCGTGCCCCAGGGGCAGCCGCTCGGCCTCGGCCATGCCGTCGGCTGCGCCCGCGACCTGGTGGGGGATGAACCCTTTGCCGTGATCCTGCCCGACGACCTGATGGACGCCGCGCCGCCGGCGCTGGCGCAGATGGTGGCGGTCCATGAAAGAACCGGCGGCAACGTCGTTGCGGTCGAGGAGGTTCCGCGCGAACTGACGCGGCGCTACGGCGTGCTCGACATCGGCGCCGACGACGGCATCATGGCGGAGGTCAAGGGTCTGGTGGAAAAGCCCGAACCGGAAAAGGCGCCGTCGACCCTGACGGTCATCGGGCGCTATGTCTTGTTGCCCGAGGTGTTCGAGCATATCGCGAAGGCCGAACGCGGCGCCGGGGGCGAGATCCAGTTGACCGACGCGATGGCGAAGATGATCGGCCGCGCACCGTTCCACGGTCTGCGCTGCGGCGGGCGGCGCTTCGACTGCGGTTCGCGCATCGGATTCGTCGAGGCCCAGGTCGGATTCGGCCTGAAAGACCCGGACATGCGGGACCGGCTGATGCAGTTCCTGCGCGCGTCGGGGTCGGAATGGGAATGAACGGTCGGGCGGCGGCACCATGCGTATAGCGATGATAGGCAGCGGCTATGTCGGCCTCGTTTCCGGGGCCTGCTTCGCCGAGTTCGGGTTCGACGTCACCTGCGTCGACAAGGACGAAGACAAGATCGCGCGCCTGAACACCGGGAAGATGCCGATCTTCGAGCCGGGACTCGGCGCCCTCGTGGCGAAGAACACGGAGGCGGGACGCCTCATCTTTTCGACCGACGTGGCGGCGGCGGTCGCGGCGGCGGACGTGGTGTTCATCGCCGTTGGCACGCCGAGCCGCCGCGGCGACGGACACGCCGACCTGGGCTATGTCCATGCCGCCGCGGAAGAGATCGCCGGGGCGTTGTCCAGCTACACCGTGGTGGTGACGAAATCGACCGTGCCGGTAGGGACCGGGTGCGAAGTTCACCGCATCATCGCCGCCGCGCGGCCCGACGCGGATTTCGACGTGGCCTCGAATCCCGAATTCCTGCGCGAAGGCTCCGCCATCGGCGACTTCATGCGCCCCGACCGCGTCGTCATCGGCGCCGATTCGGCGCGCGCGCGTGACGTGCTGGGGCGCCTGTACCGGCCCCTTAACCTTCTGGATACACCGATCGTCTATACCAGTCGCGAAACCGCGGAACTGATCAAGTATGCGACCAACGCGTTCCTCGCCACCAAGATCACCTTCATCAATCAGATCGCCGACCTGTGCGAAAAAGTGGGTGCCGACGTGACCGACGTCGCGCGCGGCATGGGGTTCGATGGGCGCATCGGGCCGAAGTTCCTGCACCCGGGGCCAGGGTACGGCGGGTCGTGCTTTCCCAAGGACACCCTGGCGCTGGTCAAGACGGCCCGTGACGCCGGCGTGCCGGTGAGCATCGTCGAAACCGTGGTCAGCTTCAACAATGCGCGCAAGCACGCCATGGCCCAGAGGATCCTGCAGGCGATGGAGGGCGGCGCCAAAGGCAAAGTCGTTGCCGTGCTCGGCCTGACCTTCAAGCCCAACACCGACGACATGCGCGAGAGCCCGGCCCTCGACATCCTGCCCGCTCTCGTCGCGGCGGGAGCGGAGGTACGCGCCTTCGATCCCGAAGGCATGGACGAAGCGCGCAAACTGCTCACCGGTGTCACCTTCGCCGAAAACATCGACGCGGCCATGGCCGGCGCCGACTGCCTGGTCCTGCTGACCGAGTGGAACCAGTTCCGTTCCCTCGATCCGGCGGAGATCAAGGCGGCGATGCGCACCCCGGTGGTGGTCGACGTCCGCAACGTGTTCCGTCCGGCCGAAATGGCCGCCGCGGGCATTTCCTACACAAGCATCGGCCGGCCGTCCGCCCGGCCGGCAAACTGACGACGGAGAGGTTGAGTATGGCAGCGCATCGTTTCGACCCCACCATCCTGCGCGAATACGACATTCGCGGCACGGTCGGCCAGGACCTGACGGAAGCGGACGCGCGGGCACTGGGCCAGGCCTTCGCGACATGGCTCGCCGCCCGGGGCGGCAAGACGGTGCATGTGGGACGGGATGGACGCAAGTCATCCCCCAGCCTCGAGGTGGCGCTGGTCGAAGGGCTGGCGGCGGGCGGCATGGCCGTCACCCGCATCGGCATGGGACCGACGCCGATGCTCTATTACGCGACGGTGACCGGCAAGAGCGACGGCGGCATCCAGGTCACCGGTTCGCACAATCCGCCGAAGTACAACGGCTTCAAGTTCATGGCCCTCGGCAAGGCGTTCTACGGCGCCGACATCCTGGCCCTGGGCGAGATCGCAGCCAAGGGCGAATTCACCGCCGGCAAGGGCAGTGTACGGGAGCAATCGGTGTTCGACGACTACATTGCGCGGCTCGCGTCCGACTTCCGCACTACAGCAGAACTCGCGATCGGCTGGGATGCGGGTAACGGCGCGGCCGGCCCGGCGATGAAAGCGCTGACCCAGCGCCTGTCGGGGCGCCATGTGCTGCTCTACGAAACGGTCGACGGCGAGTTTCCCAACCATCATCCCGACCCGACGGTGCCCGAAAACCTCAACGACCTGATCGCCGCGGTCGCGCGTGAAAAGCTCGACTTCGGCGTCGCCTTCGATGGCGACGGCGACCGCATCGGCGTGGTCGACGGCAAGGGCCGCATCCTGTGGGGGGACCAGCTGATGGCGCTCCTGTCCCGCGACGTAATCGCGCGCAATCCGGGAGCGACCATCATCGCCGACGTCAAGGCGAGCCAGGTGCTGTTCGACGAGATCGCGCGCATCGGCGGCCAGCCCCTGATGTGGAAGACCGGGCACTCCCTGATCAAGTCGAAGATGGCGGAGACGGGCGCGCCCCTCGCCGGGGAGATGAGCGGCCACATCTTCTTCGCCGACGGCTATTACGGCTTCGACGACGCGCTCTATGCCGCGGTACGGCTGGCGTCCTTCGTTGGACGGTCGGGCAAGACGCTGGCGGACCTGCGCGACGAGCTCCCGGCCGTCATTAACACGCCGGAGTTGCGCTTTCCCTGCGCCGATACGCGCAAGTTTGCGGTGGTCGAGGAGGTCAAGGCGCGTCTGCTCAAGGCCGGTGCCAGGGTCAACGATTGCGACGGCGTGCGCGTCCAGACGGCCGATGGCTGGTGGCTGCTGCGCGCGTCCAACACCCAGGATGTCCTGGTGGCGCGCTGCGAATCGACGAGCGCCGAAGGACTCGAACGCCTCAAGCAGGCACTGGTCGCCGAGCTTGACGCCAGCGGGGTCGCGCCGCCGAAGTTCTGAAGCGCGTTTCCCCCGGCACTTGCGGTGCTTGTGACGCGTCCCCGCCGATCACGGTCGATGCGCCGGTGGCAGATACTTGGATGTGACTATTGCGCCGGCGCTGCGGCCGCGGGCGCGATGGGCGGCGGCGGAAGTGTCGCGGGCGGGGATGCAGTGGTGGTTTCCGGCGCGACAGGGTAGCACGGCATGTCCTTCGCCCGCAGCAGTTCGCAGGCGCGCTCGGCATTGTCGGCGTCGAGCCCGGCAAGGCGGGCGCGGTACAGGGTGGTGCCGCCTTCCTGCGTCGTCACGATGTTGACGCGGACATGGGCCAGCAGGCTCGGCAGGCGGTTCATGGCACGGCTGGCGAGTTCCTGGGCGGGCGCGCGGTGCGAAAAGGTGCCGACCTGGATTTCCCAATCCATCGGATCGGCCTCAGGCACTGCGGGCAGCTCGGGCTGGAAGGTGGAGCCTTCGCCGGTGGGACGGACGAGCTCCGCCGGGCGTTTCGGCGGTGTCAGGCGGGCCAGGCGCATGACGCCACGCGCGCCCCTGGCGCGTTCGATCTTCTTGCGGGCACTCGTTTGGCGTCGGGCATGATCGACCTGGAGGTTGCGGTCGTAGTCGTAAGCGATGTAGGTGCCTTCGGTGGCCTTTTCGAAGCCGCGTTCGAGCAGGCCCATCATGTGGAGGTCCCGCGCCTGCGGCGAGCTCGCGCCCATGACCACGCCGATGAGGCGCTGTCCCGCGCGCCGGGCTGAGGCAGCGAGATTGAATCCCGAGGCGCGGATGTAGCCGGTCTTGACGCCGTCGGCACCTTCGTAGCGGTCAAGCAGGCGATTGTGGTTGTCGTGCTTGCGGCCGCGGAAGGTGAAGCTGCGGGTCGAAAACAACTTGTAGTATTCGGGGTGCTGCCGCTGCAGGGCGCGTACCAGCTTGGCAAAATCGCGCGCGGTCGTGAGCTGCTGGCGGTTGGGCAGGCCGGATGCGTTGCGGAAGCTCGTATGATCGAGGCCGATCGCCGCCGCCTTGGCGTTCATCATCGCGGCAAATTTCCGTTCGCTGCCGCCGAGATGTTCACCAAGCGCCGAGGCGACATCGTTCGCCGACTTGACGACGAGGGCGAGCACCGCGTCGCGCAGCTTTATGCGGTCGCCCGCCTCGAGCCCGAGTCGTGACGCCGGCTGCCGGGCGGCGCGCGCCGAAACCCTGATCACGCTGTCCATGGAGATACGGCCGGCCCTGAGCGCATCGAACGTGACGAACAGGGTCATCACCTTGGTGAGCGAGGCGGGATAGTGCCGCACGTCGGGATTGGCGGCGTAGACCACTTCGCCGGTCGCGGCGTCCATGACGACGGCGGCGTATTTGGCCGTCGCGGGCGACGGCGTGGCCGCAAAAAAACCGAAAATGGCGAGGAAGATGATGACCGCGGTGCGGCACGCGGACTCACGACGCCGACCGGCGCGCGACGGCTGCATTGAACCCGGGACGCTGCATATCTTGACGTCAACTGCCTCGAACGCCAAACGATCCCCCAAACGGCCCGGTGTTGCGACAACGTGCATTTCAAAAAACCATCTTAAATACAGGGCGAATCTCTGTCTACAGGTTAACGTGAGGTTATTAACAATTCTAAAACCAAGATTTTATGTGATTTATTGATGGCTTAGGCTGGCCCCGTCGGACTTGTGGAAGCCAGGGGGCGCCCTATATCATAAAGGCGCGACGCTGCACATGCCGATCTCCGCTTCGATATTTGTCCGGTGCCTGGCCCTGTTCGTGGCCGTCCTGGGGGCGTCGGGGTGCACCTACAAGCCCGGATACGAAGACAGTCCCGTTGCCCGCTCGTTCGCCTGGTTCAGTTATCTGAATGCCGACGATATCCGGTCCCAGTGTTCCGGCAGCGGGCCCGACCGCTATCGCATCGTCTACAACGGCAACACGGACGAGCAGGTCCGCACCTACGACATCACCGCCGACAGCGGTGGTGGCGGCGATCTGAAGGTCCAGGTGACCGGGGTCGCGGACTGGGCGGCCGGGGTGCCCATCGACGACCTCCTCAGTCCGTGGCGGGGCAGGATCGAGCGCCGGCAACTTTCGGCCGATCAGTTGCAGGCCATTCGCAGCGCCCTGCGGGCGAGCGGATACTCCACGCCGCCGCCCGACGGAACGATTCTTCGTTCGTGGAGTTTTTACTGGCTGGCCGCCGCCTGCGAAGGCGGGCAGTTTACGTTCAATGGTTGGGGCTATCCGTCCAACCGATTCGCGCGCGTAACGCTGGCGGGGCCGCTGATGGCCGTGGATCCCACCGGGATCGCGTTCAACCCGCCACGGGATGACACACGTCCTGACCAGGACGATCGTCGCCGGCAGCGTTATTACCAGCTCGTGATTACCTCGGAAGGGATCAGGGACAATTTCACACCCTTTTGAGCGACCGGGACTCCAAGGGATATGGACAATCCCTTATACTTCATCGTGTGTTCCTGACGGCCCCGCCCACTATTCGTGCTACAGCCACGTGACAAGGAACGGAAAATCGCCCTATTATGCTAGCGTGTACGATCTGGTTTTTGGCGTGTGGCTCTTCCGGTTCCCATGAACATGCGAGACGAGCTCATATGGACCAAGGCGCCCATCCCGGCCAGGACCGTCCGCGCGGCGGCGAGCGGCGGGGACGAGGATCCCGGTCAACCCGGCGGTGGCGATGGCGCCGGGACGGGGGTCATCACGTCCACCCGGCCGAAGACCCAAAAACCGTCTATGTACAAAGTGCTTCTTCTCAACGACGATTACACGCCGATGGAATTCGTCGTGCACGTGCTGGAGAAGTTCTTCAACAAGTCGCAGGAGGATGCGACACAGATCATGCTCCATGTTCACCGTCGTGGTGTGGGCATATGTGGGGTCTACCCCTACGAGATCGCCGAGTCGAAGGTGACCCAGGTTGTGGATTTCGCGCGCAAACATCAGCACCCGTTGCAATGCATACTTGAAAAGGATTAGCCCATGCTCTCGCGCAACCTTGAACAGACTCTGCATCGCGCCCTTGCCTTCGCCAACGAGCGCCGCCATGAATTCGCGACGCTCGAGCATCTCCTTCTCGCCCTCGTCGACGACCAGGACGCGGTGTCCGTGATGCGAGCTTGCGGCGTCGATCTCGACCGCCTGCGTGAAGACATCAAGACCTACCTCGACAGCGAGCTCGAGAGTCTGGTCCTGGACCGCCCCGAAGACGCCAAGCCGACGGCGGGCTTCCAGCGGGTCCTGCAACGCGCGGCGATCCATGTGCAGTCTTCGGGCCGCGAGGAAGTGACCGGCGCGAACGTGCTGGTGGCGCTGTTCTCCGAACGCGAGAGCCATGCCGTCTACTTCCTGCAGGAACAGGAAATGACCCGGCTCGATGCGGTCAACTATATCTCCCACGGCATCGCCAAGGTCGGCCGCTCCGAGGATCGCCGGGTGCGCGGCGCCACAGACGACGACTCCAGCAAGCGCGCCTCGTCCTCCCAGGGCCAGGGTGGGGGAAAGGACAAGAAGGCATCCGAGGCGCTGGATTCCTTCTGCGTCGACCTCAACAAGAAGGCGCGCGAGGGCAGGATCGATCCGCTGATCGGACGCGAGGCGGAAGTCGAGCGCACCATCCAGATCCTGTGCCGCCGCACCAAGAACAACCCGCTCTATGTCGGTGATCCGGGCGTCGGCAAGACCGCCATCGCCGAAGGCCTGGCGCGGCGCATCGTCATGGGCGAGGTGCCGGACGTCCTCAAGAATGCGACCATCTACGCGCTGGATATGGGATCACTGCTCGCCGGTACGCGCTATCGCGGCGATTTCGAGGAGCGCATCAAGGCGGTCCTGAGCGAGCTGGAGAAGCACGACGGCGCGATCCTGTTCATCGACGAGATCCACACCGTGATCGGCGCCGGCGCCACGTCCGGCGGCTCCATGGATGCGTCGAACTTGCTCAAGCCCGCACTCCAGTCGGGCGGGCTGCGCTGCATCGGCTCGACCACCTACAAGGAGTTCCGCAATTACTTCGAGAAGGACCGCGCCCTGGTGCGCCGGTTCCAGAAGATAGATGTCAACGAGCCTTCGATTCCCGACACGATCAAGATCCTGATGGGGCTCAAGCCCTATTACGAGGAACACCACCGGGTGCGCTACACGGTGGATGCCATCAAGACGGCGGTGGAACTGGCGGCGCGCTACATCAACGACCGCAAGCTGCCCGACAAGGCCATCGACGTGATCGACGAGGTCGGCGCGGCGCAGATGCTGGTGCCCGAATCCCGGCGCAAGAAGGTCATCTCGGTCAAGGACGTGGAAGGCGTGGTCGCCCAGATCGCCCGCATCCCGCCCAAGACGGTGTCGACCGACGACCGGGAAAACCTCCAGAACCTCGACCGCGACCTCAAGTCCGTGGTGTTCGGACAGGACAAGGCGATCGAGGCGCTGTCGAGCGCCATCAAGCTGTCCCGTGCCGGATTGCGCGAGCCGGAAAAGCCCATTGGCAACTACCTGTTCTCCGGCCCCACCGGCGTCGGCAAGACCGAAGTGGCCCGCCAGCTTGCCCGTATTCTCGGCGTCGAACTGATCCGCTTCGACATGTCGGAATACATGGAGCGCCACACCGTGTCGCGCCTGCTCGGCGCGCCGCCGGGCTACGTCGGCTTCGACCAGGGTGGCCTACTGACCGACGCCATCGACCAGCATCCCCATGCGGTGCTGCTGCTCGACGAGATCGAGAAGGCGCATCCCGACCTGTTCAACGTGCTGCTGCAGGTCATGGACCACGGCAAGCTGACCGATCACAACGGTAAGAAGGTGGATTTCCGCAACGTGGTTCTGATCATGACCACCAACGCGGGTGCCGCCGACATGGCCAAGCCGGCCATCGGGTTCGAGCGGTCGCAGCGCATCGGCGACGACGAGGACGCGATCAAGCGGATGTTCACGCCCGAGTTCCGCAACCGGCTCGACGCGGTGATCGGGTTCGCGGGCCTCTCGCCCGAGATCGTCGCGCGTGTCGTCGACAAGTTCGTGCTGGAACTGGAAGTCCAACTGGCCGACCGTGGGGTGGAGATCGAGCTTTCGGACGAGGCGCGTAAATGGCTCGCCGAGAAGGGCTACGATCCGACCTTCGGCGCCCGTCCGCTTGCCCGCGTGATCCAGGAGAGCATCAAGCGCCCGCTCGCCGACGAACTGCTGTTCGGCAAGCTCGCCAAGGGCGGCCTGGTGCGCGTCGGGATCAAGGATGGCGCGCTCACTTTCGACATCACGCCGCGCCCGCCCAAGGGCGACCGCAAGCCGAAGCAGATCACCAGGAAGCCGCCCAAGGTTCCGGCCCTGGTGGAGTGATCCGTGGCGACATAGGCGATGGACGGGAACGCGACCGGCCGGCTGGTCTGCGTTTCCGTCTGCCTCGACATGGCGCAGGCGCGGGTCCAGCGGACGCTGCTGGACGCCTTCGACATCCCGGTATTCCTGTTCGACGAGGGCATGGCGCAGACGGCGTGGCAGTACGAAGTCGCGCTCGGCGGCATTCGGTTGATGGTGCCGTCGATCTACGCTGAGGAGTCCCGCGCACTGCTCGCCGGATATCTATCGACGGCCGACGACCGCGAGACGCAGGAACAGGATGCGGAAGGCGAAATCTGCCCGAAATGCGGGTCGGATGACATCGCGCATCTCTATTCCTGGTTCAGTGCCCTGTTCACCCTGATCGCCCCGGGCCTTCCAGTTCCCGTGCTGGTCGTGCGCGCGCGCCGAAGCTGCCGCACGTGCAGCCATGCCTGGCTGGTCTTCCGGTAGGAACGTCCTTGGGACGGATCCGATGCGGGGTCGCTAGAACCCGTCGTCTTCCTCTCGGTCATTCTCCGCGTATGTCCATCCGTCGGGGGCGGGGCCGTCGTTGCCCTTGCGGAAGGGCGCATGGGTCGAAAGCGCGTGACGTTCGCGGCCGACCTTGTCGCGCTCGATCTCGAGATAGCGTTCGAGCGCATCGCGAAACCCCTCGTCGGCGATCCAGTGGGTGGAATAGGTCGGCACCGGCACGTAGCCGCGCGACAGCTTGTGGTGGCCGCCGGCGCCGGCCTCGACCCGCTTGAGGCCGCGTTCGATGGCGAAGTCGATGGCCTGGTAGTAGCAGCATTCGAAATGGAGGAACGGGTGCTCCTCGGTGCAGCCCCAGTTGCGCCCGAACACCGCCTCGTCCGAAAACAGGTTGAGGGCGCCAGCCACGGGGCGCCCGTCGCGGAACGCCATCACCAGCAATACACGGTCGGCCAACCGGCCGCCCATTTCCTGGAAGAAGGCGTGATTAAGGTAGGAACTTCCCCATTTGCGCGAGGTCGTGTTCATGTAGAAACGATAGAAGGCGTCCCAGTGTTCGGGGTGGATGTCTGTGCCGGTCAGGCGGCGGACCTCGACGTTTTCGACGGCGCGTTCGCGCTCCTTGCGGAGGTTCTTGCGCTTGCGCGACGACAGCGTGCCGAGGAAGTGCTCGAAACTATCGTAGCCGTCGTTGAACCAGTGGAACTGGCGCCCCTCGCGCACCAGGTATTCGTAAACGCGAGACTGCATCCATTCGTCCCGGGGCAGGAAATTGATGTGGACCGAGGACACCTCCATCTTGCGTGCCGCCTCGATCATGCCGAGAAGAAGCCCCTTCCAGCGGTACGCGTTATTTTCCGGATACGTGAGCAACCGTGGGCCGGGGACGGGCGAAAACGGCACCGCGCACAGGAGCTTTGGGTAGTACTTGCCGCCGCTGCGTTCATAAGCATCGGCCCAGGCATGGTCGAAGACGAATTCGCCGTAGGAATGACCCTTGACGTACATGGGCGCCGCCGCCACCAGCGCGCCGTCGGAATCCCAGGCGGTGATATGGCGGGGCAGCCAGCCCGTGCGGGCGTCCACGCAGCCCGTCACCTCCAGCGCGTCGAGGAAATCGTAGCTGACGAAGGGGTTGCCGGCCGGGTCGCTGGCGCGGGCGAGGGTATCCCAGTCCTCGCGCCCGATCTCGCGAATGCGCGCATGCAGCTTGACGGTGGTGGGCAGGTATTCGTCGGGCATGCCCGGAGGATAGCACCGGGTGGGCGCGCGCGGAACGGCTACCCGCCGTCCTCGGCCTTTCCACGCACAAGGCGCGCACATGCGGTTTCGAAGATGCGTCCGAGGGCCCGGCGCACTCCCTTGACCGCGGCACGTACCGCGGCGCGGGCAGGCCCCAGCTGGATGACAAGTCCATCCAGCCCGCGCGCGAAGGATGGTGCGGGGGCCACGTCGAGGCTGATGCTGGTGATGCGGTCGTCCTCGATACGGCGGACGACGAGCTCGACGTCGCCGAGGCGAAGCCGTATCCCGGCGGCCGGTGCGCGCCAGAGATGGGAGGCGAGAAAGGCGCCGGCACCCATTTCGCGCGCGGTGTCCGGGACGCGGAATCCGTATTGGTCCGCCAGCACGGCTATCGGTGTATCGCCCGCGAAGGTGAACTGGCCGACCTGTTCTTCCGGCAGGCTGCGCAACGCACGGCCGGCGCGTGGCGCAAACAGGCGGTCCACCGTCGCCATGCCGTCACGCCGGGTGATGACGAGCACGTAGTCGCCGGGGAGCAGCCGGATCAGGGAGGTGACGTCCTGCATGGCGCCGTCGCGAAGGACGGAAAGGATCGCCGTGCCTTCGGGCAGGGGCAGGCGCGCCAGCGGCCGCCGCGCCACCATGCTGGTCGACTGGACCGTATAGGCCGCCATGTCACGGTCGCTTTCGATGGGAAGATCGATTTCGCTGCGCATCGGCGGGTCTGGTCGGGGCGGCAGGTCGAGACCAAGCCGGCGGGCGGCGAGCGTCACGGTCCAGCCCTGCATCACCAGCGACACCAGCACGACGACATAGGCGACCGCGAAGATCTCCTGCGCATGGTCCACCCCGGCGATGACCGGGATGGTCGCAAGGAAGATCGGCACCGCGCCGCGCAGTCCGACCCAGGACACGAAGGCGAGCTCACGCCGGTTGAATCGGAACGGCAGCAGGCACAGCAGTACGGCGAGCGGCCGGCTGACGAAGATGAGGACCGCCGCAATGGCGAGAGCGGGGATCAACAGTGGAATCAGCCGGCTTGGCGTCACGAGAAGGCCGAGCATCAGGAACATCGCGATCTGGCACAGCCACGAGAGCCCGTCGTGGAACCGTGCAATCAGCAGGGTGCCCCTGTGGCGGCGGTTGCCGACGATGAGGCCGGCGATGTAAACCGCGAGGAATCCGCTGCCTCCGAACTCCTGCGTTCCGCCGAATATCATCAGCGCACCCGACAGCGCGAAGATGGCATAGAGACCGGATGCGAGGGGCAGCCGGTTGATGAGTTGGACAAGCACCATGCCGCCGATAAATCCGGCGATGGCGCCACCCGTGATCTGCAGCAGGAACTGGCGGACGAAGGTGTCCGCGGTGGCAAGGGTGGTCTCCTCGGCACCCGTGGTGATCAGGGTCACGCAGGCGAGTGTCAGGAAGATCGCCATCGGATCGTTGAGCCCGGATTCGATCTCGAGTGTCGAGCCGACCGGCTCCTTGAGTCGGGCGCCCTTGAGGTGGAGGAGGAAGAAGACCGCCGCGGCGTCGGTCGAGGCCACGACGGAGCCAACAAGCAGTGCCTCGACCCAGCCGAGGTCCAGCAGCACTGCAGCGGCAGCGCCCGTCATCACAGCCGTCACGATGACCCCTACGGTGGCGAGCATAAGGGCGGGCCAAAGTGCCGAGGTGAAACTTGCCAGCGAGGTGCGGAGACCGCCGTCGAACAGGATCACCGCCAGCGCCACGCTGCCGAACAGGTAGGCGAAGCGGAAATCGTCGAACGGGATGCCACCCGGCCCGTCTTCGCCGGCCAGCATGCCGAGGACGAGGAAGACCAGCAGCAACGGCGCCCCGATCCGCGAGGAGACGATTCCCGCCAGGATGCTGAGGGTGACGAGACCCGCCCCTACGAGGATGAGATGACTGCCGAGGTCCATTGCCGCCGCCGATTGCCGATACTTCACTTATCGGGCCTGGCGTGGCCTTGGTCAACGGTCGTGGGACGGCGGCCGGCGGTCGAACGGTGCCGTCCCGTAACCCTGCACGGTCGCTCCGCGATGACTCTGGTACTACTTCACTGTCAGGCGAACTCGATGATGGCGTCGATCTCGACCGCGGCGCCGAGCGGCAGAACGTTGACACCGACGGCGGCCCGCGCGTGGCGGCCGGCGTCGCCGAACACCGCCACCATCAGATCCGACGCGCCGTTGACGACCTTCGACTGGTCGGTGAAGCCGTTGGCGGAGGCGACGAACCCGCCGAGCCGCACGATGCGCTTGACCCGGTCGAGATCACCGAGCGCGGCCTTGGCCTGCGCGATAATATTGACGGCGCAAAGCCGGGCCGCCCTCTGGCCGACCTCGAGCGTGACACCCGCGCCGAGCGTGCCGGTCACGGCGATCTGTCCGGCCTCCATAGGCAACTGGCCGGCGACGAACAGCAGGTTGCCCGAGATCACCCAGGGCACGTAATTGGCCGCAGGCGCCGCGGCGTGCGGCAGCGTGATCCCGAGATCCTTCAGATTGGCTTCGATCCTGCCCGTCATGGCGTGAACATATCGGCGGCCGGCCCCCTGAAAAGGAGGGGTGTCCTTTCGAACACCCCTCGAGTTTTCAGGGAGAACCTACACCACTAGGTACATACTGACTAGCTACAGCCGCTGGTGCTGCCACAGGTGTCACACTTCAGGCAGGTCCCGTTTCGCACCAGGGTGAAATTGCCGCATTCGCCGCAAGCATCGCCCTCGTAGCCCTTCAGACGCGCTTCGCGTATCCGATCCAGCTTCGAGTCGACCTTGGCCGCGACTGCGGCACTGACGGTGACGGAATTGGCGGGGCCGCCACCGGTCAGGGATTGGGGGGCCGTGACCGCCTCCGCAATGGCGTCCATCGTATCGGCGATGGACGATCCCATTTGCGAGGCGACTTCGGCGACCTGCGCGAAATCGCGCGCGGTTGCCGCACCCCCTTGCAGGACATAGAGGTTGGAGCGCACGTAACCGGTGCTCGCCAACCTCTTCGCAACTTCCAACTGCATGTCGGCCGCGGTGCGCGGCAGATCGCCTTCCTTGTCGCCGCGGCCGACCGCGTCGGGAAGCATGTCGGCGGGCTCGACATGGGCGAGGTCGTTACGGCCGAGATAGGACACCGCCAGCTCGCGGAAGATGTAGTCGAGGATCGAGGTCGCCATCTTGATGGCATCGTTGCCCTCGACGATGCCGGAGGGGTCGAATCGCGTGAAGGTGAACGCCTCGACGAATTCCTCGAGCGGCACGCCGTACTGCAGGCCGATGGACACGGCGATGGCGAAATTGTTCATGAGCGAGCGGAAGGCAGCGCCTTCCTTGTGCATGTCGACGAAAATCTCGCCGATGCTGCCGTCCTCGTATTCGCCGGTCCGCAGGTAGACCTTGTGGCCGCCGACGATGGCCTTCTGGGTGTAGCCCTTGCGCCGCGGCGGCAGCGTCCTGCGGCCGGAGATCACCTTCTCGACGATGCGCTCGGCGATGATCTGGGCCTTCTCCTCCTGGGGCAGAACCGCCAGTTCGGAAGCCAGGTCCTCGGTGTCGTCGTCGCCGAGCAGCTGCGAGTTGAGCGGCTGGCTCAGCTTGGAGCCATCGCGGTAGAGCGCGTTGGCCTTGAGGGCCAGCTGCCAGGACGTCAGGTAGGCATCCTTGCAGTCCTCGACCGTCGCCCAGTTGGGCATGTTGATGGTTTTGGAGATGGCGCCGGAAATGAACGGCTGCGCCGCTGCCAGCATGTGGATGTGGCTGCGCCACGGCAGGAAGCGCTTGCCGGTCTTGCCGCACGGGTTGGCGCAGTCGAATACGTGGAGATGCTCCTCCTTGAGGTGCGGCGCGCCCTCCAGGGTACCGACGCCACAGCAATAGGTGTCGGCGGCCTGAATCTGTGTCTTGGTGAAGCCGAGAGCCTCCAGCATGTTGAAGGAATAGCTGTTGAGCTCCTCGTCGCTGAAGCCGAGCGTATCGCGACAGAAGTCTTCACCGAGATCGTACTTGTTGAAAACGTTCCTGATCTCGAACGCGCCGGCCAGCCGGCTTTCGAGCCTGGCGAGGGCGTCGTCGGTAAACCCGAGCTTGCGCAGGCCTTCATGATTGATGTGCGGCGCACCTTTCAGGGTTGCGTGGCCGACGGCATAGCGGGCGACGTCCTCGATTTCGGCTTCGCTGTAGCCCAGCGTGCGCAGGCCCACGGGTACCGTGCGATTGATGATCTTGAAATAGCCGCCGCCGGCGAGCTTCTTGAACTTCACCAGGGCGAAGTCGGGCTCGATACCTGTGGTGTCGCAATCCATCACCAGGCCGATGGTGCCGGTCGGCGCGATGACGGACGCCTGGGCGTTGCGGTAGCCGTGCTTCTCGCCGAGCTCAAGCGCGCGGTCCCAGGCCCGCGCCGCGGCAACCGCCAGATTGACGTCGGGGCAGGCCTCGATGTCGAGGGCCACCGGCTTGATCGTCAGGCCCTCGTAGTTGTCCGTTTCGCCATAGGCGGCGCGGCGGTGGTTGCGGATGACCCGCAGCATGGCATCGCGGTTGCGGGGGAAATCCGGGAACGGGCCCAGCTCTTCCGCCATCTCCGCCGAGGTGGCGTAGGCGACGCCGGTCAGGATCGCGGTCAGTGCCCCGGCCATGGCGCGGCCGTCGCGCGAATCGTAGCCGAGGCCTCCGGCCATCAGCAGGCCCCCGATATTGGCGTAGCCGAGGCCCAGCGTGCGGTAGTCGTAGGACAGTTGGGCGATGGCCCTGGACGGGAACTGCGCCATCAGGACCGAGATTTCGAGCACCATCGTCCACAGCCGGACGGCATACTCGTAGCTTTCGATGTCGAAAGACCCGTCGGGCCTGCGGAAGGCGAGGAGGTTGATCGACGCCAGGTTGCACGCCGTGTCGTCGAGGAACATGTATTCGGAACACGGGTTCGAGGCGTTGATGCGCCCGGCCTCCGGGCAGGTGTGCCACTCGTTGATGGTGGTGTCGAACTGCACACCCGGATCGGCCGAGGCCCAGGCGGCGAAGCCGATCTGGTCCCACAGGCTGCGGGCGCGGATGACCTTGGCGACGCGGCCGTCGACGCGGCGGGTCAGTTCCCAGTCGGCGTCGTTCTGCACGGCTTCGAGGAACTCGTTGGTGATACGGACCGAGTTGTTGGAATTCTGACCGGAGACCGTCAGATAGGCATGAGAATCCCAGTCGGTGTCGTAGGTCCTGAAGTCGATCGCCTCAAAGCCCTGCCTGGCGAACTGGATAACCCGCTGGATCAGATTTTCCGGGAGCATCGCCTTGCGCGCGCCGATGATCGCCTTCTTCAGGGCCCGGTTCTTGCGCGCATCGAAAGCATCGTCCGGCGACGCGAACCCCTGCACCGCTTCGCCGTCGCCGCGGCCATGGCAGGCCTGCATGACGGCGTTGAGGTGAAGGCTGGCGAGCTTGGAGCCCGCGACCAGAGCCGCGACCTTCTGCTCCTCGATGACCTTCCAGTTGATGTACTCCTCGATGTCAGGGTGGTCGACGTCGATGGTGACCATCTTCGCCGCGCGGCGCGTGGTGCCGCCGGACTTGATGGCGCCGGCGGCCCGGTCCCCGATCTTGAGGAAGCTCATCAGACCGGACGACTTGCCGCCACCGGACAGCGGCTCGTTCTCGCCGCGCAGCTTCGAGAAGTTGGACCCGGTACCCGAGCCGTACTTGAACAGGCGCGCCTCGCGCACCCAGAGATCCATGATCCCGCCCTCGTTCACGAGGTCGTCGGAAACGGACTGGATGAAGCAGGCGTGGGGCTGCGGGTGTTCATAGGCGGACAGGGAGGTGACCAGTTCGCCGGTGCGGTAGTCGACGTAGTAGTGGCCCTGGCTCGGCCCGTCGATGCCGTACGCCCAGTGCAGGCCGGTGTTGAACCACTGCGGCGAATTCGGTGCGGCCATCTGGCGCGCCAGCATGTGGCGCAATTCGTCGTAAAAGGCGCGGGCGTCCGCGTCGGTATCGAAATAGCCGCCCTTCCAGCCCCAGTAGGTCCAAGTGCCGGCGAGGCGCCGGAACACCTGCCTGGCGCTGGTTTCGCCGGTGGTGCGTTCCTGTTCGGGAAGCTCGGCGAGCGCGTCTTCGTCCGCCACATGGCGCCACAGCCAGGACGGCACCTCGGGTTCCTCGACGGGTTTGAGCCGCGCCGGCACACCGGCCTTGCGGAAGTATTTCTGCGCGATGATGTCGGTGGCGACCTGAGAAAAGGCCTTGGGCACGTCGAAATCGCGCAACAAAAAGACGACGGAACCGTCCGGGTTCTTGATCTCGCTGGTCGCGGTGCGGAATTCGATCCCTGTGTAAGCGGACTGGCCTGCCTCGGTAAAATGGCGCGCGATACGCATTTCAACTTCCCCCAAATCTGCGCGTGTCCGTGATGTTTCCACACCCCCCTGGACCGCATGTCCCGATGAATTCCCCGCGTGCCATCCCCAAGATTCGGCCTGACGCCGTTTGATTTCTGCGTACCTGAGACCTACATCTAGGCAGCGGCGGGACTTTTAACTCTAGATATTGCGTGTCCGGGCTGTCAACCACAATTTGGGTTCGTGACGATCTAATCCACAACATATTGTTTCGAGTTTTAGCAATATGCTGCCTGCGCCGCCGTGCAGATTTCACTTCCATGGACGCGCAGACGGTCGCCGGTGTCCGCGATTCTCCTTGTGCGCCAAGGTTCAAGCAGGGGATCGGCGCGACTGCGTGCTTGTTCGATCGTGGAAGCGATGCCATATTCCGCGTCGCGTTGATTCCATGCGTGAGGCAGATGTGACCTTGGGTACCCGACTGCTGACCTGGCTGCGCGGCGAGTTCGTCGGCGAGGATGAGTACGGCAACCGCTATTTCCGCGACTCCCTGCGCCGCAGCGCCAGGAACAACGGGCGCGAACGGCGCTGGGTGCTCTACACCGGCGAGGCGGAAGGCTCCAAGGTGCCGCAGGTGTGGCATGGGTGGCTGCACCACACTACGGACAAGGTGCCGGACGCCGTCGCGCTGGCCCGGCGTCCCTGGCAGAAGCCGCACCAGGCCAATGCCACCGGCACGGATCAAGCGTACCGTCCGGCGGGGTCGCTGCTGAGGGGCGGGCGGCGCGCCCGCGCCACCGGCGATTACGAGCCGTGGACGCCCAACTGAGCCCGGCACGCCAGGAGATTTCATATGAAAAACAATATGATCGAGACAGTTCTTGGCGGCGTGGTTCTGCTCGTGGCGGCGGTCTTCGTCGTTTTCGCCTATTCCAACGCGTCACTGCGGACGTCGATCGGCTACGACGTCACGGCACGCTTCGTCCGCGTGGGCGAGCTCAAGCAGGGTGACGACGTGAAGCTCGCCGGCATCAAGATAGGCTCGGTCGCCGGCCAGCGACTCGATCCCAAGACGTACCAGGCCGTCATCACGCTGACGATCGAGCCCCACGTGCAGCTGCCCGTCGATACCGCGGCGGAAGTTGCGACGGCGGGCCTTCTCGGCGGCAACTACGTCCTTCTCACTCCGGGCGGGGCGGACCAGAACATTCCGCCGGGCGGAGAGATTACCGTGACCCAGAGTGCCGTCGACCTGATGGACCTGATCGGCAAGGCGATGTTTTCGTCCAAGGGCGGGCTCCCGGCGGATGCGAATCCGGTCCCGGGGGCAGGCACTCCATCGCCCGATTCCGCGCCGCAGCCGAGCGAAGGCGGCGACAACCCGTTGCTCAATCCCCCGCCGCTGCCGGGCACGAAGTAACGGCCCGTCGCCCGATCTCGGCCGTGTCACATGATTTTCGGCACGCGCGCCCCTATGCCGCGCCCTGAACCCGCGTCATGACCGCCCGAAGCCCACGCGACTGGAATCCGGAAGCCTACGCCCGTGATGCCGCTTACGTGCCGGTGCTTGGCCACGATGTCCTCCGACTGGTGGCGCCGCGCGCGGGCGAACATATCCTCGATCTCGGTTGCGGCGACGGCGCCCTGACGGCGGAACTCGTCGCCGCGGGAGCAAAGGTGACCGGGGTCGACGCGAGCCCGGCACAGGTCGCCGCCGCGCGTGCCCGTGGTCTCGACGCCCGCGAGATGGCGGGCGATACGCTGACGTTCACGGGCGAATTCGACGCGGTTTTTTCCAACGCCGCCCTGCACTGGATGAGGCGACCGGATGCGGTCGTTTCCCGTGTCTTCCGAGCGCTCAGACCCGGCGGGCGTTTCGTCGCCGAGTTCGGCGGCGCCGGCAACATTGCCCGGTTGCTCAAGGGGATTCTGGCCGCTCTCGCGGCACGTGGGATCGACGGTGCACCGCTGGTGCCGTGGTTCTTCCCGACGCCGGAAGACTATTTCGCCCGCCTGACCACCGTGGGATTCGAAGTCCACAGCATGGAGCACTTTCCACGTCCGACCGACATCGGCGGGGACATCGAAGATTGGCTCAACGTCTTCGGCGCCGCATTTGATTCCGCGCTACCTGAATCCGAAATTCCCGCCTTTCACGCCGACGTCGCGCGCCGGGTACGGGGCGACTTGTTCGATGCGGCGCGCGGGACGTGGTGGGTGGATCACGTGCGCCTGCGCTTTCATGCGGTGCGGCCGTGAAGCCGTGTTTTTGGTCGCGGCCTTTGCCGCTACCGTGTGCTAAATGTGGATGCGCCAGGCGAAACGGGAAACAGATGCCGAAGAGAATGATGCTGAAAACGCAGGCGGTGGTGTTGATCGTTCTTGCATTCGCCGCAACGGCAACGGCCCGGGCTGAGAACCTCGAAGGCTCCGCCGCACTGCTCCAGGGACTCGACAAGGTGACGGCCCGCATTTCGTCGGTGATGGCGCCGATCGGCAAGCCGGTGCGCTTCGGCACGCTCGAGATCACCATTCAACGCTGCGTCAAGCATCCGCCTGAGGAGCCGCCGGAAAGCGCGGCGCTGCTCGAAATTCGCGAAGTCCGGCCGGGCGAGCCGCCGGTCGCCATCTTCCGCGGCTGGATGTTCGCGTCGTCGCCGGCACTCAGCGCGCTCGAACACCCGGTCTACGACATCTGGGTCAAGGACTGCCTGAACGCCAGATCGCCCGCGCCGAGCGAACCGAGGTAGAACACGGCGTCCACCCTGAGCGCCTCGGACAGCCGCGCGTGGTACTCTTCGCGGCCGATCTCGACGGCGCCGAAGCGCGCGAGGTGCTCGGTCAGGAACTGGGTGTCGAGCAGCACAAAACCGCCGCGACGGAGCCGCGCCACGAGGTGGCACAGCGCCACCTTCGAGGCATCGGTCTCGAGGCTGAACATGCTTTCGCCGAAGAAGGCGCCACCCAGCGCGATTCCGTAGAGCCCGCCGACCAGCCGGCCGTCCTTGCGGCATTCCACCGAATGGGCGTGACCCATGTGGAACAGCTCCGACACAAGGCGGCGTATTTCGCCGTTGATCCAGGTGCTGGGTCGCTCAAAGCGCGCCGCCGCGCAGGCGGCGACCACCGCGTCGAACGCCTGATCCACGCCGACGTCGAACGGCGCGCGCCGGAGCGTCCGCTGGAGGCTGCGGGAGACGTGGAACGCCTCGAGCCGGAGGATGCCGCGGTGCTCGGGGTCCACCCAGTGGAGCGTCGGATCGTCGGCGTCCTCCGCCATGGGGAAGATGCCTGCGGCGTAGATCCTCAGCAGGAGTTCCGGTGTCAGCGGGGAAGGGGGGGTATCCCGCGTCATGCGCCCTCCTGTCCAGTCACTTCAGCCCGACGAACCTTTCGAGCCAGTGGATATCGTACACGCCGTTGACGAAATTGGGGTCCTCGGTCAGACGGACGTGAAGCGGGATGGTCGTCTCCACCCCTTCGATCACGTATTCGCCGAGCGCCCGGCGCAGCCGCATCAACGCCTCGTTTCGGGTGCGGCCGTGGACGATGAGCTTGGCGATCAGGCTGTCGTAGTAGGGCGGAACGGTATAGCCGGCGTAGATCGCCGAATCGACGCGGACACCGAGGCCGCCCGGCGGATGATAGAGGCCGATGCGGCCCGGCGCCGGCACGAAGGTCTCGGGATTCTCGGCGTTGATGCGGCATTCGATGGCGTGGCCCGACAGGGAGATATCCTCCTGGGCATAGCCGAGCGGCAGGCCGGCCGCGATCCGGATCTGTTCGCGCACGATGTCGATGCCGGTGATCGCTTCGGTCACCGGGTGTTCGACCTGGACGCGGGTGTTCATTTCGATGAAGTAGAATTCCCCGTCTTCGTACAGGAATTCGAGCGTCCCCGCGCCGAGATAGCCGAGCTTGCCGATGGCGCTGGTCACGGTTTGGCCGATGGCGGCGCGCTCGGCCGCATTCAGGGCGGGCGAGGGTGCTTCCTCGAGCAGTTTCTGGTGGCGGCGCTGAAGCGAGCAGTCGCGGTCGCCAAGATGAACCACGTTGCCGAACCCGTCGGCCAGCACCTGAATCTCGATGTGGCGCGGCCGGGCGAGGTATTTCTCGATATAGACCTCGTCGTTTCCGAAGTTCGACTTGGCTTCGGCGCGCGCGGTGGAGAAGGCGGCACCGATCTCGTCGGCGCTTGCCGCCACCTTCATGCCGCGCCCGCCGCCGCCGCTGCTGGCCTTGATCAGGACCGGGTAGCCGATCTCCTCGGCCACGCCCCGTGCCCGGGCTTCGTCCCGCACGGCACCGTCGGAACCCGGCACCACGGGCACGCCGAGCGACCGGACCGCCTCCTTGGCGGTGATCTTGTCGCCCATCATCCGGATATGGTCCGGCGAGGGGCCGATGAAGACGAAGCCGTGGTCCACCACCATCTGGGCGAACTCGGCGTTCTCCGATAGAAGCCCGTAGCCAGGATGGATGGCGTCGGCGCCGGTAATGGTGGCGGCGGACAGCAGCGATGCGGTGTTGAGGTAGCTGCTTGCGGCGGGCGCCTCGCCGATGCATACGCTTTCGTCGGCAAGACGGACGTGCATGGCTTCCGCATCGGCCGTCGAATGGACTGCGACGGTGGCGATGCCCATCTCCTTGCACGCACGGTGGACCCGGAGCGCGATCTCGCCGCGATTCGCGATCAACACCTTGTCGAACATGGATGTGCTCCCCGGCGTGCGCCGCTACTCGATGATAAGAAGCACTTCGCCGTATTCGACCGGCGCGGCGTTGGTCACCAGAACTTGCGTGATCTTGCCGGCGCGAGGGGCGCGGATCGGGTTCATCGTCTTCATTGCCTCGATCAGCAGGAGGGGATCGCCGACCTTCACCATGTCGCCGACCTTCACGAAGGGAGCAGCGCCGGGCTCGGGCGCGATATAGACGGTGCCGACCATGGGTGAGGTCACGGCGCCGGGATGCGCCTTGGCGGCGTCCTCGCTGGCCGGTGCCGCGCCGGCGACGGGCTGGGCGGCGACCACAGCGGGTGCGGGCGCAGCGGCTGCCGGGGCGGCCGTGTGCGCCCGCGAAATGCGGAGGCGGTGACGCCCTTCGCCGACCTCGATCTCGGTCAGGCCGTAATCGTCGAGGGCCTTGACCAGCTTCTGGAGGAGTTTTTCGTCTAGGTCCGGTTTGCCGATCACGTCTTGGCACCTGTTCCGATCAGTTGGCTGATGGCATCGAGCGCAAGCCGGTAACCCTGCGCCCCGAATCCCGCAATGAGACCCTTGGCCGCACGGGAGACGTAGGATTCGGCGCGAAAGGACTCGCGCTGGAAGATGTTGGACAGATGAACCTCGACCACCGGGACGTCCAGCGCCTTGAGCGCGTCGAGGATGGCGATGGAGGTGTGGGAATACGCGCCGGCGTTGATAATGATTGCCGCTGCGGTACCGCGGGCGTCCTGTATCCAGGTGACCAACTCGGATTCGGAGTTGGTCTGACGGAAATCTACCTCGATCCCGAGGCCCTTGGCGTGGCTCCGGCAGCTCTTCTCGATGTCGGAAAGGCTGTCCCGACCGTAGATCTCGACTTCGCGGGTGCCCAACAGGTTGAGGTTGGGACCATTTAAAATCAATACCTTACGGCTCATTCGCCCGCCCTGTCCTTGGCGCCCCCGCACCGCCACGCCCGTGGATGCGGGGTGCGTTGTGGCGTTTATATCATGGGCCCCCGGCGGGGCAACGACCGCGGTGTCTGCGCCCCCGACCCGAGCCCCCTTTATCACAGTTTAGGCAGATTTCATCACAAATCATGGCTGGCAGGACTGGAGGAATCGCGCCGCTGCGGCCGCGGCCGGCATTTCGGCCCCCCGGTCTTGCACCGCCAGATAGCACGCTCCATACTTGCACAGGAGGCCGCGCGGAGCGGTGCATCGGGACAGCAGCAGGAACGTCACATGTCCGGTCAGATCACCATCAACGGCGAAACACGTTCGCTAGGCGGGGCGCAGAACCTTGACGTCCTGCTTCAGTCCCTCGGCATCGACCCGCGCAAGGTCGCGGTCGAACTCAACCTCGAGATCGTGCCGCGCTCGGCCTACGGGGCGACCGCCGTCGCCCCGGGCGACCGGCTCGAGATCGTGCATTTCATCGGCGGCGGCGCCGACGACCTCGACCTCGCCGATCCCGACCCACTTGAAATAGCCGGTCGCACCTACCGTTCGCGCCTCCTGGTCGGCACGGGCAAGTACAAGGATTTCGACGAGACGGCGCGCGCGATCGAGGCATCCGGCGCGGAGATCGTCACCGTCGCGGTTCGCCGGGTCAACATCAGCGATTCGAGAAAGCCGATGCTGGTCGATTACGTCGACCCCCGCCGTTACACGTACCTGCCCAACACGGCCGGCTGCTATACCGCCGACGAGGCCGTGCGTACGCTGCGCCTGGCGCGCGAAGCGGGGGGGTGGGACCTCGTCAAGCTCGAGGTTCTCGGCGACCAGAAAACCCTCTACCCGGACATGCCGGAAACCGTCCGCGCCGCCGAGGTGCTGGTGAACGAAGGTTTCAAGGTGATGGTCTATTGTTCCGATGATCCAATCCAGGCCAAGCGCCTGGAGGAGATCGGCTGCGTCGCCATTATGCCGCTGGCGGCGCCGATCGGCTCGGGCCTTGGCGTCCAGAACCCGGTCAATATCCGCATCATCAAGGAAAATGCCCGCGTGCCGGTGCTTGTGGATGCGGGCGTCGGCACCGCGTCCGATGCGGCGGTGGCGATGGAGCTCGGCTGCGATGGCGTGCTCATGAACACCGCGATTGCCGAGGCCAGGCAGCCCGTGACCATGGCCCGGGCGATGAAACTCGCGGTCGAGTCGGGGCGGCTCGCCTACCTTGCCGGGCGCATGGGGAAGAAGCGCTACGCCGATCCCTCGTCGCCGCTGTCCGGGCTGATCTGACAGGGCCGCCCGCCGTCCTCGTCCTTTTGGGGGATCCATGCAGCTCTACGATTACTTTCGTTCCTCCGCGAGCTTTCGCGTGCGCATCGGCATCAATCTCAAGGGGCTCGTCCCGGAGCGCCATTTCGTCCACCTGACGCGCAAGGGCGGCGAACAATTCGCGGATGCCTTCACCGCCATGAATCCGCAGCAGCTGGTTCCAGTCCTGGTGGACGGGGACGAGACCATGAACCAGTCCCTCGCGATCCTCGAATACCTGGACGAGACCTATCCGTCGCCTCCCTTTCTGCCGACCAAGCCGGCCGGCCGGGCGCGGGTGCGCGCGCTGGCGCTGGCCATCGCCTGCGACCTGCATCCGCTCAACAACCTGCGGGTTCTGTTCTACCTCAAGAACGAGATGGGCCAGTCGGACGAGGCGCGCAATGCCTGGTATCGGCACTGGGTGGCGAAGGGCCTCGCAGCGTTCGAGGCGGCGCTTGCGGGCGATGCGCGCACGGGAACCTTCTGTCATGGCGACGTGCCCGGCCTTGCCGACATCTGCCTGGTACCGCAGATTTTCAATGCCAAGCGGCTGGAATGCCCGCTTGATGCCTATCCGAAGGTCATGGACATCTTCGGTGCATGCATGAAGCTCACCGCCTTCGACGCGGCCCAGCCTTCGAAGCAGCCCGACGCGGAATAGGGCGTCTATCTCGTATCTTTTTCCTTGGCGACCCGCTTGATATCCTGCAGCCGCAGCCAGGCGGCGGATCCCTTGTCGAGGCGCTTTTCGGCACGGGCGGCGTGGGACAGCGCGTCTTTTTTCCGGCCGCGCACCAGAGCACCTTCGGCCTGCGCCAGAGCCGACATGCCGAGCTGGCCGTCGCGTCCGTAGGCGATGGCGAGCTGGTCCCAGCCGAAGGCGTAATACGGTTCCGCCTGGGTTGTGAACAGCAGGTTTTCGACCGCTTCCTTGTTCAATGCCGGATCGTTTCTTTCGATCTGGGAACGGGCGAGACCGAGGCGCAACAGGGCCGAATCGGGCAGCAATCGGACCGCTTCCCGGTTCGGCGCGAGCGATTCCGCAATGCGTCCGTTCTCGAACAGGATCTGGCCCTTGAGCTCATGAAAATAGGGGTTCTTCGGCTCGTCCCGGATCAGGCCATCCACCAGCGGCAGGGCCTTGCCGAGATCGGGAATGCGATAATACGCGATGGCGCGGGCATAGCGCGCGGCGACGGAGCGGTCGCTTTCGGGATAGCGGTTGAAGACCGTCTCCGGATAATCGGTGAAGGCAACCAGCTTCGCCACCATGCGCCGGTGCATTTCCTCCAGTTGCGGTGACGGCTTGGTGCCGCTGTATTGGGATTTCTTCAGGTGCTGTTCGACCTGCCGGACGCGTTCGCGCGTCACCGGGTGGGTGCGGACGTAGGGGTCCTGGTTGTTGGGGCTCAGGAACTCCTGGTTCTCGATGGTGCGCAGGAAGGATGCGAGCCCCTTCGCCGACTGCCCGGTACGGTCAAGCAGCCCGAGCCCGGCCTGGTCGGCCGAGGATTCCTGCGTCCGGCTGTAGGCGAGGAGATTGCCCAGCGCGAGGCCCTGCCCGGCCTGCGAGACGGCGACCCCCGCCTCGCCGGAGCCGCTGGCGATGGCGGTCAGCAGCCCGAGCAGCGTCGTCACCAGCGCGACGTTGGACGATGTGTTGATTCGACTGGAAAACCGGGCCAGATGCCCGCCGGCGATATGGCCGGTTTCGTGGGCGATCACGCCGATCACTTCGCTCGCGTCGCGGGTCTTGATCAGGAATCCGGTGTTGACGAACAGGTTCTGGCCCCCGGCCACGAAGGCGTTGAGGGTCGGGTCGCCGATCACGAAAATGTCGATGTCCTGGGGGCGAAGACCGGCCGCCTCAAACAGTGGCGTCGCATAGGCGCGGATGGTATTTTCCACCTCCGCGTCGCGGATCAGGCTGGCCGCCTGGGCCTTGTTCCAGAGCCCGCCAAAGACAGCAACAATCAACGTCAAGAGGACCGCTGCACGCGTTCTGAAGAGTCCAAGCATGATCGATCTCACTCATTGGGCCGGCAAGGTTAGGCGTCGGTCGCGCGCCGGTCAAATCGTCATTGGCGCGTGTTCAGCCCTGATCCTGGCGTCGGGCTGTTCGCGCCTTCCCGGCCTCGACTCCCGTGCCGAAGGCTATGTCCAGGGCTTCAACGGCGCCGTCGCCGGCGACGAGCCCCAGGCGGTGCTGGCGGCGCGCGACATCCTGGCCACTGGTGGCAGCGCCGCCGACGCGGTAGTGGCGGCCTACTTCACCATGGCGGTGACGCTGCCCACGGCCGCGTCCCTCGGTGCCGGCGGCGTCTGCCTCGTCCACGACAAGGTCAAGGCGGTGGAGGAGGCGATCGAGTTCACACATCCGACCTCCGGTCCTTTCGCCGGCCAGGTGGCGCCACTCGCGCCGCGCGCGATGCAGGCGCTGCACGCGAAATACGGACACCTGCCATGGACCCAGTTGGTCGGCCCCGCCGAGAGCATGGCCCGGCTTGGCCACCCGGCGAGCCGGGCCTTTGCCCGCGCCGTGGCACGCGCACCGGGACGCGTCAGCGCACCGGGGATGGCGCAAATCTTCGCCGACAAATTGGGCCATCCTGTGGCAGAGGGCGCGCCGGTCCAGCAGGTGGCCCTGGCCGCGACTTTGAGCATGCTGCGCCGCCAGCCGGCGCAGATGTACTCCGGTCCACTCGCCCGCCGGATCGTGGCCGATTACGCCCGCGCTGGGACCCTGCTCACGGCGGAGGGCCTGCGTGGCCTGGTCCCGCATTTCCGTCCGGTGGTGACGGTGGAGCGCGGCAACCAGCTCGCCCTTTTTCCGCCGACACCGGCGGGCGTCGTCACCGCCCAGGCCTGGGCGATGCTCTATCGCGAGGGGGCATGGTCCGATTTTGGCTCGGACGAACGGGCGAATCTCCTGGCGGAGGTTTCACGGCGGGCCTTCGCCGATGCCGGGCGCTGGTTCGCCACGCCCGGGGGTATCGGCGACGGGGACTCCTTCGTGTCCGAGGGGCGCATCGACCGGCTCATGGAAGGCCTCGGCCGTGACACCGCTGGCCCTGCGCCGGTTATGGACCGCGCCTCGGCTTTCGTCGAGCCCGCGGATCAGGGTTCGACCAGCATCATCGCGCTCGATGTGTTCGGTCGGGCGGTGGCCTGCGCCTTCACCATGAACGGCACCATGGGCGCCGGGAAACTGGCCCGGGAAACCGGCATCGTCATCGCCGCGCCGCCCGATCCGGAGGGAAAGGGCACGGCGGCGCTCGGCCTCATGATAGTGCGGAGCGACACCCAGCAGCAGCTCGAGTTCCTGGGCGCGGCGACAGGCGGCGCGATTGTGCCGATCACCCTTGCTACGGCCGCCGTCAAGACGCTGGAAACGAAGGACACCGCGGAGGCCATGCTGGCGGCGCCGCGGTTCTATCATCCGGCGCGGCCCGACCACGTGGTGATCGAGGATCGCGCCGATGCGCGTGCCATCGCCGATCGCCTGCGCAAGAGCGGGCACCAGATCGTGACCGCGCCGTCGCTCGGGCGCGCCAATATCCTCATTTGCCCGCGCGGGTTCGACGCCGAACGCAGCCTGTGCGACGTGCGCACCGACCGCCGCGCCTTCGGTCTCGCGCAACAGAACTGACGCGCCGGCGACGGTATGGCGATCAAGGCATCCCGACGCGGCCGCATCGCCCCGTTCATCGTCATGGACGTAATGGCCGCCGCCAATGCCCGCGTCGCCGCGGGCCACGACGTCGTGCACCTCGAGGTGGGCCAGCCCTCCACCGCCGCGCCGGCGGGGGTGATTGAGGCCGCCGCCCGCGCCCTTGAGAGCGAACGGCTGGGCTATACCGAGGCCCTCGGGGTGCCGGAACTGCGCCGGGCCATCGCCGACGACTACCGTGCCCGCTATGGCGTCGCGGTCGACGCGGGACGCATCGCCGTCACCGCGGGCTCGTCCGGCGCGTTCGTGCTGGCGTTCCTCGCCGCCTTCGATGCGGGGGACCGGGTCGCCTTCGCCACACCGGGATATCCCGGCTACCGCAATATCCTCGCCGCGCTCGACGTCGAGCCGGTGCCGCTGGCGGCGGAACGGGCCGACGGATTCCAGCCGACGGTGGACCTGCTGTCCGCCCTGCCGTACCCGCCCGACGGATTGATCCTCGCCAGTCCGGCCAACCCCACGGGCTCGATGCTGGTGCCCGACGACATCCGGCGCCTGGTCGGCTGGTGCGCGACGAACGGCGTGCGCGTCATCTCCGACGAAATCTATCACGGGATCACCTACGGCAAACCGGCCGTAACGCTGGCGGATCTCACCCCGTCCGCCATCGTCATCAACAGCTTCTCGAAGTACTACTCCATGACCGGCTGGCGGCTCGGCTGGATGGTGGTGCCGCCGGATCTCGCGCGCGTCGTTGAATGCCTGGCGCAGAACCTGTTCATCTCGCCGCCGACGCTGTCGCAGCACGCCGCGTGCGTCGTGTTCGCCTGCAAGGGCGACCTCGACGCCAATGTGCGCCGCTACGCCGAAAACCGTGAGGTGCTGCTCGAAGGGTTGCCGCGCTGCGGTTTCGGCCCCTTCGCCCCCGCCGACGGCGCGTTTTACATATATGCAGGGATCGGTGCGTTCGGCGGTGAAAGTCCGGACATCGCCCGCGAGATCCTGAACGACGCCGGTGTGGCGGTGACGCCGGGGTTGGATTTCGACGTGGTCCGCGGCAAGGACTACGTCCGGTTCAGCTACGCCGGATCGAGCGACGAAATGCGCGAGGCGGTGCGCCGTCTGGAGGTGTGGTGGCAGCGCCGCACGACGGCGCGGTAGGGCGGAGTCGTCCGTATGAAGAAAGCCCCGCCTCAGGGCGGGGCTTTCGCGTGCCTCGGATCACAGGATAGTTACCCGCCGAAGCGGTTCCACCAACCCTTGCGTTTCGGTGCGTCCGTCTTGGCCGCGACCTCGGGCTCCATGGTCACCTCGGCCGGCGCCGGAGAATCGTGCGTTTCGATGCGGGCTTCCCCGTTTTGCGCCGCTGCCGGTGCGGGTGCGTCCGCGTTCGTGTAGCCGTTGACGTCCTCAGTTGGGGGCGCGACGTCGTGATCGTCGCCCGGGGCATCCGTGGCGTCGCCGTTGTTCACGTGTGTATCGGCGGCGGCACTGTCCATGACCGCGGAGCCCTGCGCCTGGGCCTCGGCGGCAGGGGACTGGTCCCCATCGCGGTTGCGTCCGCGGCGACGGCCACCGCGGCGTCCACGCCGGCGGCGCTTGGACGGGGCGCCCTGGGCCTGGTCGGCCGCATCGGCTGATCCTTCGACCGGGGCGTCGCCACCATCCGCAGTGACCGCGTCCGACGGGCCATCGGCGGGTGCGGCGGCAAGATCGTCCGCCGGTGTCCGCCCGGATGTTGCGCCATCGCCACTGCCTTCACCTCGGCGACCGCGGCGACCGCGACGTCCGCGGCGGCGACCGCCGCGGTCCTCGTTGCCGTCGCGTTGACGCGGCGGAGCGCTGGCATCGTCCTGCGTCTCGGCCTCGTCCTCGTCGAAGACGTCGTCCTCGATCTCCGGGCTTTCGGGTTCGGTTGCCACGGCCTCCGGCCGGTCCGCCTCGCCGACGGGGCGGCCCTCGACCCTCTCCAGCGCGTAGTCGGGCGGAATCAGGCTGTCGTCGGCGTTGATCAGCACGTTGAAGCCGTAGCGGCTTTCGATGCCGCGCAGCATCGCCCTCTTCTGGTTGAGCACGTAAAGGGCGACCGAGCTCGGGACCGAGATGCGTAATTCGATGGAGCGGCGGCGGATACCCTCTTCCTCGATGGCGCGCAGCACGTGCAGCGCCGCCGATTCGGTGGAGCGGATCAGCCCGGTGCCGTGGCAATGGGGGCAGGGCTGGGTCGATGTCTCGATCAGGCTCGGCCTCAGGCGCTGGCGCGACAGTTCAAGCAGGCCGAACGCGCTGATGCGCCCGATCTGGATGCGGGCGCGGTCGCTGCGCATGGCGTCCTTTATGCGCCGCTCCACCGTGTGCTGGTTGCGATGCTCCGCCATGTCGATGAAATCGATGACGATCAGCCCGGCGAGGTCGCGCAGGCGCAACTGGCGGGCGATTTCATCCGCCGCCTCCAGGTTGGTCTTGTAGGCCGTTTCCTCGATATTGCGTTCGCGCGTTGCCCGGCCGGAGTTGACGTCGATCGACACCAGAGCCTCGGTCGGATTGATGACGATGTATCCGCCGGACTTAAGCTGTACCTGCGCCGAATGCATGGCATCGAGCTGCGCTTCCACCTGGTAGCGGTGGAACAGCGGTATTTCCGGGTCCTTGTAGGGTTGCACTTTCTTCGCATGGCTCGGCATGAGCATGCGCATGAATTCTTTCGCGGTCTTGTATCCTTCGTCGCCATCGACCAGCACTTCGTCGATGTCCTTGGTGTAGAGATCGCGGATCGACCGCTTGATGAGGTTCGCTTCCTCGTAGACCAACGTCGGCGCGATGGACTTCAGGGTCAGTTCCCGCACCTGGTCCCAGGCGCGCATGAGGAACTCGAAGTCGCGCTTGAGCTCGGCCTTCGACCGCTCGACCGCCGCGGTGCGCAGGATCACGGCCATCCCGTCGGCAATTTCGAGGTCGGAAATCAGGCTCTTCATGCGCTTGCGATCGCCCGCATTGGTAATCTTTCGCGAAATGCCGCCGCCCTTGGCGGTGTTCGGCATCAGCACACAGTAACGGCCCGCCAGCGACAGGTAGGTCGTCAGCGCCGCCCCCTTGGTGCCGCGCTCTTCCTTCACCACTTGGACCAGAAGGATCTGCCGGCGCTTGATGACTTCCTGGATCTTGTAGCGGTGGCGTCGCGGCCGGCTGCGTCGCCGTTCTTCATGATGAGTGTCGGCGTCGTCGCCGCCGATGTCCTCGGCCGGAGGAGACGGGGGCAGGTCGTGCAGGACATCTTCCGCCGCGCCGTCGTCCGGCGACAGCATCTCGGCAGCGGATGAGCCCTCGGCCTCCTCACCGGGTGCCGCTTCGACTTCGGTCGACGGGAAATCGGATTCTACCTCGGTGGCGGTGACGGCTTCCGCCTCGGGATCGAGATTCGCGGGAACCTCTCGCGCGATTTCCTCCGGCGGTTCGGGCGCCGCCTCGACGTCGGCCTCGGCCTCGGCCTCCGCCACTTCGTCGTCTTCCGCCTCTTCCGCCGCGGCTTCCGCGGCGAGTTCCTCTTCGTGTTCGCGCAGCAGTGCGGCGCGGTCGGCGACCGGAATCTGATAGTAGTCGGGATGGATTTCGCTGAACGCGAGGAACCCGTGCCGGTTGCCGCCGAACTCCACGAACGCGGCCTGGAGCGACGGCTCCACCCGCGTCACCTTGGCGAGGTAGATATTGCCCTTGAGCTGCTTTTTCGTGGAAGTTTCGAAATCGTATTCATCGAGCCGATTACCGGCCAGTACGACTACCCGTGTTTCCTCGGGATGAGTCGCATCGATAAGCATGCGCTTCGTCATTTCATTTTTCTCCGCGGCAATGCCGCCAAGCCCGCGAGGGGCAGCGCATCGCCTGCTATGTCTGCGAAGCCGTTGGCCTTGATCTCGACCCGCGCGATGGAATGCGGGGAGGGGGACCGGCCTGCCCTCCGGCCGGCGACACCGCCAGGCCCGGAACACCGGCTTCAATCTTCAACAATCCTCCATACCGTCTGAGCGTACCGGGAACCCGAAGGCGCCGACGACTTTGAAATCGGCTGGAAGGGGCCCGCTGCGCCGCCAATATCCGGGACACTTGCCCGAATATGGCCGACCGGAGGCGGTTCACATTTATTAACATAGGCGCAAGGTGGGTCTTCCACAATCACATTGTTCGGCGAGGGGTTAGGGGCGACCAGGGGCCGGCGTGATCCCTGACAGAGTAAAAAGCCGTGAAACTCTGATATATTTTGTGTACAAGCGTGCTGGAACCCCAAGATGGTGTGTACAAACAAGGTCCTCTTTGCGCTCTTCGTCGCCGTACTCGGTATCGGCGCCCTGACCGCGTTCAACCCCGCCCGGGCGGCGCCTGCGGTAAGCGAAATCCGTATCGGCGTGCATTCCGAAAAGCTTCGAATCGTCTTGGAGTCCGATGCGAAGCTGCCCGCCATCGCCTTCGAACTGGGCGGTCCCCTGCGCATCGTGCTTGATCTTCCGGACGTCGACTGGCGCATCGACCCGGCGCGCGGCGAGCGCGGCCGTGGGTTCGTCGGCAGCTTCCGCTTCGGACAGTTCGCACCGGGCCGCTCGCGCATGGTGCTCGACCTGACCAGGCCGGCCCTTGTGGACAAGCTCTTCCACATTCCGCCGGTCGGGGCCCGGCCGTGGCGGCTGGTCCTCGATCTTGCGCCGGTGACGGCGGAAGCCTTTACCCGCCATCTCGCACGTCCGGACGCGCCCAAGGCCGAACCGCCGGCCCGGACCGCGGTGATCGTGCCGCCTCCCCGGCCGGCACCGGCGGCCAGGAAAAAAGTGGTGGTGATCGATCCGGGGCACGGCGGTATCGATCCCGGCGCCGTCGGCCGCCGCAAGGTTTACGAGAAATTCGTGACACTCGCCATGGCGCAACAGTTACAAAAGGAGTTGGCCCGGCGCGGTCGTTACCGCGTCGTGCTGACGCGCGACAAGGACACATTCGTCCGCCTGCGCGAGCGCGTGGGCATCGCGCGCGCGGCCGGGGCCGACCTGTTCATAAGCCTGCATGCCGATTCGATCGCGAACCGCAAGGTACGCGGCGCCGCGGTCTATACCCTTTCGGAAACCTCGTCGGACAAGGAGGCGGCCGACCTCGCCGCGAAGGAGAACAAGGCCGACCTGATCGCCGGCATGGACCTGACAGGAGAATCGACGGAAGTCACCAACATCCTCATCGATCTGGCCCAGCGCGAGACCATGAACCATTCCGCCGCCTTCGCCCGCGTCCTGGTAGACGATATGACGGATTTGACGAAATTTGTCCGAAAATCGCACCGCTTCGCCGGTTTCGCCGTACTCAAGGCGCCGGATGTGCCCTCCGTCCTGATCGAAATGGGCTATCTTTCCAATAGCGCGGACGAAGCGCGGTTGCTCAAGCCCTCATACCGGGTCGAACTGGCCAGGGCCATCACCGAGGCGGTGGACGCCTATTTCGAACGCCGCGCTCGCGAAAACGGCCAGTGAGCCGTACCAGGGTGGTCGGCCGCGCCATCATGGTGCCTTTTTTTGCCGTTAACGGGAAAGTCAGTGAATCCCGGCGATCATGACCTTACATTGTCATGAGCGTGGAT
>WHSO01000040.1 GCA_009380075.1 Alphaproteobacteria bacterium | reverse complement strand
TGCAGCCGCCGAGGATGTTGGCGCAGATCAGGAAATAGCGCCCGGGGTCGAGCGGCTTGCCCGGCCCGATCATGGTGTCCCACCAGCCGGGCTTGCCCGACGCCGGATGGATGCCGGAGACGTATTGGTCGCCGGTCAGGGCATGGCAGATGAGGACCGCGTTGGACCGGTCGGCGTTGAGCCGCCCCTGGGTGGTGTAGGCGACGGAGATGGGGCCCAGCGTCGCCCCGGAATCGAGGCTCAGGGGCACCGTCTCGGCCAGCACGGCCCGCTGGCCCTCGAGGGCCCCCGAGGGCGCGCGCTCGGCCGTGCCGTCCTCAGGACTGGTCTCGGTCACCATGCCTCGTGATCCTCGTTCGTCGCCCCGCCCGGCCGGGCGGGAAGGCGCGCGTCCCGGCGCGTTCCCCGCCGCCGGACCATACGCCCGGAGGCGGCCGATTGCTAGGCAGCCGCGCAGGGGATGTCAACGTTTTCTTTGATTTTACAGGCTCTTGCCGGTAAGACTAGCGACCTGTTTCGGCACCCCCGCACCGTTGGCGGGGCGCCGGCGAGCCAATCGGACACCCGTAACATGACAGGCCCGAACCTGAACGATCTGCGCGGCGAAATCGATCGCCTCGACGACGAGTTGATCGCCCTCCTGATCCGCCGTGCCCGACTGGCGGCGGAGGTCGCGCCCCTCAAGGCCGGCCTCGGCACGCCCATGCTGCGCCCGGGCCGGGAGGCGGAGGTGCTGCGCCGCCTTGTTGCCATGTCGGGTAACGGATTCGACCCGCTGACCGTGGTCCGCGTCTGGCGCGAGATCATGTCGGCGGCCCTGCGGGTGCAGGGGCGATTTTCCGTCGCGGTCTGCGCGCCCGAAGGTGGTGCCACCTGCTGGAGCCTGGCGCGCGGCCAGTACGGGACCAGCACGCCGATGACCGGCGCCTCGGGCCCCGCCCAGGCCATCGCCGCCGTCGCCGAGGGCAGGGCCGATGTCGCCGTGGTGCCGTTCCCATCGGTGGAGGAAACCGACCCGTGGTGGCGCCTGCTGCTGGGCGACGGTGCGCCGCGCGTCGTCGCGCGGTTGCCGGTGGCCGAGGGGCTCGAGCCCGAGGTGGGCATGACCGCGGGCCTCGCCGTCGCCGCCATGGCGCCCGAGGCGTCGAGCGACGACCGCTCTCTCATCGCCATCGAACTCGCCCAATCGCTGAGCCGAGCCGGTATTACCACCGCCTGCGGTGACGCCGGCCTGACCCTTCGCCACAGCGCCGGTCTCGGCGGCGGCGGCACGACCTTCATCGTCGAGGTGGACGGGTTCCTCAAGCCCGCGGACGCGGTGCTCAACCGCCTGCGGACGGCGCTCGGCGACGGCGTGCGGGACGTCGTCGTGGTCGGCGCCTACGCGGTGCCGCTCCGGCTCACCGGGACCGCCGGGACATGACCGGGAAGGCTCCGACCGGGCGGTCCATCGCGCCCCGTCCGGGAATCCTCGATATCACCCCCTACGAAGGGGGACAGTCGCGGATCGCCGGCCGGGACGCGGCGATCAAGATGTCGTCCAACGAAGGCGCGCTCGGCCCGTCGCCCAGGGCGCTCGCCGCCTTCCGGGCGGCTTCGGAGACGCTGGCGCGCTACCCCGACGGCGGCTCCACCGCCCTCAGGGAAGCGATCGGCGCGCGCTTCGGCCTCGATCCCGCGCACATCGTCTGCGGCGCGGGCTCCGACGAGCTGCTCGGCCAGATGGCGCGCGGCTACGCCGGCGAAGGCGACGAGGTGCTCTACAGCGAACACGGGTTCCTGATCTATCCCATTGCCGCCCGCGCCGTCGGCGCGGTGCCGGTGAAGGTGCCCGAAACCAACCTGACGGCGGACGTTGACGCGCTGATTGCGCGGGCCGGCAACCGGACGCGGCTCGTCTACATCGCCAATCCGAACAACCCGACCGGAAGCTACCTCGACGCCGACGCCCTGCGCCGCCTCCGCCGCGGCCTGCCCGACGGCGTGATCCTGGTGATCGATGCGGCCTACGCCGAATTCGTCACCGCAGACGATTACGACGCCGGCATCGCGCTGGTGAACGAGAACGACAACGACAACGTCGTCATGACCCGGACGTTCTCCAAGATCTTCGGCCTCGGCGGGTTGCGCATCGGCTGGGCCTATGGTCCGGCGCATATCGTCGACGTGCTCAACCGCCTGCGCATGCCGTTCAACGTCTCGACCGCGGCCCAGGCGGCGGGCATCGCCGCGCTGGCCGACCGCGCCCACCAAAACACCGCGGCGCGCCACAACGCCGCCATGCGGGCGCGCATGACCGAGGCGCTCCGTGCGGCGGGGATTACCGTGCCGCCGTCGCAAGGAAACTTCGTGCTCGCCCGCTTTTCGGCGGAGGCCGAGGCCGCGGCGGCCGATGCCTTCCTCAAGGACTGCGGCATCATCGTGCGCGGCGTCGCCGGCTACGGCCTGCCCGAATCGCTGCGCATCACCGTCGGCCGGACCGAGGAATGCAAGGCGGTGTGCGACGCGCTCACCCGCTTCATGGCGGAGCGCAAGGCGGGCGCTACCGGAGGGCAAAGCCGTGGCTGAGCCGACCGCCGGCGGCGACGCGCGCTTCGACCGCGTCGCCATCATCGGCCTCGGGCTGATCGGCTCGTCGCTGGCGCATGCCATCAAGCGCGGCAATCTCGCCGGCGAGATCGTCGGCGCCGCGCGCACGGAGCAGACCCGCGCGACGGCGCTCCGCCTCGGCTTCATCGACCGGGCCGAAGCCGATCCGGCGGCCGCGGCGGAGGGCGCCGACCTCGTCGTCATCGCCGTGCCGGTCGGCGCCAGCGGCGCCGTCGCCCGCGCCATTGCGCCGGCGCTCAAGCCCGGCGCCATCGTCACCGACGTGGGCTCGGTCAAGCAGAGCGTCATCGACGCGGTCCGTCCGCACCTGCCCGACGGCGTCCACCTGGTGCCGGCCCATCCCGTCGCCGGGACGGAGGAATCCGGGCCCGAGGCCGGCTTCGCCGAACTGTTCGAAGGGCGCTGGTGCATCCTCACCCCGGTCGCGGGCACCGACGAAGGCGCGGTCGCGCGCGTCGCCGCCCTGTGGCGCGCCGTCGGCAGCCAGGTCGATACCATGGACCCGCGCCATCACGACATGGTGCTGGCCATCACCTCGCACCTGCCGCACCTGATCGCCTACACCATCGTCGGCACGGCGACCGAGCTCGAAAACACGCTGCAGCAGGAAGCGATCAAGTTCGCCGCCGGCGGGTTCCGCGATTTCACCCGCATCGCCGCCTCGGACCCGGTGATGTGGCGCGACATCTTCCTCGCCAACAAGGACGCGGTGCTGGAGATGCTGGGCCGCTTCGACGAGGACCTGACCGCGCTCCAGCGCGCCATCCGCTACGGCGACGGCAAGGCGCTGGAGGAATGGTTCACCCGCACCCGCGCCATCCGCCGCTCCATCGTCGAGGCCGGCCAGGCCTGAGGCTCCGACCTGCGCGGCCGGTGACGGGTCCCCGGTTGACGTTTTTCGTCGTGCCCCCGTCCCCTCTTCCTTCATGCCCCGCGAAGGCGGGGCATCCAGATCGCTCCGCACATGGATGGCCCGAGGGCCGGGCCATGACGTACTGTGGCGAGGAGTGAACCGCCGCTACCAGCGGATTTGCGGCATGCGCGCGAGGCGGGCCGGACCGATGAAGATGGCGCGGTCCTGGATCGTGATCGGCACGCGAATCTCGGCGCTGCGGCCGGGATCCGACCGCCGCGCCATCAGCGACAGCAGGAGCTTCACCCCCTGGGCCTCCTGTTGGCGGATGAGGCCGGCCGCCACCAGGGCGTCGGCGGTCTCCTCGAAGCCGGCGATGCGCGCGGCGAAGGAGGCTTCCGGCTGCAGGCCCGGGTCGAGCGTCACCGTCCCCGAGCCGTCGATGGTCGTCGGGCCCCACTGGAGCAACAGGTTCTTGACCTCGACGCTGCCGCCGGCCTCGCGGAAGCGCGCGATGTTGCGGCGGTCCACGGGGACGGGCAGGTCGGCGAGGACCTGGATCTCGGCCGCGAGCTTGGTGAGCCTGGGCGCGAGGAACCTGGACATCCCCGCCGGAAGGTCGATTCCGTTGAGGTCCACCAGCACCCCTGCCGCCGGCTGCGTGTTGCCGGCCCGGCGCTCCGGCGGCGGATAGAGGAACAGCTGGAACGAGGTCGCCTCGGCCTTGAGGGTCGAGCCGGAGGTGATGTCGCGCAGCGTCACGTTTTCGGGGGCGAGGGTGTAGATGTCGGGTTCCCCGGCGCCGCCGAACCGCGCCTCGCCCGGCGCGCGCGCGGCGGTGATGTCGAGGTCGAGTGGCACCCGCCCGGCGCGGAAGCGGAGCTTGTGGCGGCCGGCGAGGTCGAAGGTGGCGTCGCGGCCGAGCCAGGGCGAAAGCTGGACCAGCGCGCGGTCGGCGCGCCACTCCCAGGTGCCGCGCGCATCGCGGCCGAGCACGGCGATTCCGCCCAGGGTCGCCTCGAACGAAAACGGAAAGCCGGTGATATCAAGGGTATCCACCGTGAAGGCGCCGGCTTCGCCGGCGAGCGCGCGTCCCGACCGCGCGATCTGCTCGCGCACCTGGGCGGCGCCGGTGAACCACAGCCCGGTGACGATGGCGACGGCGGCGAGGCAGAGGCCGAACAACCCGTACACGATGCGCGATGTCATCGGGCGCGATGCCATGGGGTCGGTACGGACGTCTTGCACGGGGCGAATCACCGGGGTTACATGAACGATCGCGCCGCCTCGGGCGACGGAGGGCGCGCGAGCACTGTAGCGGCAATGGCGGCGCCGTTAAAGCGCGCGGGCCGGGGACCGGGCGAGGCCAATGTCGCGAAGGATCGTGGCGGGAACATGGCGGACGGCGATCTCTGGATTTTCGGCTACGGCTCGCTGATGTGGAAACCGGGTTTCCGCTTCGCGCAACGCGAAACGGCGCTTCTGCGCGGCCGCCACCGGGCGCTTTGCGTGTGGTCCCGGCAGTGGCGCGGTACCGAATCCAACCCCGGCCTTGTGCTGGGGCTCGATCGCGGCGGTGCATGCCGGGGCATCGCCTACCGTGTTGCCGCCGGTGAAGCGACGGGCGTCCTTACATATCTGGACGAACGCGAACTGGGCACGCCGATCTATCGCCGTCGCACGTTTGGCCTCCAGCTGGCAGATGGCCAGAGGGTGCGGGCGGAAACCTATGTGGTGGACCGCCGCCATCCGCATTATGCGGGCGGGCTGCCGGCGCAAGAGGCGGCGCGCATCATTCGTGAATGCGTCGGCGAAGGCGGCACCAATCTCGATTATCTGGAGAACACGCTCCGCCACCTCGACGAGCTCGGTCTCCCCGACGGGCCGTTGCACGAACTACTTAAATTGGTGCAATCAGCATCAATCTGGGATGTTGGATGAAGGCAGTTCGTGAAATGAAATTTTGCCTTCGGCATCTACCTCGAGGACATGATTGACCATTGCGTCCATTGGGTCACCCATGCTCTTGAGAAATTCGACCACATGATTTATCAGCTCGATGCTTTTCTGACGATTACAACAGGGCAGGATGATCAACCCCGGATGAATTTCCTCGCATCCTATTAATGCGCGGAAATCCTCCGCATTTTCGGTGACGATCACACGATCTTCACGGGCGGCCCGCGCCAGAACATTGTGATCCTGCATTCCCCTTCCTCCATGGAGGAGGGGGTGCGCGGCATCATGAAATCCTGATTCGTTTAACTCTTGGGCAATACCGGGAGAAAGGCATTCATCGATAAATAATCTCATTATGTCTTTTCCCAAGGACGCCCTGATGGTCTCCCACGCATAGGGTTAGCCTTGGCAAAGGTGATAGCGGCTTCCAGCGCTTCGTGCGGAATATCAGGATTTTCTTTAGCTATATCATTGAGGCTATCGCCGTTTTCCACGCGCCCCAGCACGGAATAGACGGTCATTCGGGTTCCCTTGATTACGGGGGTTCCTCCTTTGATTCCGGGATATCTATGAACCCAGGCGTCCCGTACGGATGTATAGCGAGACGTCTTGTCAAAAACCGCTCGTGCAGTTTCTTCCATTTTTGATGAAGACAGAAAAACGTACTTGTTCAAAACAAAGTCCTCATACTTTCCGTGCATCAAGCAGTTTCTAAGATGCTTCGAGATTCGGATTTTTTCGACCTTTGATACAGGCAGATTGATGTCCAGCAACACGGAAAGGACCGCCACTGTATAAACATCCAAGGTTTCCCTGGTCTTTGGCCCGACGCTTTTGACTTTGGCTTTTATGCAAGAAATAACGCGATCTTCGATTGCCTTGCGAACAGCCCGCTCCGGTGAATCCGACAGAAGGGCGGCTTCGTTCACAGTCACCAAAGACTTTCGTTTGTTGATTTCGTCGGTCGTGATCGTCATAAATATTCCCTTTCAAGGGAAGAATTTAGGCAGAAGTAGGCTAAATTTCAAGGCCGAACCTAACAATTTTTCATCAGGTTATTGAAAAAGCGTTGTTTTTTAACGTGGGGCCGAATTTTGGGCAGCGTGTAAGGCCAACAGGCTTGCCCTCACGCGCATTTGGAATGACCACAGGACAGGCACAGGTCGCAGCCTTCCTGGCGGATCATGCCGGCCTCGCCGCATTTGGGGCACTGGTTGAGGGGCGCGGCCCGGCCGCTGCCGCCGGCACCGCCGCCGCCCTGGGCCGCCGTCTTTTCGCGCGCGACCTCGCGCGCCCGGGCGGCGATGTCCTCGCGTCCCTTGATGAAGCCGATATTGACCAGGTGGTGCTCGATGACGTTGCCGATGGCGGCCAGCAGCGACGGCACGTAGTGCCCATCCATCCACTGCCCGCCGCGCGGGTCGAACACGGCCTTCAGCTCCTCGACCACGAAGGAGACGTCGCCGCCGCGGCGGAATACGGCGGAGATCATGCGCGTCAGCCCCACCGTCCAGGCGAAATGGTCGACGTTCTTCGAATTGATGAAGATCTCGAACGGCCGCCGCCGCCCGTCCTGGATGATGTCGTTGATGGTGATGTAGATGGCGTGGTCGGTTTCCGGCCAGCGCAGCTTGTAGGTCTGCCCCGGCAGGGCGCCCGGCCGGTCGAGAGGCTGGGTCATGTAGACGACGCCGCCGGCCTCGAACGGGTCGCGGTGGCGGGCCGGCGGCACGCCCAGCGGCAGTTCCTCCTGGCCCTCGTCCTCGTCCTGGCGCGCCCGCGCCTCGGCCTCGGCCCGGACCCGGGCTTCCGCTTCGGCGCGTTCGCGCTGGCGCTCGGCATCGGTGCCGGCGGCGGGCGTGACCTCCAGCACCGAGCCGGTGACCTCGTTCGGCCGGTAGGTGGTGCAGCCCTTGCAGCCCTGCTCGTAGGCCTGGGTGTAGATGTCCTTGAACGCATCGAAGTCGATGTCGGCGGGCACATTGATGGTCTTGGAGATCGAGCTGTCGACATGCTTCTGCACCGCCGCCTGCATGACGATGTGTTCGGGCGGCGTCAGGCGCTGGGCGTCGACGAAATAGGCGGGAAGCTCCGCCTTGTCCCCGTGCATGCGGCGGTAGAGGCGATAGGCGTAGTCGGAGACCTCCTCGTCCTTGCGCGCGCCGTCGGGCTGCAGGATGTGACGGGTGTAGGTGAAGCTGAACACCGGCTCGAGCCCGGACGACACGTTGTCGGCGAACAGCGAGATCGTGCCCGTCGGCGCGATGGAGGTAAGCAGCGCGTTGCGGATGCCGTGGGCGGCAACGGCCTCGCGCACGTCGGCGTCGAGCCCGGCGACGGTCTCGCCCGACAGGTAAGCGTCCTTGTCAAACAGCGGAAACGCGCCCTTTTCGGCGGCCAGCGCGGCGGAGGCGAGATAGGCCTCGCGCTCGATCGCCTTCATCCATTCGCTCGCCAGCGCCACGGCGCGATCGGATCCGTAGCGCACCCGGCACATGATCAGCGCATCGGCAAGCCCGGTGACGCCGAGCCCCATGCGGCGCTTGGCACGGGCCTCCTGCGCCTGGGCGTCGAGGGGGAAGCGCGAGATGTCGATGGCGTCATCCAGCATGCGCACCGCGAGCGGCACCACCGCGCGCAGGCGGGCGAGGTCGAGGTGCGCGTTCTCGGTGAACGGCTCGCGCACCAGGCGGGCGAGGTTGAACGACCCCAGCAGGCACGCGCCATAGGGCGGCAGCGGCTGTTCGCCGCAGGGGTTGGTGGCGGCGATGGTCTCGCAGTAGCGCAGGTTGTTGGCGCGGTTGATGCGGTCGATGAAGATGACGCCCGGCTCGGCATAGGCGTAGGTCGCGCGCATGATCCGGTCCCACAGGTCGCGGGCCTGCACGGTGCGGTAGGTGGTGCCGCCGAACTTGAGCTCCCACGCCGCGTCGTCCTTGACCGCCGCCATGAAGGCATCGGTCGCCAGCACCGACAGGTTGAACATCCGCAGCCGGCCGGGTTCGCGCTTGGCCTCGATGAAGGCCTCGATGTCGGGGTGGTCGCAGCGCAGCGTTCCCATCATCGCGCCGCGGCGCGATCCCGCGCTCATGATGGTGCGGCACATGGCGTCCCACACGTCCATGAACGAGAGGGGACCGGACGCGTCGGCGCCGACGCCCTTGACCGGCGCGCCCTTGGGCCGAAGGGTCGAGAAATCGTAGCCGATGCCGCCGCCCTGCTGCATGGTCAGGGCGGCCTCGCGCAGGTGGGTGAAGATGCCCGACATGTCGTCGGGGATGGTGCCCATGACGAAGCAGTTGAACAGGGTCACCGCGCGCCCGGTGCCGGCGCCGGCGATGATGCGTCCGGCGGGCAGGAATTCGAAGGATTCGAGCGCGCCGTGGAAGCGTTCGGCCCAGGCGGCGCGGGCTTCCGGCGCTTCCGCCTCGGCCAGCGCATGGGCGACCCGGGCCCAGGTATCGGCCACGGTCTTGTCCACAGCTTCGCCGGTCGGCCCTTTCAGCCGGTATTTCATGTCCCAAATCTGCTGGGAGATGGCCGAGACGCCGGTCATGGCATGCTCCGTGTCGACGTGGTTGCGGGCGGAAACCCGGAAGTCCGGCCGGAAGCCGCGAACGGGCCGCCCGGATACCCTACAACAAGTTGAAATATATAAATAAAATCATTTTCCGCACATTCAAGGGCGGCCATTGTAGGAAGGCCGCCGCGGTGCGTCAATCAAATGTTCCTGTTATGTTTCCACATCGGTTGTCCACCGCAAGCCCTTGGCCGGACCATGATTCCGGCGTTATGCCCGGAATCCACCGCGCGGGCCCGAATCGTCGTCCACCGGTTTATCCACAAGAAAGACATCGGTCCCGAGGCGCATCGGGTCACGTCCCCGCCGTGGCCGATACGGCCGGCGCGGGGGCCCCGGCCTCCGCCTCGAGCCGGACCGTCGCCGTCTCGACGGCCCGTTCCAGGGCGGCCATGAACGCCGCGCGGTCGAGCCCCGGGGGGATCGGCGGCAGGCATTCGACGACGATGGTGCCGGGCTGCTTGATGAAGGTGCGCCGCCCCCAGAACAGCCCGGAATTGAGCGCCACCGGCACCACCGGAACGCCGGCGCCGGCGTAAAGCGCGGCGACGCCCGGCTGATAGGGCCGCGTCTCGCCCGGCCGGGTGCGGGTACCCTGGGGAAAGATGAAGATCGGCCGACCCTCGCCGATGGTGCGCCGGGCGCCGCGGATCATGGCGCGGATCGCGGCGCCGCCCGCCTTGCGGTCGATCCAGATGGCGCCGGCGCGGTGCGAGTACCAGCCGTAGAAGGGAATGGCGCGAAGCTCGGCCTTCGCCACCGCCGACGGCTGGTCGAAGAAGGCGGGAAAGAACAGCGTGTCCCAGGCCGACTGGTGCTTGGAGGCGAAGATCACCGGCCCCGCCGGCAGGTTGGCGAGGCCGCGCACTTCCCAGCGGATGCCGCAGATGACCTTGGCGAGCCAGATGATGGTGCCGGACCACCAGGCGCCGGTCAGGCGCACCGTCACCGGGCGCATCAGCAGCGTCGGCAGGAACACGACCCCGGCGAGGATGCCCCAGACGTAGAACGCAATGTAGAAGGCGACCGAGCGGATGAGCTTCATGGCCGCTCGCTTACCACGGGCGCATCAGCACGACCAGATACTTGCTGTATTCGGTGACCACGAGCTGCAGCGTGCCCGGCCAGTTCCACCAGCCGTTGGCCATGAACCCGGGCTGGAAGGTGGGGTGGGGAACGATGCGCAGGCCGGGCATGGCGCGGCGGAACTCGAGCAGCGAGCGGCGCATGTGATAGTTGGAGGTGACGAGGCGCAGCGAGGTGAATTTCTCCTCGCGCATCCAGCGCGCCGTTTCCGCGGCATTGCCGCGGGTGTCGTCGGCGGCGTGGCCGAGCACCATGCAACAGTCGAGCTCGCCCTGCCGGCGCCGCAACAGGCGCAGGATCTGCTGCACGTCGACGCCGCGGTAGACGCCCGACACGAACAGCTTCTTCGCCTGGCTGCGCGCCAGCAGGTCGACGCCGGCGCGCAGGCGGCCGGCGCCGCCGGTCAGCACCACCACGGCATCGGTCGTGCTGTCCGGATCCTCCACCGTGCCCGGTATCCCTTCGGCGAACCAGACCAGACCGCCGAGCCACAGTACGGCGGCGACGCCGGCGGCCAGGGCCCAGGCGGGCAGCGCGCGCCGCCGGGGGCGGGCGTCGGCCCTGGTGGAGTCGCCGGGGTCGCCGGTGGGATCGTCGGTGGGGTTCACGGCAGCGCCCGGAGCGCCGCCATGACGGTCATCCGCGCGGTGACCATGCCGATCACGGCGACGCCGAGGGGCACCGCGGCGAGCGCCCCCCACTGCGCCGGCGACAGGGTGAAGTCGGGCAGGATGCCGGTGCCCAGCGCGGCCGCCGCCCGGCCGAGCAGGAACACCGTGGCCGCGGTCAGGACGCAGCCGATGAGGCCGCCCTTGAGCGCCAGCTCCAGCGCCTGTCCCTGGAACTGGCGCGCGACATAGCCGTCGGCGGCACCGATCAGATGCAGGAGCTCGATCCCGCCGGCGTGAATCGCGAGCCCGGTGCGGGTGATGAAGATGACCGTGGCGACGGCGGCGAGCGTCACCAGCACGACGATGCCGAGGGCCACCAGCTCGACCGTATGGGCCAGCGCGATCAGGCGGTCGAGGGACTTCTTGTGATCGTCGATGACGGCGCCGGGCGCGGCGGCGCGCATCACCGCGGTCAGTCCCTCGATATCGGGGGCGGCCGCGGCGCGCACCCGCACGTCGATGAGCCGCGGCAGCGGCAATTCGCCGGCCAGCGTGCCGCTCCCGAGCCACGGCTCGAGCAGGGCCGAAATCTCGTCGGCGCCGAGCACGCGCGCGCTTTCGACCCCCGGCGTCGCCCGCAGGGCAGCCAGCGCCCTGGCGACGGCATCGTCGGCCGTGCCCGTGGCCGGCGCGGGAATCTGCACGGTCAGGGTGCCGGTCAGCCCGCGGTCCCAGCGGTCGACGGCGGCCGACAGCGACATCATGCCGGCGAGCGCGAGGCTGGCGAGGTAGACGATCATCGCCACCAGCCAGGGCAGAAAGCGCCGCGCCGGATCGGCATCGAGGGCGAGATCGCGCGCCTTCCAGAACATCATGCCGGCCCCTCGGCACTGGCCACCCGGGCCGGCGACGGCGGCGGCGCGACGCGGAACGGACCCGTCAGCTCGCCGCCCGAGAGGTGATAGCGCGGGTGGAAGGCGTGGCGGATCAGGTTCTCGTTGTGGGTGGCGATCAGCACCGTGGTGCCGAGGCGATTGAGCTCCTCGAACAGGCGCAGGAGACGCAGCGCGATGGAATCGTCGACATTGCCGGTCGGCTCGTCCGCCAGCAGCATCTGCGGCCGGGTGATGACCGCGCGGGCGATGGCGACGCGCTGCTTCTCGCCCCCCGACAGCGTCGGCGGCAGCGCGTTGATGCAGTTCTCGAGCCCGACCCAGCGCAGCAGTTCCGAGGCGTGCTCGCGGATTTCGGCGCGCTTGACGCCGGCGACGCGCAGCGGCAGGGCGACGTTGTCGAGCACGGTCAGGTGATCGAGCAGGCGGAAATCCTGGAACACGACGCCGATGCGCCGACGGAGCGGCGGCAGCGCCTCGCGCGACAGAGTCGAGATGTCGGCGCCGAACAGGCTCACCAGTCCGCGCGACGGACGGCAGGCAAGGTAGATGATCTTGAGCAGCGACGACTTTCCCGCCCCCGACGCGCCCGACAGGAAATGAAACGAACCGGGCGCGAGGTGGAGGCTCACGTCGCGAAGAACCTCGGGGCCGAGCCCGTAGCGCATGCCGACGTTCTGGAAACGGACCAAATCTGCGTTCCGTGTGATCTGGGGCGCACCCCGTTGAACATCCTTAGAACTTTACGCAATTTATACACCGAAGGCGGCGGCGGGGCACGAAAAGGCAATATCCGCCCCGGCCCGGGATTCCGGCGGTATCACCCTGAAGGGACGGGACTTTTCGGCCCCGCGCCGGTGCCGCGGCAGGGGGTCCCGGCTTGCGCTGGCCCGGACTTGCGCCTATAAAATTTCGGCGCTGATTTGGATACCCCCCATGATCGTCACCTGTCCATCCTGTTCCACCCGGTACAAAATGGATCCGACCCGGTTCGGATCCGCAGGACGGCGCGTGCGCTGCGCCAAGTGCACCCACGTGTGGACGCAGATGCCGCCGGACGACCTGCCCAAGCCGGTGCGTCCCCCGGAACCTCCGCCGTTACCGGCTGATGTGCCCGACGACGTGCCGCGCGTCGTGTCGCCGGCGCTGGTCCAGGCGGCGCGCGACGAGACCCGCCGGGCGCTCCTGGAGGAACGTGGATTGCGCGAGGAGCTTGGCCCGCTGGCGGAGCCCGAGCCGGCGCGCGGGTTGCGCGCGGGCTGGCTCGTCCTGGTGATGGTCGTCACGACGCTCGCCATCAGCGGGGTGCTTGCCCGTGACGCCGTGGTGCGCGCCTGGCCGCCGGCCGAGCGACTCTACGCGTTGGTCGGAATCGACGCGGCGCGGCTCGGCGAGGGACTCACCATCAAGGTGGTCGAGCATCGCCGCGACGTCGAGGGCAGCAAAGCCGTCCTCATCATCAAGGGCGAGGTCACGAACAATTCCGACGGTGTGCGCGACGTGCCGCGGCTCAAGGCGTCGTTGCGCTCGCACGGGGGCGACAATCTCTCGAGCTGGACCTTCGCCACCGCCCAGGCGCGCCTGCTTCCGGGCGAGACGGCGCCGTTCGTGACCCGAATCGAGAATCCATCGACCGACGCATCGGCGCTCAATATCGATTTCACCATCAGCGGTCGTTGATCATGGCGCGCATTCTTGTCGCCGAGGACGAACGTGCGGTGCGGGAATTCGTTCGCCGCGCGCTGGCGCATCGCGGGCATGAGGTAACGCTCGTGGAGGACGGGCTGGAGGCGCTGGGCGCGCTGACCGAGGACGAATTCGACCTGTTGCTTACCGACATCGTCATGCCGGGTATGGACGGTATCTCTCTGGCGCTCAAGGTCGCGCGCGAAAAGCCGGATGTCCGGATTCTGCTGATGTCGGGCTACGCCGCCGAACGCCAGCGCGCACATAACCTTGACGAGCTGGTCCACCGGGTCATTTCCAAACCGTTTACGCTGCATGACATTTGCACGGCCGTGGATGATGCGCTCGTAAGCCGTACGCTGCGCCGGGCCGACCGCGCGGATCCCGCCTGACGTAATCCGGCCGGACGGTCAGAAGCGCCGGAGCAGCCTTTCCAGGTATTCCATTTCGACCAGCGGCCGGCCCAGCTCGCCCGCGCGCCGGCGCAGTTCCTCGAGGATTTCGCGTGCCCGCTGGGTATCGGATTCGTCGGGAATCTCGACGTCATCGGAGGCCGAGTTGCCGGCATTGGGCAGCGGCCGGCCGAGTGGGTCGAGCAGCCGCGGCAGGGCTCCGAACTGCTGGCGCCTGCCGAAGCCCCGACCGGGGCCGCGTCCGCGGCCCTGGCCGTACTGACGCATCATCTGCTGCATCAACTCGCCGGCGCCGCGCTGCATTTCCTCGAGCGCGCGGCCCTGGGGCGGCACCGCCTGCCCCGGCTTGCCCTGCTCCAGTTCCTTCAACGCCTCGCGCATCGCCAGTTCGGCGTCGCCGAGCGACTTCGGCACCTTGCCCTGCATCTCGCCGAAGCGGCGCAGCAGGTCCTGGAGTTGCTTCTGCAGGTCTTCCTGGCGCTGGGCGCCCTGCTGGTCCTGCTGCTGGCCGTTGCGCGAGCCGTCCTGCGACCGGCGGTGGGTCTCGTCCATCAGCTCCTGCTGGCGCTTCATCATGTCCTGAAGGTCGCGCAGCATCTGCATGCTCTGCTGGTCGCCCTGCGGACGCTGGGCGAAGCGGCCGTTCTTGAGGTTCTCCAGCAACTCGCGCAGCATCGACAGCATCTGTCGCGCGGCGTCGAGGTTGCCGGTCATCGCGAGCTCCCGCGCGCGGTCGAGCATGCGTTGCAGGTCCTGGGGCGACATCGTGGTGGAATTGGGATCGAAGGGCTGCGCCATTTGTGGCATGTCCTTCATGCCCTTCATCATTTCCTTGAGGAACTCCGACATCACCTTTTCGAGCTCCTGCATGAGCTTCTGGATCTCGGCGTTGTCCTTGCGGTTGAGCGCCTCCATCAGCTTCTTCTGCAGTTCGCGCATGCGCTTTTCGGCGAGCGACAACTGCCCGTCCTCGAGCCGGAGCGCGGTCTCCCACATCACTTTCTGGACTTCGTCGACGGCGGCGAGGCCCTCGTCCGACCCGAGACGTCGCGCCATCGTCTGCAGGGCGAGGATCACGACGCTGTCGTTGTTGAACGAGCCCGGGATGGAGCCGAGGTTGACGAGGTCGTTCCACACGTCTTCGCGCGATTCGGGATCGAAGATCAGCCGCTTGCGCAACAGCACAAGGGCACGGGCCACCGGATGGCGGAAGTAGCGCTCCGGCAGGGTGATGACGACGGGGTCGGTCACCGCCGGCTGGTCGGCGCCGTCGCGGGCGACCACCTGGACCGTGACTTCCATGCCCGCCCACGGATCCGCGGTCAGGTCGTGATAGCTGGTTTCCTTGATCGCTTTCACGCTGCTGCCGGGCAGGGGCAGGTCGATCACGCGCGAAGCGTTGAATTTCTTCAGCGCCGCTTCTTCGCCCTCGTCGTCGTCGGTATCAAGCTCGATGCGGGGGCGGCTGATATACATTTTGGCGCCGTGGAAGCCGTAGTCGTCCTCGCCCTCGATGTCGACGCGCACGGCGCCGCGGCTGGAGGTGCCGGGCTCGTCGGCCAAGCGGATGGACGGGACCGCGTCGGGCCGGATGGCCACCGGCCAGGACGCGACATCGCCCGTGCCCTGCCGAACCACGAGATTTCTGGCGCTGGTCCCCGGGGCGACGACGGCCGTGGCCTTCCAGGTGCCGTCGGCGACGGGCTTGAATTCAGCTTCGAACCCGCCGGCGACGAACTTCGGCGTGCCCCAGCCGCCCGAAAGCTGGGCAAGCACGGTCGAACCTTCGGGCACGACCACGGGGGCGGCCGCCGCGGCCGGTCCACCGATGGCGGGCCCCGTCGCTCCCGCGCCGGCCAGCACGAGGTTCTTCCGGGCCGGATCGTCCTTGCCGGCGCTGAGGAAAATCGGTGCCATCCCGGTGTAGGCCGGGGGGGTGATCCAGACATCCACCACCGCCGGTCCCTTGGTGAAGCCGACCCCGGGCGAGAGCGCGCGGGCGATGCGGTTGAGGCCGTCGCCCCAGGCGACCACGGTGCCGATGGCCAGCACCACGATCAGGGCGCCGCGCAGCGCCAGCGGGTCGAGCCGCGCCAGCCCCGGCGCCGGGAGGCCGACGCGCAGCGCGCGAATGCGCGCGAGCACCCGTTCGCGGTGAATCTGCCACAGTGCCCGCGCCTTCGGATCGTCGCGTCCGCCGGCAAGGTCGTCCGCCGCCAGGGTCAGGGGTCGGTGCGTGTAACCGCTGACGGTCTCGATGCGCCGGCGTGCGGGCGGGACGCCGGGAAAGCGGAAGGCGCGGAGGCCGCGCCACAGCGCATAGAGAACGCCGGCGGCAAAGGCGACGAGCACGATGGCGTGCAGCCATGCGGGCAGGACCGGAAGGACATCAAAAAGGCCGAGGGCGACGAACGTCCCGCCGATGCCGAGGGCGGGCCACAGCGCGGGCCATGCGCGTTCCCACGCCAGCGCGAGGCGCGCCAGCCACAGCTTGCGACCGAGGTGCAATTGGGCGAGGTCCTTTTCGCCCGACGAGGGCGCCGAAAGGGGGGATTCGGGTTCCTGGCTCATACTCCACCGACCATTTCTCGTGCGCTACATTCCACACGAACGCGCGCCACCTTGAACCGGCTCGCATTTTTCCTTCCCCCAAAGGATCCGGGTGCCGGGGCCCGGGCTACGCCTGGCCGATCAGACCAGCCAGTCCGGCATGCTGTCCAGCCCCAGAAGTTGTTCTATTGTTTGACGGGGCCGGACGACCGCGAAGGCGTCGTCCTTGACCAGAACTTCGGGCACCAGCGGGCGGCTGTTGTAGGTGGACGACATCACCGCGCCATACGCGCCAGCCGACCGCACGACCAGAAGCTCGTTCGAGTGTAGCACGGGAAGGGACCGGTCGCGGGCGAAAATATCGCCGGTTTCGCAGACCGGCCCGACCACGTCCACCGGCCGTTCCGGCGCCCCCGGCGGCGGTTCGGCGACGGGCACGATCCGGTGCCAGGCATCGTAGAGGGCGGGCCGGATCAGGTTGTTCATGCCCGCGTCCACCACCACGAAGGTCCGGGTATCGCCGGCTTTCACGAACAGCACCCGGGTCAGCAGGATGCCGGCGTTGGCGGCGATCAGGCGCCCCGGCTCGAGCACCACCTCGACGTCGAGGGGCCCTGTCGCCTCCTTCACCACGGCAGCGTATGCGCCGGGAGAGGGCGGGGTCTCGTCGCGGTAGGGGACGCCGAGCCCGCCGCCGAGGTCGAGCCGGCGGATCGCGTGGCCGCTCCGGCGCAGCTCTCCGGCCAACTCCGCCACCAACCCGAACGCGTCGCGGAAGGGTGCCAGTTCGGTGAGCTGCGAGCCGATGTGCACGGCGATGCCGACCACCTCGATCCCCGGCATCTCTGCCGCGCGGTCGTAGATCGCGGGGGCGCGCCGGATGTCGATGCCGAACTTGTTCTCCTTGCGCCCGGTGGTGATCTTTTCGTGGGTGCGGGCGTCGACGTCCGGGTTGACGCGCAGCGCAATCGGCGCCCGCGTGCCCATCGACGCGGCAACCTCGGCGACAAGGTCGAGCTCGGGCTCCGATTCGACGTTGATCTGGCCGACGCCGTGTTCGAGCGCGAGGCGAATCTCGTCGCGCGTCTTGCCGACGCCGGAAAACACGATCCGGCCCGCTGGGACCCCAGCCGCCAGTGCACGGCGCATCTCGCCCTCCGACAGCACGTCGGCGCCGGCGCCGAGGCGGGCGAGCGTGCGGATCACCGCTTGGTTGGAATTGGCCTTGACCGCGTAACAGATGGTCGCTTTCTGTCCCGCGAAGGCGTCGGCGAAGGCGCGGTAATGGTTCTCCAGCGTCGCCGAGGAATAGACGTAGGCCGGCGTGCCGACCGCCTCGGCGATGCGGGTAAGCGGCACGCCTTCGGCATGCAGCACGCAGTTACGGTAAGTGAAGTGGTCCATTCGTGTCGGGCCGGGTTCCGTTGGCGCGCGTCACCGCGTCGCGCCGCCCGGCGGCGCTTTGGCGGGCGGCACCGTGGCTGAAGGGTAGTCTGGGTAGGTCGAAGGTGCCGGATAGGTGCGCGGATAGGTGCCGTCCGCTTCCGGCGGTGGCTCCGTCTTGCCGCGCTTGCCGCAGGCGGAAAGCGCCGGCGCCAGCGCCAGTGCCGCTGCGAGTGCGAGCGACAGGATGGCGTGGCGGCGCGCGTTGGCGGCTGTCGGTTTTGGCGTCATTGTCCGGCATATGTTCATATTTCAAGTATACCGCGATTCGGTCACCGGCGCGCGCGGGCTTTGCCGCGTCCGCGGCGTCCCGGCTTCGCCAGAAACCGCTTTTCAGCAGCGGCGATGGCGGCGCGTACGCGCCTGGGCGCGGTGCCGCCTTCGCTCGTGCGGCTGGCGGCGGAGCGTTCGGCGCCCAGGACTTTGAACACCTCGGCGCCGATGCCGGGCTCGATCGCCTGCATGTCCGCGAGCGGCACCGCGTCGAGGCGCACGCCCCGGTCCTCGGCCAGTTTCACGATGCGCCCGGCGACGTGATGGGCCTGGCGGAAGGTGAGGCCGCCCGCGCGCACCAGCCAGTCGGCGAGGTCCGTCGCCGTGGCATAGGCGCCGTCGGCGGCGGCCCGCATCGCCTTGGCGTCGACGCTCATGTCGGCGACCATGCCGGTCATGACCTCGAGCGTGAGCGCGAAGGTATCCGCCGCCTCGAACACCGGCTCCTTGTCTTCCTGCATGTCCTTCGAATAGGCGAGCGGCAGGCCCTTCATCACCACCGCGAGCGCGATCAGCGCGCCGATCACGCGGCCGGTCTTGGCGCGCACCAGCTCGGCGCCGTCGGGGTTGCGCTTCTGCGGCATGATCGACGACCCGGTGGAAAAGGCATCGGACAGGCGGACGAAGCCGAACCGTTCGGTGGAGAAGATCACCATCTCCTCGGCCAGGCGCGACAGGTGCCCCGCCGCGATCGCCGCGGCGGCGAGGAATTCGAGCGCGAAATCGCGGTCCGACACGGCGTCGAGCGAATTGGCCATGGGCCGGTCGAAGCCAAGGTCGCGCGCCGTCATCCGCCGGTCGATGGGAAACGACGTGCCGGCCAATGCCGCCGCGCCGAGGGGGCATTCGTTCATGCGTGCCCGCGCGTCGGCGAAGCGGCCGCGGTCGCGGCCGAACATCTCGACATAGGCCAGCAGGTGATGGCCGAAGGTGACCGGCTGGGCCGTCTGCATATGGGTGAAGCCCGGCATGACTGTCGCGGCGTGCTCGCGCGCGCGCGCGATGAGGGTGGCCTGGAGGTCGCGCAACCGCGCCTCGATCCCGTCGATGGCGTCGCGCACCCACAGGCGGAAATCGGTGGCCACCTGGTCGTTGCGCGACCGTGCCGTGTGCAGGCGACCGCCGGCGTCGCCGATCAGTGTCGTCAGCCGGTCCTCGACGTTCATGTGGATGTCCTCGAGCGCTGCACGGAAATGGAAGCGCCCGCCCTCGATCTCCTTCCATACGGCGTCGAGACCCCTGAGGATCGCCTTGCCGTCCCTGGCCGGGATGATCTTTTGGCGGATCAGCATCCGGCAATGGGCGCGCGAGGCGGCGATATCCTGGCGCCACAGGCGCTGGTCGAAGCCGATGGAGGCGTTGATGCGCGCCATCGCCTCGGCCGGTCCCGAGGTGAACCGCCCGCCCCACAGCCGGTTCGCCGGGGGCGTGGCCTTGTTGATCTTGCCCTTCGCCATGACACGCCCTAAACAGTGAAATGCCCACAGGAGCGGGAATGAAGACCGGGACGGGACACTTCGCGCGTACGCTGGTATCGGCCCTGATCGTCGCCGCGACCGCGCTGGCCGTCGCCCGGCCGCCGCCCCTCCGGACCGACGGGGCGCCCCGGATCACAGGGGAAATACAATACTTTAAGCTGGAGCGAAACCCCCGCTCGGTGACCGTCCCGGTGTTTTACGACGCCGCCGGCCGCGAGGTGTCGCTGGCGTCCTTCGCCGGCAGGGTGGTGGTCCTGAATTTCTGGGCCACCTGGTGCTACCCCTGCATCCGCGAGATGCCCTCCCTCGACCGCCTGGCGGCGCGCTTCCGCGGCCGGCCGCTGGCACTGGTGGCGCTCAACCTCGACCGCGAGGGCGCGGCCAAGGCGGCGCCGTTCCTGGCCGAACATCGCCTGTCCAATCTCGCGCTCTACACCGATCCCATGGGCCGGGTGCAGCGCGCCCTCGACGTCACCATCCTGCCCACCACCATCATCTTCGATGCCGCGGGGCGGGAGGTCGGGCGCCTCGCCATGCCGGCGGAGTGGGATTCGCCGGAAGCGCGCGCCCTGGTCGAGTATTTCGTCCGCCAGGTGGATCCGGCGGATTAGGCGGGGCCGCGGCGGCGCGTCACGGCCAAGATGCGGCGGCGGGGGCCAGCGGCACGCCGGTCGCCGCCTTCTCGCGCGCCGGCAGGATCGCCGTGTCGGGCCACAGGCCGGTTTCGAGCGCCCGGGCATAGACCTCGGGCAGCCCCGCCTTGCGCATCTTCGCCGCCGCCCCCGTGTGGTCATAGGCCAGGGCGTGGTGGCTGAACCGCAGGCCCGCCTCCTCCGCCGTGACCAGCGCATACCACGCGCGCGGCGTGCCGTCGTTGGCAGGCAGGCCCAGCGCGCCGGGGTTGTGCCACAGGCTGCCCGCGACGGCGCGGCTGAACGGGATGCCGCAATGCCCGGCGATGATCGCGCCGGGGCGGCCGAGAGCCGCGACCTCGTCGGCAAGGGCGTCCGTGTCGCCGGCGAAGACGTAGCGGCTGATATGCCTCAGCCCGCCGTGCACGACCGTCAGCGCGTGACCGCCCATGCGGAACGTGATCGCCCGGGGCGTCGCGCGCATCCAGGCGCGGCTGCCGTCGGACACGCGCGCGTGGGCATAACCGTACCAGGTGCCGGAGAGGGCGTCGCAGGTCGAGCCTTCGACGAAGTTGCAGCCGCAGTCGTCGGCGTCGGCGGCGAGCGACTCCTCGACGTTGCCGAGCACCGTGGCAATCCGGCGTTCACGCAGGACGGAGAGGCACTCCTCCGGCTCGGCGCCGTAGCCCGCCACGTCCCCGGTGCAGATCATGCGCCCCGCGCCGATGCCGAGGCGCGCCGCTTCGGCGAACAGGGCATGAAGGGCGTCGAGATTCGACAGCACCCCGCCGAAGGCGAGGACCGGACCATCGAGGTCGCCGAGGTCGCGGCTGCGGGGGAAAAGCGGCGCCTCCGGCCCCATGCCTACCGCGTCGGCGTCGGGGTGTCCCCCGAATAGTCGTAAAAGCCACGGCCCGTCTTGCGGCCGAGCCAGCCCGCCTCGACGTATTTCACCAGCAGCGGGCAGGGGCGGTACTTCGAGTCCGCCAGCCCGTCGTTGAGCGCCTGCATGACGACGAGGCAGGTATCGAGGCCGATGAAATCGGCGAGCTCGAGCGGCCCCATCGGATGATTGGCGCCGAGCCGCATCGCCTTGTCGATGGATTCCATCGTGCCGACGCCTTCATAGAGGACGTAGATCGCCTCGTTGATCATCGGCATCAGGATGCGGTGGACGATGAAGGCGGGGAAGTCCTCGACCCGCACGGGCTCCTTGTCGAGCCGGACGGTGAAGTCGCGGATCGCGTTGAAGGTGGAATCCGACGTGGCGATGCCGCGGATGATCTCGACCAGCCTCATGGCCGGAACCGGGTTCATGAAATGTACGCCGATGAAGCGGTCGGGACGGTCGGTCGTGGCGGCGAGACGCGTGATGGCGATGGTCGAGGTGTTGGTCGCGATCAACGTGTTCTTGCCGAGGTGCGGCACCAGGTCGCTGAGAACCTGGCGCTTCACCGGCTCGCTTTCGGTCACCGCCTCGATCACGAGGTCGCGGTCGGCGAGCGCCTTGAACGCCGTGCCCGTATGGACCAGCTTCAACGCCTTGTCGCCGCGGGCCTTGTCGATCTGGCCGCGCGCGACCCGCCGGGCCACGGACTCCTTGATGCGCTTGAGCGCGGCGGCAAGCTGATCCTTGTCGCGGTCGACGAGCCGAACGTCGAATCCCGCGAGCGCGCAGACGGTGGCGATGCCGCTCCCCATCTGGCCCGCGCCGATGATGCCGATCCTGTTCATGACCGAAGCTCCCTCAGGCCGCTCCCGCCCTGGTTTTCTCGAGTGCCGCCTTGAGCTCCGGCAGCACCTGGAACAGATCGCCTACGATACCGTAATCGGCGACCTGGAATATCGGCGCTTCCTCGTCCTTGTTGATGGCGACGATGACCTTGCTGTCCTTCATGCCGGCAAGGTGCTGGATCGCGCCGGAGATGCCGACGGCGATGTAGAGCTCCGGCGCCACGATCTTGCCGGTCTGGCCGACCTGGAAGTCGTTTGGCACGAAACCCGCGTCCACGGCGGCGCGGCTGGCGCCGACGGCCGCCCCCAGGAGGTCGGCGATGTCCTCGATCAGGTGAAAGTTCTCTCCCGACTGCATGCCGCGCCCGCCGGAGATGACGACCCGCGCCGCGGTCAGCTCCGGCCGTTCGGAACGCGACAGTTCGGCCCCGACGTAGGTCGACAGGCCGGCGTCGCCGGCGGAAGCGACGTCGTCGATCGGTGCGCTCGCGCCGCCGGGGGTGACCTTCTCGAAAGCGGTCGCGCGCACGGTGACGACCTTGATGGAATCCGGCGACTGCACCGTCTGGAGCGCATTGCCGGCGTAGATCGGCCGCACGAAGGTATCGGCGGAGACGATTTCGGTGATGTCCGAAACCTGCTGGCAGTCGAGCAGCGCGGCGACGCGCGGCAGCACGTTCTTGCCGAAGGTCGTCGCCGGCGCGAGCAAGTGGCCGTAGCCGCCGGCGAGTCCCTGCACCAGCACCGCGAGGTTCTCCGCCAGCGCGTGCTCGTAGGCCGCATCGTCGGCCAGCAGCACCCTGGCGACGCCGTCGATGGTCGCCGCCTGTTCCGCCGCGGCGCGGCAGTCCTTGCCGGCCACCAGTACGTGAATGTCACCGGCACTCTTTTCCGCGAGGACGCGCGCCGCGCCGAGGGTGGCGAGGGTCGCCGGCGTCAGCGCGCCGCCGGCGTGTTCGGCGAGCACCAGCACGGCCATCAGATCACCCCCGCCACGTTGCGGAGCTTGTCGACCAGTTCCGCCGCCGTCTCGACCTTGACGCCGGCTGTGCGTCCCGGCGGTTCCGCCACCCCGAGCACCCGGAGGCGCGGCGCCGTGTCGACGCCGAGGTCGGACGCCGACAACGCGTCGATCGGCTTCTTCTTCGCCTTCATGATATTGGGCAGCGAGGCGTAGCGCGGCTCGTTGAGGCGGAGGTCGGTGGTCACGACGCAGGGCAGGGCCAGGGACACGGTTTCGAGCCCGCCGTCCACTTCCCGCGTGACTTTGGCGCGGCCGTCGGCGATCTCGATCTTCGAGGCGAAGGTGCCCTGCGGCCAGCCGAGCAGCGCCGCCAGCATCTGGCCGGTCTGGTTGCAGTCGTCGTCGATCGCCTGCTTGCCGAGGAGCACGAGCCCGGCGTCTTCGCGTTCCGCCACCGCCCTGAGCAGCTTGGCGACGGCGAGCGGCTCCAGCGGCCCGTCGCCGGGGATGTGGATGCCGCGGTCGGCGCCCATGGCGAGCGCGGTGCGGATCGTCTCCTGCGCCGCCTGCGGTCCGGCGGAGACGACGATGACCTCCGTCGCCGTGCCCGCTTCCCTGAGGCGCACCGCTTCCTCCACCGCGATCTCGCAGAACGGGTTCATGGCCATCTTGACGTTGGTCGTCTCGACGCCGGAGCCGTCCTGGCGCACCCGCACCTTGACGTTGGCGTCGATCACCCGCTTGATCGCGACGAGAACCTTCATCTTGCTCCTGTACTCCCGAATTTTTGGCTTGCCGATCCGGCGCTTACGGCCGTAGCGGGCAAGGTATAGCGGGCGGGAAAGCGGGTCAACGCCGCGCCGGACGGGCGGTTCAGGAGACGGCGGGACCGCCCCGGCGGCGCCTCAGCGGTTGGCGCCGCGGCGCCACAGCACGTCGTCGGTGCCGTCGCGATTGGCATGGCGCGCCAGCACGAACAGGTGATCGGACAGGCGGTTGATGTATTTGAGCGCCTCCGGGTTGACCGTCTCGCTTCGCGCGAGGCGCACCATCAGCCGTTCGGCGCGTCGCGCAATGGCGCGGGCGAGGTGCAGGTGCGCCGCCGCGGCGCTGCCGGCGGGCAGCACAAAGCTTTCGAGCGGTGCCAGGCGGGCGTTGAGGGCGTCGATCTCGTCCTCCAGGCGCTTGACCTGGGTCGCGGTGATGCGCAGCGCCAGCACGCCCGAGGCCTCGCCCTTGGGCCCCTCCTCGGGCACGCAGAGGTCGGCGCCGAGGTCGAACAGATCGTCCTGGATGCGGGCGAGCATCGCCGATTCCTCGCCGCCGACGTGCAGGCGGGCGATGCCGACGGCGGCGTTGGCCTCGTCCACCGTGCCGTAGGCGGCGACGCGCAGGTCGTCCTTGGGCCGGCGTTCGCCGTCGCCGAGCGACGTTTCGCCGCCGTCGCCGCCGCGCGTATAGATCTTCGTCAGCTTGACCATGGTCTCAGGTCCGCAAAAGCAGCATCAGCGCGACCAGCAGCAGGATTGCGCCGAACTGCAGGCCGACGCGCCAACGCATCAGTTTGTTGGAGGTGCGCGGGTCGTGTGTCCGGCGCACCATGTTGACGATCCCGGCGAACAGGACCACCACCACGGCCCCGGCAACGGCGAAGATGACGTAGGGGAGCGCCGCCGTCATCTCAGTTGCGGTCCGCGAGAAGGGCGCGGGCGATGACCTGGGCCTGGATCTCGGCGGCACCTTCGAAGATGTTGAGGATGCGCGCATCGACCAGCAGGCGGCTCACCGGGAATTCGACCGCGTAGCCGTTGCCGCCGTGCACCTGCACGGCGTTGTCCGCCGCCGCCCAGGCGGCGCGCGCCGCCAGTAGTTTGGCCATGCCCGCCTCCATGTCGCAGCGCCGGCCCGAATCCTTTTCCCGGGCGGCGAAGAAGGTGAGCTGGCGCGCCACCATCACCTCCACCGCCATCCAGCCGATCTTGCCGGCGACGCGGTCGAAGGCGGCGATCGGCCGGCCGAACTGCTTGCGGTCGCGGGCGTAGGCGACGGCGAGCTCGAGCGCGTTCTGGGCCACGCCCACGGCGCGCGCGCCGGTCTGGATGCGGGCCGATTCGAACGTCGCCATCAATTGCTTGAAGCCCTCGCCCTCGTGGCCGCCGAGCAGGTTGTCGGCCGCGACCGCGAAGCCGTCGAACGACAGCTCGTATTCGCGCATGCCGCGGTAGCCCATGACCTCGATCTCGGTGCCGGTCATGCCGGGGGCGGGGAAGGGATCGTCGTCGGTGCCGCGCGGCTTTTCGGCGAGGAACATGGACAGGCCCTTCCAGCCCGGCTCGTCCGGGTCGGTGCGCGCCAGCAGGGTCATCAGGTCGGAGCGCGCGCCGTGGGTGATCCAGGTCTTCTGCCCGGTGATGCGGTAGGTATCGCCGTCGCGCACCGCGCGGGTGCGCAGGCTGCCGAGGTCGGAGCCGGTGTTGGGCTCGGTGAACACGGCGGTGGGGATGATCTCCCCCGATGCGATGGCGGGAAGGAATTTCGCCTTCTGCTCCTCGGTGCCGTGGGCGCCGATCAGCTCGCAGGCGATTTCCGAACGCGTCGGCAGCGAGCCGACGCCGAGGTAGCCGCGCGACAGCTCCTCCGTCACCACCGCCAGCGCCACCTTGCCCATGCCGTGGCCGCCGCGGCCTTCCTCCGCCGTCAGCCCGAACACGCCGAGCGCGGCAAGCTCGTCCAGCAGGGCCTCGGGGATCAGGTCGTTGTTGCGGTGCCAGTCGTTGGCGAAGGGGGCGATACGGTCGTCGGCGAAGCGGCCGAACTGCTCGCGCACGAGGTCGAGCGTCTCGTCGCCGAGGGCGCGGTCGCCGTAATTGCCCTCCGCCACGAGCTCGGCGATACGCCGGCGCACGGCGATAGCGTTGCCCTCGGCGATCAGGCGGGCGACGGCGGGGTCCTCGAACGGCGCCACCGCCCGGGCATCGAGGCCCATGTCCGCGGGCCGGGCGATCTCGCCCTGGGAAAGCGCGATTCCGCCCTGCAACTGGGCCAGGTATTCACCGAAGGCGGCCTGGGCGATGAGACACTCGACCTCGCCGAGACGACCGGCGGCATCGAGCCGTTCGGCCCAGCCAAGGGTCTGGCGCAGCGTCTCGACCAGGGTCGCGGTCCACGCCAGCGCATGGGCGGCGAACTGGTGCCTCTCCAGGCCGTCTGTTCCGGCCGCGGCGACCCTGGCCGCGACCGCGGCGCGGGCGCGTTCGAGATAGGTCTCCGCCGCGGCGAGTCCGGCGACGAGGGTGCCGCGACCGCCGGGGAGACCGGGGCCGCCCGCGGGACCGGCCCCGTCTTCAGAGTGCGCGCTCATTGCCGTCTTTCTCGGGGACGGACTTTCCCGGGTACTGGTTTCGGGCATGGGCGGCTAGAATGTGACCGCCCGGGGCCGCCGTCAAGGAAGGCGGCCCCGATTGTCCGCGCAGGAGTCGGCCGAAGGGCCGGCCTCCGCGTCATTGCCTGGGAGAACGCCCCTGGACGAAAACATGCAACCTGACACTCGGCCGCGCCCGCTGTCAGGCCCGGCCTTCGGCCCGCTGTCGGGCGGCGCGGTGGAATGGCTGGTGGTGCTGTTGCACGGTCTCGGCGCCAACGGCAACGACCTGCTGAGCCTCGCGCCCTATATCGGCCAGATGGTGCCGGGCGCGCGCGTGCTGTGCCCCAACGGGCCGGAACCCTGCGACATGGCGCCGATGGGACGTCAGTGGTTTTCCCTCCTCGATCGCGACGGCGCGGCGCTGTACCGTGGCGTGGCCCGCGCACGGATCGATCTCGATCCCTTCCTCGACGCGGCACTGGCCGGCCTCGGCCTGGCCGATGACCGGCTCATCCTCGGCGGATTCTCCCAGGGCGCGATGACGGCGCTGCACGTCGGCCTGCGCCGGGCCCATTCACCCGCCTGCATCATCGCCTATTCGGGAGCGCTGATCGGGCGCAACCGGCTCGACAATGAAATGACCTGCCACCCGCCGGTGCTCATCGTCCACGGGGCCGAGGACGAGGTGGTATCCGCAGACAGCGCGCGTGACGCGGAACGGACGCTGCTGGCCGACGGCGTCGACGTCATGGCCCATGTGCTGCCCGGCCTGAGCCACGCCATCGATCCGCGCGGCCTCGCGCTCACCGCCAAGTTCCTGCAGCGGATCGGCGTTGCCGGCTAGCCCCGACCAGTAAACCGGACGGATTGACAAGCCGTTAACCATACGACGGCGTTTTTTTGCGCCTGCATTAAAGTAAATCGTTACTTATTTACCATAAATAAAGAACAATATCATGTGGGGCGCAGTTCCCCCTGATTGCGAACGAAAATATGGTTAATGCTTTGTCAGTATTCAATTAACCATATATTAGCCAATATTTTGTTTTTTCCAGTAACATTTCCGTGTAGTGGTTGTTTGGGGAGCTGATTACAGCGCCATTTTGAATGGTGGTAGGGGGGGTATCGTGTCGTCTCAAACCCAAGCCAATGAATCCATGGGCGACATCGTGCGCCGCCATGCCGATGCGACGCCGGATGCGCCGGCCATTGTCGCCGAAGACCGGAGGCCGCTGACCTACCGCGAACTCGCGCAGCAGTCGGACCGCATTCGCGAGCGCCTCAACAGCATGGGATTCGGCCGCGGGGATCGGATCGCCATCGTCGGTCCGAACGACGCCCCGATGGCCGCGCTTATCACCGGCGTTATGGGCGGCGCCACCGCGATGCCGATGAACCCGGAACTTTCCCTCGCGGAGTTCGTCGTCTACCTGCGCGATTTGAATGCCCAAGCCGTCGCGATCGAGTCGGGCCTGGAAACCGCCGCCCGGATCGCGGCGCGGGAAATCGGCCTGCCGGTGCTGGAAATCGAACGCCTTGCCGGGGAAATCGCCGGCACGGTCGATATCCGGCCCGGCGTGTCGGCGGGCAAGGCGAAAGTCCCGGAACCGGCCCAGGCGGACGATCTCGCCTTCGTCCTGATGACGTCGGGCACCACCGCCAACAGCAAGCTGATCCCGATCACCCACCGCCAGCTCGCCCTGAAGGCGGACCGCTATGCCCGGGCGTTGGCCATTACCGCGGCGGACCGTTTGCTCAACCTGATGCCGCTCTTTCACGGGCACGGCCTCCAGGGCACGGTGTATACCGCGCTCTACACCGGCGGCAGCTTCCTGATGCTGCCGGCCTTTTCGGTGGACAATTTCTTCCGGCTGATCGCGACCCAGGCGCCGACCTGGTACTCGGGCAGCTACACCTTCCATCACGCCATCGCCCAGGCGGCCGCCGACCACCGCGATGACATCAGGAAATCCTGCCTGCGCGTGGTGCGGGTCGGTTCAGGTCTGCTCGAAGCAAAGGTCGCAAGCGACCTTGAACGTGAGCTCGGCGCGCTCGTCCTGTCGAATTACAGCTGCACGGAAGTGAGCCTCATTTGCAGCGCGCCGTTGCCGCCCGTTCCGCGTAAAAGCGGGACCGTGGGCCGTCCTCTCGAGGACGGCAACGAAGTCGCGATCATGGGCCCGAATAAACAATTACTGCGGCCCGGCGAACGCGGCGAAGTCGTGGTGCGAAGTGCCGATGTCTTTACCGGCTACGAGAACGATCCTGCCACCAATGCCGAATGTTTCGTCGACGACTGGTACCGCACCGGTGACGAGGGCGTCTTCGATGCCGATGGTTACCTGACGCTGACGGGCCGCATCAAGGACATCATCAATCGCGGCGGCGAGAAGATCACGCCGCTGGAAGTCGACGCGGCCATCAAATCCTATCCCGATGTCGCCGACGCCATGACATTCCCGATTCCGCATGCGACATTGGGGGAGGAAGTCGCGGCAGCGGTGATTCCGGTGCCTGGCGCCGTGTTTACCGATGAGATCCTGTCGAAGTACCTGCGCGGCCGCCTCGCGCCGTTCAAGGTGCCGCGGCGCTTCGTCATCGTCGACAAATTCCCCATGGGACCGACCGGAAAAATTCCGCGGCGTGGCCTTGCCGAGGCTTTCGGGCTGTCCATCGCGACGGCTGCCACGCGCCCCGAGCGGATCGAGGACGACAGGCCGGCGACACCGCTGGAAGCGAAACTGCAGCGCCTCTGGCAGGAGACCCTGAGGCTTGACCGGGTCGGCCTGCACGAAGATTTCTTCATGCTCGGCGGCGATTCGCTACAGGCGGTCGAGCTGTTCCTGATGATCGAAAAGGAATTCGGCCGTCGGATGCCCCGATCCGTGCTGTTCGAGGCCGGCACCGTGGCCAAGATGGCGGAGCTCATCGAAGCGGTCGTACCCTCGTCCTGCATCGTCCCGATCCAGACGACGGGAGACCTTCCGCCCTTCTTCTGCGTCCACGACGGCTACGGCCAGGTGTTGAGCTACCGGGACCTGTCGCTCCTTCTCGGCGAAACGCAGCCGTTCTACGGCATCCAGGCCCGCGGCATCGACGGCGA
>WHSO01000124.1 GCA_009380075.1 Alphaproteobacteria bacterium | reverse complement strand
GGTGAAGGTGGATATCCACACAGCGCCCTTGTTCTTCTCGGCCCAGACGCTGGCCGGGGCGATGTAGCCCAGCGTCTTGCCGGTGCCGGTCTCGGCCTCGGCCAGCACCATCTCGGGCATGCCGGCCTCGCGCCGCGGCGCGAAGGCCTGGGCGACGGCGTGGCGTAGTCGGCCTGCTCGGGCCGTGCCTCGCCGGCGCCGCGCATCATCCCGATGGGCGCGCCTTCGCGCGACGCGGAACCATCCAGAGGAAAGGCTCCGCCGCCGCGCCCCACAAGCTCGGCAAGGCGCGCGCGGGCCTCGTCGGCGCTGACGGCGAACTGCGCCGGCGGCGGCTCGGGCGCTTCCTCGGCCCATTCCGGCAGGCCGCGCCACACCGCCAGCGCCTGGGCGCCGCCCTCCGCCGCCTCCGGCTCGAGGCCCAGCGCCGCCAGCACGTGCGGCCCCCAAGCCCAGCCCCCGGCCGCCATCAGGCGCGCCATGTCGGCAATTTCCGGGCTCTCCGTCGCGATCTCGGGCAATTCGGCCAGCAGCGTCCGGGCGGCGGTCAGCAGCGCCTCGGCCTCACCGGCGTGACCGAGGGCAGGGTCGATTCCGAGCGCGCGGGCGAGGCCGCGCGGTGTCGGCACGCAGAACCGCGCCGGGCGGACGAAGGCGAAGAGTTCCAATGCATCGAGGGCCAGGAAGGGCGCGACACGCAGGCGCCGGGCGGCATGGGGCATGTGGGCCAGCAGCGGCGGCGCGGCGCGGGCGCGGGTCTCGGCCTCGCGCCGGGTGAGGGTCAGCATGCGCCCGTCGGGCTCGCGTATGAGGGCCCCCTTGGGCGTCGCGATCAGCACCGGCGGCGCGAAATGCGTGGTCGTCAGGCGGGGGGCGGGGCTGCCGCCGGGCATGTCGCTGGGCATGGCCGCAGTATAGGGCCCGCGCGCCCGCGGCGTCATGGGGGCCGTCACTGCATCCCCTTTCTTGTCATGCCCCGGCCCTCGGGCCCGCGCGAAGCGCGGCCCAAGGACAAGCCCACGTCCGGGGCATCCACATTCCAAACTATGGCTGCCCCGCATTCGCGGGGCATGACGGGTGGAGAAGGGCTGCACTAGTGTTGACGAGGCGGGCCGCTGCCCCTAGGTTCCGCCCACGTTCAACCGCCGGAGCCGGCCGTGACCGACACGCTGCGCGACCTCGCCATGGAATCCAACGCCTGGCCCTTTGTCGAGGCGCGCAAGGTGCTGGCCCGTATCGGCGATAAAGGCCCGGCCAAGGGCCATGTGCTGTTCGAGACCGGCTACGGCCCGTCGGGCCTGCCGCATATCGGCACCTTCGGCGAGGTCGCCCGCACCATCATGGTGCGCAAGGCGTTCGAGGCGCTGTCCGACGTGCCGACCCGCCTCGTCGCTTTCTCCGACGACATGGACGGGCTGCGCCGGGTGCCCGACAACATTCCGAAGCGCGACCATATCGAAAAGTTCCGCGAGCTGCCGCTGACCAGCGTGCCCGATCCGTTCGAATGCCACGAGTCGTTCGGCGCGCACAACAACGCGCAATTGCGCAGCTTCCTCGACACTTTCGGCTTCGATTACGAGTTCCTTTCGGCGACCGAATGCTACAAATCCGGCCGTTTCGACGACGTGAAGATGAAGGTTCTCGAGCATTACGACGAGATCATCGAGGTCATCCTGCCTACCCTTGGGCCGGAACGGCGCGCCACCTATTCGCCTTTCCTGCCGCTTTGCCCGTGGACCAACCGGGTCCTTCAGGTGCCGGTGATCGACCGCAACGTCGAAAAAGGCACCTTCACCTACTGCGATGCCGACGGCCAGACGTACGAAGTGAAGGTCCGCGGCGCCGACTGCAAGCTGCAGTGGAAGGTCGACTGGGCCATGCGCTGGGTCGCGCTCGGCGTCGATTACGAGATGTCGGGCAAGGACCTGATCGATTCGGTGCGGCTGTCGTCCAAAATCTGCCGCATCCTCGGCGCCCGGCCGCCCGAGGGGATGACCTACGAGCTGTTCCTCGACGAAAACGGCGAGAAGATATCGAAGTCCAAGGGCAACGGCCTGTCGGTGGAGGACTGGCTCGCCTACGCCCCGCACGAGAGCCTTGCCTACTACATGTACCAGGCACCGCAGCGGGCGAAGCGCCTCTACTTCGACGTGATCCCGCGCTGCGTCGACGAATACCTCGCGCACCTCGCCAATTACGAAGGGGAGGAGCCGGCCAGGCGCCTCGCCAACCCGGTGCACCACATCCACGCCCACGAGGCGGCGGTGCCCAAGGCGGAAGTGGGGCTCAGCTACAACATCCTCCTCAACCTCGCCTCGATCTGCAACAGCGAGGACAAGGCAGTGCTGTGGGGCTTTATCAGCCGCTACGCGCCCGGGGCGACGCCCGCGACCGCGCCGATGCTCGACCGCCTGGTCGGCTACGCCGTCCGCTACTACCGCGACTTCGTCAAGCCGGGGAAGACCTACCGCAAGGCCGACGAGATGGAGCGCGCGGCGCTTTCGGACCTCTTGGTGGAGCTCGGCAAGCTGCCGGCGGATGCGGCGGCCGAGGACATCCAGTACCAGGTCTACGAGGTCGGCAAGCGCCACCCGTTCAGGGACCTGAAGGCGTGGTTCGCGGCGCTCTACGAAATCCTGCTGGGCCAGGCGACGGGGCCGCGCATGGGCTCCTTCATCGCGCTCTACGGCGTCGCCAACATGGCGGCGCTGATCGAGCGGGCGCTGAGGGGCGAGGACCTCGCCGCCTGATGCCCGCCGCCGACGCGGACGGCCGGGCTAATCGTCGTCGCATTGGGACCGCTCGGCGGCATCGCGCTGGGCCGCCTCGTGGCGCTTGATCTGGCGGCGCACCAGGGTGGTGACGACGAGGACGAACAGCGCCAGCGCGCCAATGCCGACGATCTTGACCGCATCGCCCAGCAGGTGCTCGGGCAGGGACGCGGTGACCGCTTCCGACAGGACCGCGAAGCCGTAGCCGAAGCCGACGAAGCTCGCTGCCCACGCGCCGGCGGCGACGAAGTTGATCAGCGCGAACTTGACCCTGGAGTAATGGATCATGCCGATGGCGATGGAGCTGATGTTGCGCACGCCGTAGATGAAGCGGAACGACAGGATGAACAACACGCCATAGCGCTGCATCAGTTCGGAGACGTGGAACACCCCCGGTTGCCACCTGGGAAAGCGCTTGAGCAGGCGCGGGCCGTAGTGGCGGCCGATGTAGTACCAGGTCTGGTCGCCGAGAAACGACCCCAACCACGCCATGAAGAACAGCCAGTAGCCGTCGAGGACGCCGTAGCGGGCGGCATAGCCGCCGAAAATGACGACGGTTTCACCTTCGAAGAACGTCCAGATGAAGATCACGGGATAGGCGAGGTGGCCCCAGTCCCGGAAGATTTCCGCGATTTGCTCCATCGTGTCCGGTCTTCGAGCCTGATTTTTTGTTTGGCCGAGCGGCACACCGCGCCGGCCCCGGAATTTGCCCGGGGCGACGCGTCCGCGTCAAGGTATCGTAAATTAGGCAGTCAGTGTGCCGGTTTTCAGGCCCGGCGCGTGGTCCTCGCCCAGTCGAAATAGAGCGCGCGGGCGCGCGTGAAGGCGGTCCCCGGTTGCATCCGGTGCTCGCCGAGTTGCACGCAGGGTGTCACTTTGGCGTAGTTGCCGGTGGCGAAGACCTCGTCGGCGCTCATCAAATCGTCCCAGTTAAGCGTCCGTTCCACCAACTCCGTGCCGTCGCCCCGCAGCAATCCGATCACCCGCTGGCGGGTGATGCCGTCGAGGAAGGTGCCGTTGGGCACCGGCGTCATCACCACGCCGCCCCGCGCGCAGAAGATGTTGGCGGTGGCGAATTCGGCGACGTTGCCGTTCGCATCCAGCACCACGGCGTTGCCGAAGCCCGCCGCCCGCGCCTCGCGCAGCGCCCGCGCCGACTGCGGATAGAGGCACG
>WHSO01000095.1 GCA_009380075.1 Alphaproteobacteria bacterium | reverse complement strand
GTGATGCCGGGGGACAACGTGACGATGCGGGTGGAGCTGATCAACCCGATCGCCATGGACGAGGGCCTGCGCTTCGCCATCCGCGAGGGCGGCCGCACCGTCGGCGCCGGCGTCGTCTCCAAAATCGTCGAGTAGGGAGCGAAAGGGACCGCACTCCGGTTTCTCCGGTCCCGCGGCAGCCGGCCGGGAGACCGAATAGGAGCGTAGCTCAATTGGTAGAGCGCCGGTCTCCAAAACCGGAGGTTGGGGGTTCGAGACCCTCCGCTCCTGCCACACCTTCCGGCCCCTGAGGGCGGTAACGAGCCGGCCCGCGAGGGCGGTAACGAGTTAGAGATGGCGAAGACGTCACCGTTTCAGTTCATGCAGCAGGTTCGCCAGGAGATCGCCAAGGTCACCTGGCCGAGCCGCAAGGAGACGATGATCACCACGATTATGGTTTTCGTCATGTCGGTGGTGGCGGCGATATTTTTTCTGCTCGTGGACCAGGTACTGTCGGTGACGGTGAAGCTGATCCTCGGACTTGGCAGCAGCAACTAGGACCTGAGAAACACGTCACATGGCGCAGAACTGGTACGTCGTCCACGTCTATTCCGGCTTCGAGAAGAAGGTCGCGGAATCGATCCGCGAGCAGGCCGATGCCAAGGGCATGGGCGATCTCGTCGCGGAAGTCCTGGTGCCGACCGAGGAAGTGGTGGAGATGCGCCGCGGCTCGAAGGTCCAGTCGGAGCGGAAGTTCTTCCCCGGCTACGTGCTGGTCAAGATGGACCTGACCGACGAGACCTGGCACCTGGTCAAGAACACGCCGAAGGTGACCGGTTTCCTCGGCTCGGGGCATCGCCCCGCGCCGGTCCCCCAGCGCGAGGTGGACCAGATCATGCGCCAGGTCCAGGAGGGGATCGAACGGCCGAAGCCGTCCATCACCTTCGAGATCGGCGAACAGGTCCGCGTCTGCGACGGCCCGTTCACGTCCTTCGCCGGCCTCGTCGAGGAAGTGGACGAGGAGCGCGCCCGGCTCAAGGTGGCGGTGTCCATCTTCGGCCGCGCCACGCCGGTCGAGCTCGAGTACGCCCAGGTCGAGAAGGCCTGAGCGGTGTGTGAACGCCGGGGCCCCGGTCCCGGCGCGTGTGGGAGGCCCGCCTTCGAAGACCAGAAGGGGCCGCACCACGCATCCCTGGCCCGGCCTGTGCCGGTCCGAAGCGGCGCTCCCGGCGCCCTAGTGCATGGAAAGGGAAGACAATGGCAAAAAAGGTTACGGGCTTCATCAAGCTCCAGGTGCCGGCCGGCCAGGCGAATCCGTCGCCGCCGATCGGTCCCGCGCTTGGTCAGCACGGCGTCAACATCATGGAGTTCTGCAAGACGTTCAACGCCCAGACCGGCGGCGCCCAGGGCTTCGAGCCGGGCATGCCGATCCCGGTCGTGATCACGGTTTATCAGGACCGCAGCTTCACCTTCGTGATGAAGACGCCGCCGGCGAGCTACTACCTCAAGAAGGCGGCGAAGATCACCAGCGGCTCCAAGACCCCGGGCACCGTCTCGGTCGGTTCCGTGACCATGACCCAGGTGCGCGAGATCGCGGAGAAGAAGATGGTCGACCTCAACGCCCATGATCTCGACCAGGCGGCGAAGATCATCGCCGGCTCGGCCCGGTCCATGGGCCTCCAGGTGGTGGAGTAACGGCGATGGCGAAGAGCAAGCGCATGCGCAACGCCGAGAACGGCATCGACCCGGAGAAGGGCTATGCCGTGATCGAGGCGGTGAAGATGATCAAGGAACGTGCCAAGACCAAGTTCGACGAGACGATCGAGATCGCGGTCAACCTCAACGTCGATCCGCGGCACGCCGACCAGATGGTGCGCGGCGTGATCGCGCTGCCGCACGGCACCGGCAAGGCGCTTCGCGTCGCGGTGTTCGCCAAGGGCGACAAGGCCGAGGCAGCCAAAGCCGCCGGCGCCGACCTGGTCGGGGCCGAGGACCTGGCGGAGCAGGTCCAGGCGGGCACCATCGATTTCGACCGCTGTATCGCCACGCCGGACATGATGGGCATAGTCGGGCGGTTGGGCAAGGTGCTCGGCCCCCGCGGCCTGATGCCGAACCCGAAGCTCGGCACCGTGACGCCGGACGTTGCCAAGGCGGTCAAGGCGGTCAAGGGCGGCCAGATCGAGTTCCGCGCCGAAAAGGCCGGCATCGTCCATGCCGGCATCGGCAAGGCGTCCTTCGCCGAGGATGCGCTGGTGGCCAACACCCGCGCCTTCTTCGACGCGATCCTGAAGGCCAAGCCTTCGGGATTGAAGGGCGTTTACGTGAAGAAGGTGTCGCTCAGCTCCACCATGGGGCCGGGCGTGCGCCTCGAAGTTTCGAGCCTGGCCGAGTAGCCGGGCTCAGCGTGATCCACCCCGGCCGTCGCCGGGGCGGTAGTGGCGGAAGGCATTTCCTTCCGCCGGCCTGTCCGAGACTGCAGGTGTCCCGGCGTTCCGCCGGGGCTTAATCGCCCTGCATAGACGGGAGTCGGACCCGACGCCTGTGGCTTCGGGGCTTGTACTTCTGGGACAGGGGAGCCGGACCTTCGGGGCGCCCCGAAAGTCCAGTGTGGAACGCCGCAAGGGCTCGCCCGCGCGGCATTGTACGGAGACGAAAGTGGACCGGACTGAGAAGCAGAACCTGGTCGCTTCGCTCAAGGGCCTGTTCGAAGGGGCTAACCTCGTGGTTATCACCCGGCAGAGCGGCCTGACTGTGGCGGAATCAACCAAACTCCGCCATCAGATGCGCGAAGCGGGAGCCAGCTTCAAGGTGACCAAGAACCGGCTCGCCCGTCTCGCCCTTGAGGGCACGAAGTTCGCCGAGATCGCGGCGCTGTTCAAGGGGCCGACCGCCGTTGCGACGTCGTCGGATCCCGTGGCGGCGGCGCGCATTGCCGTCCGCTTCGCCAAGGATAACGAAAAGCTCGTTATCGTCGGCGGCGCGCTCGACGGCAAGGCGCTCGACGTCGAAGCGGTCAAGGAACTGGCCGCATTGCCGTCGCTCGACGAATTGCGCGCCAGGTTCATCGCCCTGCTGCAAACGCCGGCGACCCAGGTCGTCCGGGTGCTCAACGCCCCGGCCGGACAGGTCGCGCGCGTGCTTGCGGCATACGCCGAAAAGGGCGCCGAAAAGGGAGAGGCGGCCTAGCCGTCCCGCAGACAGAAGTTCAAGCCTATTTGCCAACGGAGTGAGATGACATGGCTGACATTCAAAAAATTGCCGAGGAGCTTTCGGTCCTGACCGTCATGGAAGCGGCGGAACTGTCGAAACTGCTCGAGGAAAAGTGGGGTGTTTCCGCCGCCGCGCCGGTGGCCGTTGCCGCCGCGCCGGTCGCCGCCGCCGCCGCCGAGGTCAAGGACACCTTCGACGTGATCCTGGCCGCCGCCGGCGACAAGAAGATCAACGTGATCAAGGAAGTGCGCGCGATCACGGGGCTCGGCCTCAAGGAGGCCAAGGACCTGGTCGAGGGCGCACCGAAGGCGGTGAAGGAAGGGGTGGCCAAGGACGAGGCCGCCAAGATCAAGGAAAAGCTCGAACAAGCCGGCGCGAAGGTCGAGCTGAAGTAGTTTGCCGGGGCCCGCGGGCCCCGGAAGTTAACCGCGACGTGCAGGTTTCGGGGGCGCCCCCGCGACCTGCCCGCGCATCCGTTTTTTCCGGGCCGCGCCCGGATGAGCCGAGTTCAACGCGTCGTTCAAAGGGACCAGCGATCAATGGCGAAATCCTTTACCGGTCGTAAGCGTATCCGAATCGATTTCGGTCGGATTCCCTCAGCCGTGCCCATGCCGAACCTCATCGAAATGCAGAAGACGTCCTATGACGAGTTCCTGCAGATGTTTGTACCCGCGGAGACGCGGACGCGGTCGGGCCTGGAGGAAGTGTTCCGGTCGGTCTTCCCGATCAAGGATTTTTCCGATCGCGGGACGCTCGAGTTCGTCAAGTACGAGCTGGAGGAGCCGAAGTACGACGTGGAGGAATGCCAGCAGCGGGGCCTGACCTACGCCGCGCCGCTCAAGGTGACGCTGCGCCTGCTCGTCTGGGACATCGACGAAGACACGGGCGCGCGCTCGATCCGCGACATCAAGGAGCAGGACGTCTACATGGGCGACATGCCCCTGATGACGCAGAACGGCACGTTCATCGTCAACGGCACCGAGCGCGTGATCGTCTCCCAGATGCACCGCTCCCCGGGCGTGTTCTTCGACCACGACAAGGGCAAGACCCATTCGTCGGGCAAGTACCTGTTCGCCGCGCGGATCATTCCGTACCGCGGCTCGTGGCTCGATTTCGAGTTCGACGCCAAGGATCTCGTCTACGTGCGCATCGACCGCCGCCGCAAGCTGCCGGTGACGACGCTGCTGATGGCGCTCGACAGCGAGGAGACGGCGAAGCTGCGCGCCCGGCGCGCCGAAGCGGGCGAGCCGTTCAATCCCGAGGAAGCCGCCGGCATGTCGGCGGAGGATATCCTCCATTATTTCTACGACACGATTTCCTACACGGCCACCAGCAAGGGCTGGAAGACGGCCTTCGATCCGACACCGCTGCGCGGCGTCAAGCTGACCGCCGACCTGGTGGACGCCAAGACCGGCAAGACCGTGGTCAAGGCGGGGGAGAAGATCACCCCGCGCACCGCGCAGAAGCTGGCCGAAGGTGGGCTCAAGGAGATTCTCGTGCCGTCGGAGGAGCTGGTCGGCCGCTATCTCGCCGTCGATATCATCAACGAGAAGACGGGCGAAGTCCTCGCCGAGGCGGGCGACGAGATCAGCGAGGATACGATCAAGGCGGTGACCGACGCCGGCATCACCGAGATGTCCACCCTCCGCATCGACCACATCAATATCGGTCCCTATATCCGTAACACGCTGGCGGTGGACAAGAACGCCAACCGGGCGGAAGCGCTGACCGACATCTATCGCGTCATGCGTCCGGGCGAGCCGCCGACGCCGGACACGGCGGAGACGCTGTTCCGGGGCCTGTTCTTCGACACCGAACGCTACGACCTGTCGCCGGTCGGCCGGGTCAAGATGAACGCGCGCCTCAACCAGCAGACGGACGACCAACTGAGGACGCTGCGCAAGGAAGACATCCTCGCGGTGGTCAAGGTCCTGGTCGCCCTGAAGGACGGCCGCGGCGAGATCGACGACATCGACCACCTCGGCAACCGTCGCGTGCGCTCGGTCGGCGAGCTGATGGAGAACCAGTACCGGGTCGGCCTCCTGCGCATGGAACGCGCCATCCGCGAACGCATGAGCTCGGTCGACATCGATTCGGTCATGCCCCATGACCTGATCAACGCCAAGCCGGCGGCCGCGGCGGTGCGCGAGTTCTTCGGCTCGTCCCAGCTCAGCCAGTTCATGGACCAGACCAACCCGCTGTCGGAAATCACCCATAAGCGGCGGCTGTCGGCGCTGGGCCCGGGCGGCCTGACGCGCGAGCGCGCGGGCTTCGAGGTGCGCGACGTGCACCCGACGCATTACGGGCGCATCTGCCCGATCGAGACGCCGGAAGGCCCCAACATCGGGCTGATCAATTCGCTCGCCACCTACGCGCGGGTGAACAAGTACGGCTTCATCGAAAGCCCCTACCGCAGGGTCGCCGACGGCAAGGTGACGGACGAGGTCGTGTACCTGTCGGCCATGGAGGAAGGCAAGTACACCATCGCCCAGGCCAATTCGCCGCTCGACGACAAGAGCCGCTTCGTCGAGGACTTCGTGACCTGCCGCCGGGCCGGCGATTTCGGCGTGGCCAAGCCGGAAGACATCAATTTCATGGACGTGTCGCCGAAGCAACTGGTGTCGGTTGCGGCATCGTTGATCCCGTTCCTCGAGAACGACGACGCCAACCGCGCGTTGATGGGCTCGAACATGCAGCGCCAGGCGGTGCCGCTGATCCGGACCGACGCGCCGCTAGTCGGCACCGGGATGGAGGACGTGGTGGCGCGCGATTCCGGCGTCGCCATCTCGGCCAAGCGGGGCGGCGTCGTCGACCAGGTGGACGCGACCCGCGTGGTCATCCGCGCTACCGAGGAGACGGACGCCACGGCGACCTCGGTCGATATCTACAACCTGCTGAAGTTCCAGCGGTCCAACCAGAACACCTGCATCAACCAGCGGCCGCTGGTGAAGGTCGGCGACGTGGTGGCCAAGGGCGACATCATCGCCGACGGCCCGTCCACCAACCTCGGCGAGCTGGCGCTCGGGCGCAACGTGCTCGTCGCCTTCATGCCGTGGAACGGCTACAACTTCGAGGATTCGATCCTGATCTCCGAGCGCATCGTCCGCGACGACGTGTTCACCTCGATCCATATCGAGGAATTCGAGGTCATGGCCCGGGACACCAAGCTCGGCCAGGAGGAGATCACCCGCGACATCCCCAACGTCGGCGAGGAGGCGCTCAAGAACCTCGACGAAGCGGGCATCGTCTACATCGGCGCCGAGGTGAACCCCGGCGATATCCTCGTCGGCAAGGTGACGCCGAAGGGCGAGAGCCCGATGACGCCGGAGGAAAAGCTGCTGCGCGCGATTTTCGGCGAAAAGGCGTCCGACGTGCGCGACACCAGCCTACGCCTGCCGCCCGGCGTCGCCGGCACCATCGTCGAGGTGCGGGTGTTCTCGCGTCGCGGCGTCGACAAGGACGAACGCGCCCAGGCGATCGAGCGCGACGAGATCGAGCGCCTGACCAAGGACCGCGACGATGAGCGCCGCATCCTGGAGCGCGGCTACGTGGGCCGCATCAAGGCGCTGCTGCTCGGCAAGCAGGTCGACACCGGGCCCAAGGCCGTGGCCGAGGGCGCGCGCATCACCGAGTCCATGTTCGAGGAACTGACCCCCGGCCAGTTACGTCAGATCACCGTGAAGAACGAAAAGGTGATGCGCGAGGTCGAGGAGATCAACAAGCAGTTCGAAAGCTCGATCCATCTGGTCCAGGCCCGGTTCGAGAACAAGGTGGACAAGCTGCAGCGCGGCGACGAGCTGCCCCCCGGCGTGATGAAGATGGTGAAGGTCTTCGTCGCGGTGAAGCGCAAGATGCAGCCCGGCGACAAGATGGCGGGCCGTCACGGCAACAAGGGCGTCGTGTCGAAGATCGTCCCGATCGAGGACATGCCGTACCTGGACGACGGCACGCCGGTCGACCTGGTGCTGAATCCCCTGGGCGTGCCGTCGCGCATGAACGTCGGACAGATCCTGGAAACCCACCTGGGCTGGGCCTCGGCGGGACTGGGCCGAAAGATCGGCAGGGCCCTGGACGAGTATTACAACTCGAACCGGACGACGGACATCAAGAAGACGCTGCGCGATATCTACGGCGAAAGGACCTGGAAGGCCGACCTCGCCAACCTGTCGGAGGACGAACTGACCGAGCTCGCCGCCAACGAGACCGCGGGCGTGCCCATGTCCACGCCGGTGTTCGACGGGGCGCGGGAGGAGGACATCGTCGAGATGCTGGCGAAGGCGGGGCTCGATTCGTCGGGGCAGGTGACCCTGACCGACGGGCGCTCGGGCCGGCCGTTCGACCGCAAGGTGACGGTGGGCTACATCTATATGCTCAAGCTGCACCACCTTGTGGACGACAAGATCCATGCCCGCTCGATCGGCCCCTACAGCCTCGTCACCCAGCAGCCGCTGGGCGGCAAGGCCCAGTTCGGCGGCCAGCGTTTCGGCGAAATGGAGGTGTGGGCGCTCGAGGCCTACGGCGCCGCCTACACGCTGCAGGAGATGCTGACGGTCAAGTCGGACGACGTCTCGGGCCGCACCAAGGTCTACGAGGCCATCGTCCGCGGCGACGACACCTTCGAGGCGGGCATACCCGAATCCTTCAACGTGCTGGTCAAGGAACTTCGATCCCTTGGCCTGAATGTCGAGCTCGACAGCCACGACGTTTAACAATCGCACGGAGCGAAATCCCGGGCGGCTTCGGCCGTCCGGACGCCGGGCAACCGGCAACACCAGCAGGAGAAGTTGATGAACGAGCTGATGAAGGTTTTTGGTCAAACCACCGGCCCGCAGAGCTTCGACGAAGTGCGCATCGCGCTCGCCAGCCCGGAGCGCATCCGGTCGTGGTCGTTCGGCGAGATCAAGAAGCCGGAAACGATCAACTACCGCACCTTCAAGCCGGAGCGGGACGGCCTGTTCTGCGCGCGCATCTTCGGGCCCATCAAGGACTACGAATGCCTGTGCGGGAAGTACAAGCGCATGAAGTATCGCGGCATCATCTGCGAGAAATGCGGCGTCGAGGTCACCCTCAGCAAGGTCCGGCGCGAGCGCATGGGCCATATCGAACTGGCCTCTCCGGTTGCGCACATCTGGTTCCTCAAGTCGCTGCCGAGCCGCATCGGTCTCCTGCTCGACATGACGCTCAAGGACCTCGAGCGCATCCTCTATTTCGAGCAGTACGTCGTGACCGAGCCCGGCCTTACGCCGCTCAAGCTGCGCCAGCTCCTGTCGGAGGAGGATTTCGCCAAGGCCCAGGACGAATACGGCGAGGACAGCTTCACCGCGTCCATCGGCGCCGAGGCGATCCGCGGCATGCTGGTCGGCATCGAGCTCGAGCCCGAGCGCGAGTCCCTGCGCGTCGAGCTCCGTGAGACGACCTCGGAGGCCAAGCGCAAGAAGCTGGTCAAGCGCCTCAAGCTGGTCGAGAACTTCATCGAATCCAAGGCCCGCCCGGAATGGATGATCCTCGAGGTCATCCCGGTGATCCCGCCGGAGTTGCGCCCGCTGGTTCCCCTCGACGGCGGCCGCTTCGCCACGTCGGACCTGAACGATCTCTACCGCCGCGTCATCAACCGCAACAACCGCCTGAAGCGCCTGATCGAGCTGCGCGCGCCCGACATCATCGTGCGCAACGAAAAGCGCATGCTACAGGAGGCGGTGGACGCGCTGTTCGACAACGGCCGTCGCGCCCGTGTCATCACCGGCGCCAACAAGCGTCCGCTCAAGTCGCTGTCCGACATGCTCAAGGGCAAGCAGGGCCGCTTCCGCCAGAACCTGCTCGGCAAGCGCGTCGACTACTC
>WHSO01000018.1 GCA_009380075.1 Alphaproteobacteria bacterium | reverse complement strand
GGAGGGAACGCCCTGTTCATTCCGAGGGACTCCCTCCCCCTCGATGGGGGAGGGTCGGGGTGGGGGTGACGTTAACCGGACCGCCGTGGGACAAGCCGGGCGATGACGAAGCGGCCAAAGGCCCGGCCAAATCCCTTGCGAAGCCCGCACCTGCGGGCCAAAATCCGCGCGCGCCGTAGCCGCCGCGAGCAACCCTAATCGCCCCGAATCCCATGTCCCGATACGATTTCAAGGCCAATGAATCCAAATGGCAGGCCGCCTGGGCCAAGGCCGGGGCCTTCGCCACGCCCGCCGGGCTCATGGGTCCCAAGGCCTATGTCCTTGAAATGTTTCCCTATCCTTCGGGGCATATCCATGTCGGCCATGTCCGGGTCTATACGCTGGGTGACGTCATCGCCCGCTACAAGCGGGCGCGCGGCTTCAACGTACTGCACCCCATGGGGTGGGACGCCTTCGGCCTGCCGGCCGAGAACGCGGCGATCGAGAACCGCGTCCATCCCGCCACCTGGACCCACCAGAACATCGCCCACATGCGCGGCCAGCTTCAGTCCATGGGCCTCAGCATCGACTGGTCGCGCGAGGTGACGACCTGCGAGCCGGAGTATTACCGGCACGAGCAGAAGATGTTCCTCGATTTTCTCAAGGCCGGGCTCGCCTACCGGCGCGAATCCTGGGTCAACTGGGATCCCGTCGACCAGACCGTGCTGGCCAACGAGCAAGTGATCGACGGCAAGGGCTGGCGCTCCGGCGCTCCGGTGGAAAAGCGCAAGCTGTCGCAGTGGTTCCTGCGCATCACCGCCTTCGCCGAGGAGCTGCGCAACGACCTAGCCGGGCTCGAGCACTGGCCCGACCGGGTCCGCATCATGCAGGAAAACTGGATCGGCCGCTCCGAAGGGGCGCGGGTGCGCTTCCGCCTGGAGCGCGATTCAAGCCAGTCCGCAAACTCGTCATCGCCCGGTTTATCCGGGCGATCCATGCGGGTGGATGCCCCGGACAAGCCGGGGCATGACGAAGTCATGGGTCAGGGCATCTCGGATCGCCTCGAGGTCTTCACCACGCGGCCCGATACGTTGTTCGGCGCGGCTTTCGTCGCCATCTCGCCCAACCATCCGCTGGCCGACGCGCTGGCGCGAACGGACGCGCGGCTCGCCGCCTTCATCGCCGAATGCAACGCGCGCGGCACCTCCGAGGAAGCGATCGAAAAAGCTGAAAAGAAGGGCGTGCCGACCGGGCTGGTCGCCGCCCATCCGTTCATCGACGGCCGCACCCTGCCGGTCTATGTCGCCAATTTCGTGCTGATGGAATACGGCACCGGCGCCATCTTCGGCTGCCCTGCCCACGACCAGCGCGATCTCGATTTCGCGCGCAAGTACGACCTGCCGGTGAGGCCCGTTGTCATCCCCGATGGCGACGACCCGGCGACCTTCACCATTGGCAGCGAAGCCTTTGTCGGCGACGGACGCCTCGCGCATTCGGATTTCCTCGATGGGCTTCCCGTCGCCGAGGCCAAGGCGGAAGCTGCCCGGCGCCTCGAGGCCGGTGGCCAGGGCAAGGCCGAGATCACCTATCGCCTGCGCGACTGGGGCGTGTCGCGCCAGCGCTACTGGGGCTGCCCGATTCCGATCATCCATTGCCCCGATTGCGGGCCGCAGCCGGTGCCGGAGAAGGATCTGCCGGTGCGCCTGCCCGACGATGTGAGCTTCGACGCACCGGGCAATCCGCTGGCCCGCCACCCGACATGGAAGCACGTCCCGTGCCCCGCCTGCGGCAAGGCCGCGGAGCGCGAGACCGATACCTTCGACACGTTCTTCGAATCGTCGTGGTATTTCGCGCGCTATTGCTCCCCCCGGGCCGACGTGCCGTTCGAGCGCGACGCGGTGGATTACTGGATGCCGGTGGACCAGTACGTCGGCGGCATCGAGCACGCGGTGCTGCACCTGCTCTATTCGCGTTTCTTCACCCGGGCGCTGAAACAGTGCGGCTATATCGGCCTCGACGAGCCGTTCGACGGGTTGCTGACCCAGGGCATGGTGTGCCACGAGACCTACCGCGACGGCGACGGGAAGTGGCTGTTTCCCGACGAAGTGCGCCGCGATGCCGCGGGCGCGGCGGTCACGGTCGCGGACGGCAGCGCGGTCACGGTCGGCCGTTCGGAGAAGATGTCCAAATCGAAGAAGAACGTCGTCGACCCGCAGCAGATCATCGAATCCTACGGCGCCGACACGGTGCGGCTGTTCATCGTGTCGGACAGCCCGCCGGAACGCGACCTCGAATGGACCGATGCCGGCATCGACGGGGCCTGGCGCTATCTCGGCCGCCTGTGGCGGCTGGTCGAGGACGCGGTATCCGAATTGCCGGCGCCCGGCACCGATGTGCCCGCGGCCGTCGCGGCCGAGGGCGGCAGCGGCCCGGCCTTCGCCGCGCGTCGCGTCATCCACAAGGCGATCCGCGACGCCACCGACGATATCGAGCGGCTGCATTTCAACCGTATGGTGGCGCGCCTGCGCGAGCTGACCAACGCCCTGGCCGAGCTCAACGGCGACGATCCGGCGACCAACTGGGTGCGGCGTGAAGGCCTCGAGGCCCTGGTCCGGCTGGCGGCGCCGACCATCCCTCACATCGCCGAGGAGCTTTGGACCCGGCTCGGCCATCGCGATATGCTGGTGAGCCTGCCGTGGCCGGAGGCCGACGCGCGGCTCGTCGCCGACGCGACGGTGACGGTCGCAGTCCAGGTCAACGGCAAGCTGCGCGGCACCATCGAGCTGGCGCGGGATGCAGACAAGGCAGCGGTGGAGAAGGCGGCGCTTGCCCTGCCGGGAGTGCAATCGGCCATGGCCGGCCAGCCGCCGCGGAAGGTGATCGTCGTGCCCAACCGGATCGTCAATGTTGTCGCCTGACGTCACGCGGCGTTTCGCCGCGGCACTTCTGTGCCTGTTGCTTGGCGCCTGCGGGTTCCAGCCGCTGCATGGGCGCTCCGCCGGCGGCGTCACTGACGCCGATCTCGACACGGTGCAACTGCCGTACCTGGCCGACCGCGAGGGACAGTTGCTGCGCAATTTTCTGATGCAGCGGTTCAACCCCGACGGACGCCGGACCCAAACGCTGTATGCGCTCAACATCAACCTGACCAAATCCAGCCAGAATCTCGGCGTGCGCAAGGACGGCACCGCCACGCGGGTCAACCTGACGTTCTCTGCCGAACTGTCGCTGCGCCAGGTCCAGGGCGGCAAGGAAGTGTTCAAGGCGCGGTCGGTGTCGAACATCAGCTACAACGTCCTCGAGGCGCGGTTCGCCACCGTCGCCGCCGAACAGGATGCGATCCGCCGGGCGACGGAAGCGTTGGCGCAGAATATCTCGACCCGGGTCGCGATCTACCTCCGCAACCGCAAGGACGCGGGTTGAGCCTGCGGCACATCTCGGCACGATGAAGATCCCGCCCCGCGCCATAGATGGTTTTGTCCGCAAGCCCGGCGAGGACGTCATCATCGCCCTCGTCTATGGGCCGGACGGCGGACTGGTGCGTGAACGGGCGGAAACGCTGACCCGATCGGTGGCGGGGAAAACCGACGATCCCTTTCTGGTCACCGAGCTGACCGCCGCCGACTTGCGGGCCGACCCGGCGCGCCTGATGGACGAGGCGGCAGCGCTGGCCTTCGGCGGCGGGCGCCGCGTCGTACGCCTGCGTGGCGCCGGCGACGACGACGCCAAGGGACTTGCCGCGGTGCTGGAGACCCTCGGCGCCTCGGATGCGCCCTCGCCCGCCCTGGTGATCGCCGAGGCGGGCGAACTCGGGCCCCGATCGAAGCTGCGCAAGCTCGTGGAGGCCGCGGCGCGCGGTGCGGCGCTGCCGTGCTACCTCGACGACGGCCGCGGCCTCGCCGAGGTGATCCGCGAGACCCTGGCCGGCCACGGGCTCCGGCCCAGCGCCGACGCCTTGGCCTGGCTCGTCCAGCACCTCGGATCCGACCGGCGGGTCACCCGCAGCGAGATCGACAAGCTGGCGCTGTTCTGCGCCGGAAAGACGGAAGTCAGCCTCGACGATTGTGCGGCGGTGGTCGGCGACGCCTCGGCCATGGACCTGGAACAGGCCATTTTTGCCGCGACGGGGGGCGAAATGACGGTGCTTGAGGCGGCGCTGGCGCGCGCCTTCCGCGAGGGCGAGAGCCCGATCACCGTGATTCGTGCCGCCATGCGCCATATGCAGCGCCTGCATCAGGTGACCGGCGCCATGGCCGAAGGCAGCCCCATCGATGCCGCGATGAAGATGCTGAAGCCGCCGCCGTTCTTCAAGGTCGCCGACCGCTTCCGCGCCCAGGCCCGCGCCTGGCCGGTGGGCCAGGTCGAGGCGGCCCTGGCGCTCCTGTCGGAGGCGGAGGTCGGCTGCAAGACTACGGGGATGCCCGATCAGCTCCTGTGCGCGCGGACCCTGATGCAGATTGCCCAGGCCGGACGCCGCGCCCGGCGGGCGTGAGCCGCGCGGCGGGGTGACCGGCCGCCGGGGTTGGTCACCGACAGGGGTTCTTGGAGCTACACCGCGCCGCCGGCGCCAAGGAGCGGCTCGCGCTTGAGCCGGCGCAGGACGTCGTCGAGCTGTTCCAGCGTTTCGAAGTGGATGGCGACGTCGCCGGCCTCGCCCTTGAGGCTGATGACCACCTTGAGGCCCAGCAGCAGCGTCAGGTCGCGTTCCAGGGCCCGGGTGTCGGCGTCCTTTTCGGCTGTCTCCCCCGCGCTGGGGGCCATGGAGGCCGCCGGCTTCGGGGTTTCCCCCCTTGCCTTGGGCGGCTTGGCCGGCCGCTCGGACTGCACCAGGCGCTCGGTGTCGCGGACGTTGAGCTCGCGCGCCACCACTTCCGTGGCGATGGCGACGGGATCCTTGGCGTTCAGGAGCGCCCGGGCGTGCCCGGCCGTCAACTGGCCGTCATCGAGCATGGCCTTGACCGGGTCGGGCAGGTTAAGCAGCCGCAGCATATTGGCGACATGGGACCGGCTCTTGCCGATGGCCCGCGCCAGATTATCCTGGGTATGGGCGAATTCGCTGATCAGCCGCTGGAAGCCTTCGGCTTCCTCGAGGGGGGTCAGGTCCGTCCGCTGGATGTTCTCGACCAGCGCGACCTCGAGCGCCTCCTGGTCGGTCAGCGGGCTGATGACCACCGGGACGTCGTGGATCTGTGCCAGCTGGGCGGCACGCCAGCGCCGCTCGCCGGCGATGATCTCGAACTGGTCGACCTCCCCGGGGACGCGCCGGACCAGCAGGGGCTGCAGAACCCCCTTCTGGCGCACCGAATCGACCAGGGACTGGAGTTCCTCCTGGTCGAAACGCCGGCGCGGCTGGAAGCGCCCGGGCCGCAACTGGCCGACGGGGACCTTGCGCGAGGCGCGCACGCGGTCCAGCTCGGCGAAATCCTGCATTTCATCCCCGAACAGAGCCGCCAGGCCGCGTCCGAGGTTGCGTTTTTCCCGCCCCTGCCCGCCCTGGTCGCTCATACCGCCGCCTCGCGGCGCAGAACCTCACGCGCCAGCTGGATATAGGCCTGCGATCCGGGGCAGCGGAAATCGTAGAGCAGCACAGGCTTGCCGTGGGACGGCGCCTCGGACACCCGGACATTGCGCGGAATGACGGTGCTGTAGACCTTTTCGCCGAGGAAGTCGCGAACGTCGGCAGCCACCATATTTGTCAAGTTGTTGCGTATATCAGCCATGGTCAACACAACCCCTTGTAGTACAAGATCGGGATTGAGGCTGCGGGTGACGCGTTCGATGGTGCGCAGCAGGTGGGTCAGGCCCTCGAGGGCGAAGAACTCGCATTGCAGCGGCACCAGGACGGCGTCGGCCGCCACCAGTCCGTTGAGGGTCAGAAGGTTGAGCGACGGCGGGCTGTCCACCAGGACGTAGTCGTATTTGGTTGCGACATGTTCGAGGGCGTCGCGAAGACGGAACTCCCGCCGCTCCATATTGACCAGCTCGAGCTCGATCCCGGCGAGCTCGACGGTGCTCGGCACCAGGTCGAGGCGCGGCACATCGGTGGTCTGGATCGCTTCATGGATGGAGATTCGCCCGATCAGGAGATCATAGGTGCCCGTTGCGCGGCGGTCCTGGCCGACCCCCAGCCCGGTCGAGGCATTGCCCTGGGGATCGAGATCCACCACCAGGACGCGCGATCCCACCGCGGCCAGGGCCGTGGCCAGGTTGATGGCCGTCGTGGTCTTTCCGACCCCGCCTTTCTGGTTGGCGATAATCAGAACCCGCGGGCGCTGTTTTTCCGCGGGTTTGATGGAATCCCGTGTTTCGTCGAGGGAATCCGGGAATTTCGTCGTTTCGATCACAGAACTATTCACGGGCAATGTCCCTGAGGCGGAGCACCATGGCATCAGCGCCGGTGATGCTGGGGGTGATCTCAACGTGCATCTTCCACCCTTTCCGGGCCGCGGTCAATTCCTCCGTCGCGCGCCGCCCCTTGAGCAGCAGCAGCACGGGACGAGGTCCCGGAAGGGCCAGAAAATGGCCTGAAACCCCCAGAATCCGGGCGATTGGGGCAAAGGCACGGGCGCAAATGACGTCCACCGGAAAGGGCTCCATCGCCTCGAGTCGTAAATTGTGAATGGTCACGGGGCAGTCCGTCCGGCGCGCGACCTCCTTCAGGAACGTCGCCTTGCGGCTATCCGCTTCGACCAGATGGACGCGAAATGTCGTCCCCGCGCCCGCGCCCATCAGCGCCAGGACCACGCCCGGAAAGCCGGCGCCGCTGCCGAGGTCGAGGATTATTGCGCCTTCCCCGCCATCCAGGGCCGAAGATGGTATCAGCGGGAAGAGCTGGGCCGAATCGAGGAAATGCCGGCGCCACGGATCCGCGAGCGTACCGGGGCCGACCAAGTTCAGGGCCTTCTGGAATTTAACGAGAAGCGCCGCGTAGATCTTAAGTCGGGCCAATGTTTCACGTGAAACATTCGTCTGCGCGGCGAACTCCTCCGCGGTCAGGGGCGCCGGATCGCGGGCAGCCAAGTCCCCGCGCTCAGCCCGCGCGCCGGATGACGGCGGCGGTTCCATGGCGCTTGCGCACATGCGCCAGAAGGGCGGTCAGGGCGGCCGGTGTCATCCCGGGAATGCGGGCCGCGTGGCCCAGGGTCTTCGGTCGGACGCGCTCCAGCTTGTCCCGCAGCTCGTTGGATAGGCTGCCCACCACACGGTAGTCGATGGTTGCCGGGATCAGCAGGGCCTCATCCCGGCGCAGGGCGTCGATATCCCCCTGCTGACGGGCGACATAGACCGCGTATTTGGCGTCGGCCGCGATCTGGGGCCGCAGGCGCGGCTCGATTTCCTTGATTTCTGGCCAGATTCCCGAGAGTTGCGCCAGCGACACCCGGTCGTGGGACAGGAGGCGCCAGGCGTTTCGCCGGGTGCCGTCGGCACTGACCCGCACCCCCGCCCGGGCGATATCCGCCGGTGCCGCCGACAGCCCTTCCAGGAGTGTCCGGGCCACATCCAGGGCGGCTGCCTTGGCATCATGGGCGCGCCTCCGCTCCGGCCCGACGCAGCCGATGGCGGCCCCCAGCGGTGTCAGGCGCTGGTCGGCATTGTCGGCGCGAAGAAGGAGCCGGTACTCGGCGCGCGAGGTAAACATGCGGTAGGGCTCGGTCACCCCGCGGGTGACGAGGTCGTCGATCAGCACCCCAAGATAAGCCCCGGCGCGGTCGATGGCGAAAGGGTATCGAGTGCCACCAGCACGGAGCGCGGCGTTGATCCCGGCGATGATGCCCTGGGCGGCGGCCTCTTCGTAACCGGTGGTCCCATTGATCTGTCCGGCGAAGAAAAGTCCAGGAATCCTGCGGGTTTCGAGGCTTGGCCGAGTTCCCGCGGGTCGACGTAGTCGTATTCGATGGCATAGCCTGGGCGCAGGATAACCGCGTTTTCCAGCCCCGGGATGGTCTTGAGCAGCGCCATCTGCACGTCCCGGGGCAGCGAGGTCGAAATGCCGTTGGGGTAGACGGTCGGATCGTCGAGGCCTTCGGGCTCAAGGAAAATCTGGTGCCGCGCCCGTTCCGCGAACCGCACCACCTTGTCCTCGATGGACGGGCAATAACGTGGGCCGGTACTCTGGATTTGCCCGGAATACATGGGTGCCCGGTGCAGGTTGGCGCGGATCAGGTCGTGGGACGCCTGCGTCGTGGCGGTGATATGGCAGGCCACCTGGGGCGTGGTGATGGCTGTGGTCATGTAGGAGAACGGCTCCGGCGGATCGTCGCCGGGCTGGCGGTCGAGGCCCTGCCAGTCGATAGTGCGGCCATCGAGGCGCGGTGGCGTTCCGGTCTTGAGCCGCCCGAGGGCGAAGCCAAAGCGGGCAAGGGTGCGCGACAGGCCGATGGCGGGCGCCTCCCCGACCCGGCCGGCGGGAATTTGTTCCTCGCCCATATGGATGATCCCGGAAAGAAAGGTCCCAGTGGTGAGAATTACGGCCCCGGCCCGGATTTCCGTGCCATCCGCAAGGATCACTCCGGATACCCGGCCACCGGCGTCGAGGCGGAGGTCCTCCACCGCCCCTTCCCGGATGGCCAGCCCCGGCTGCCCGGCCAAGATGTCCTGAATGGCGGTGCGATAGAGTTCGCGATCGGCTTGGGCGCGCGGTCCCTGCACAGCCGGGCCCTTGGACCGGTTAAGAACGCGGAACTGGATGCCAGCGCGGTCGATGGCCCGGCCCATGACCCCGTCCAGGGCATCGATCTCCCGCACCAAGTGGCCCTTGCCCAACCCGCCGATCGCCGGATTGCAGGACATTTCGCCGATGGTTGCCGCCTTGTGCGTGACCAGAAGCGTCGCGGCACTCATGCGCGCTGCGGCAGCTGCGGCCTCGCAGCCGGCATGGCCGCCACCGATGACGATGACGTCGAATCGAACGGAACCATCATTCATAGGCGAGACTTTACCCGCGCGCGCCTTGCTGTCAAAGGGAAAGGGCCGAGTGTTTCACGTGAAACACCTGCCAATCCCGGCGTGGTCGCTGTCTGCTCCTACTTGCCAATGCAGAATTGGCTGAAAATCCGGTCCAGGACGTCCTCGACGTCGACGTGCCCGGCGACCCGGCCCAAAGCGCGCGCCGCAAGGCGCAGGTCTTCGGCGAGAAGCTCGGGTGCGGCGACAGGATCGGGGGCCTCGATCGCGCGCCGAAGCGCCTCTACCGCGTCGCCGAGCGCCTGGCGATGCCGCTCGCGTGTTAACGGGGCGGGCCCAAGCGCATCCAGACGCTGCCGAAGGTTGTCGTGGATCGCGGCGAGCAACTGATTGAGGCCCTCACCCGTCAACGCAGAGATAACACAATATCTAGTAGTTTTTTGCGATTGCAAAACAACATCGACTTTGTTGCGTTCCTTACGATCGAGCAGGTCGATCTTGTTGAGCACCGCAATCGACCCTTCACCGCCGAATCGCTCGGTTGCCGCGTCGCGTTCTGGCCAGTCGCGGGCGTCGAAAACCGTCAGTCGCAGGTCCGCTCCGGCTGCACGACCCTCGGCGCGGCGGACGCCCTCGGCCTCGATCGCTTCTGCCGCCTCGCGCAAACCCGCGGTATCGGCCAGGATGACGGGAATCCCTTTCAGGTCCATATATACCTCGATGATGTCCCGGGTCGTTCCTTTCGTTTCCGAAACAATTGCCACGTCGCGGCGGGCAAGGGCGTTGAGCAAGCTGGACTTACCGACATTGGGTGCACCGAGGATGGCGACATGAAAACCGTCCCGGACTTTTTCGCCGGTCGGCTCGCTTTCAAGATATTGTGAGATACTTTCGGATAGACCTACTAAATCTGGTAGTTGGCCCCGCACGATATCCGGCGGGACATCTTCGTCGGAGAAGTCGAGCGCCGCCTCGACCTGCGCCAGGATCGCGATCAGCGCCGCGCGCCAGGCTTCGAACCGGCGGCTCAGCGCACCGTCGAACTGCTCCAGTGCCTGCACCCTTTGCGCCTCGGTCTCCGCCGCGACAAGGTCGGCGAGCCCTTCGGCCTGGGCGAGATCGAGCTTGCCGTGTTCGAAACCGCGGCGGGTGAACTCCCCCGGCTCGGCCGGACGCAGTCCCGGCATGGCCCCGAGGGCACGGGCCACGGCGTCGATCACCGCTCGGCCGCCGTGAACGTGGAGCTCCGCTACGTCCTCCCCGGTGAAGCTCGCAGGGGCCGGAAACCACAACACCAAAGCATCGTCGAGAACCAGCCGGACACCGCGCCCGGTGTCCGGCGCAAATAGACGCGCCCGCGTCGCCACCCGCGGCTTTGGCGTGGCGACGCCCAGGCATTCCAGGGCGGCGCCCGCGGTCGGACCGGAGATTCGGAAGATGGCGATCCCGGCCACGCCCCGTCCCGAGGCGAGGGCGAAAATCGTGTCAGGCGGCACCCATCGGTCCTTTCACCACGGCAAATCCATCACCAAATTGGGGTTGTACGTGCCGTTCCCACGCCCCAGACTCCAAGGCGATACCGCCTTACACCGTTCCCCGTTCCCGCGCCAGCCTGCCGCCGTATCACGAACCATAACCCGATACCCCATGCGCAACGAACTCGACAGCGAAACCAGCCCCTACCTCCTCAGCCACGCCCGAAATCCCGTGCACTGGATGGCATGGGGGGAGGCGGCGCTGGAACGCGCACGAAAGGAGAACAAGCCGGTCCTCCTGTCGGTCGGCTACGCCGCCTGCCACTGGTGCCATGTCATGGCCCACGAGAGCTTCGAGGATCCGGAAACCGCCCGGGCCATGAACGAGAACTTCGTCTCGATCAAGGTGGATCGGGAGGAGCGCCCCGACATCGACACCATCTACCAGTCGGCGCTGGCGCTGCTGGGAGAGCACGGCGGCTGGCCGCTGACCATGTTCCTGACCCCCGACGGCACGCCGTTCTGGGGCGGGACTTATTTCCCGCCGGAGGCGCGCTACGGCCGCCCCGGCTTTCGTACCCTGCTGGCGCGAGTTGCCGAGGTCTATCGCCAGGAACACGACAAGGTGACCCAGAACGCTGAAGCCATGCGCGCTGCGCTCGGCCGCATGAGCGACGCCACCCCCGGTAACCTCATTCCCGCAGCCATTGCCGACCAGGTGGCACAGCGGCTGCTGGGGGAATTCGATTCGACCAATGGCGGCATCGGGGCGGCGCCGAAATTCCCCCACGTGCCGGTGTTCGACCTCGTCTTCCGCGCCGGGTTGCGAACCGGCAACCCCGCTTTTGCCGAGGCGGTGGTCTTCGCGTTGCGGAAAATGAGCCAGGGTGGAATCTACGATCACCTGCGCGGCGGCTACGCCCGCTATTCCACCGACACACGGTGGCTGGTGCCTCATTTCGAAAAGATGCTCTACGACAACGCCCAGCTCCTGGGCGCGTTACAGCTCGCGCTGAATGCCACCGGCGACCCCCTCTTCGCCGCGCGCATCACCGAAACCGCCGACTGGGTGCTGGCCGAAATGATCGCCGAGGGCGGCGGCCTCGCCGCGACGCTGGACGCCGACAGCGAGGGTGAGGAGGGCCGCTTCTATGTGTGGACCGAAGCGGAGGTCGATCAGGTGCTCGGCACCGATGACGACGCCCGCCTGTTCAAGAAATTCTACGACGTGACCGCCACCGGGAACTGGGAAGGAAAATGCATCCTCAACCGGATCGACCATCCGGAAACGCTGGACCCCGAAACCGAAACCCGTCTCGCCGTGGCGCGCAAGCGCCTGCTCGCGGCCCGCGCGCCGCGCGTGCGCCCGGGTTGGGACGACAAGGTCCTGGCCGACTGGAACGGCCTGATGATCGTAGCGCTGGCGCGCGCGGGGGCGGCATTCGAGCGCGCCGACTGGACCGCCGCCGCGCTCGCCGCCTTCGACTTCGTGCGCACCCGCATGGCGGTGCCGGGCACCGATTCGGCGCGGCTCGTCCATTCCTACCGCGCCGGACGCCAGGGTGGGCCGGCAACGCTGGACGACTACGCCGCCATGATCAACGCCGCCCTCGTCCTGCACGAAGTAACGGGCGACGACGGGCTGCTGGAATCGGCAACGTCGTGGATCGCCACCCTCGACCGTTATTATGCCGATGATACCAACGGCGGCTATTTCCTTACCGCGTCGGATGCGTCCGACCTCATCGTGCGGACGCGCAACGCCCATGACGGCGCGACGCCGTCGGGCAACGGCCTGATGGTCATGGCCTTCGCCCGGCTTTTTGCGACGACCGCCGAGGATCGCTGGCGGCAAAGGGCCGAGTGGGCCATCCGCGCCTTTTCGGGTGAGCTTGAACGCAACGTCTTCCCCCTCGCCACCCTGATCAACGCCGCCGATTTCCTCGCCCGCGCGGTCCAGGTCGTGATCGTCGGCCGCCGCGGTGAGGCGGCGACCGACGCTCTCATCGTCGCCGCCCATCACGCCGCACAGCCCAACCTGGTGCTGCAGGTGGTGGCACCGGGCGCCGAACTGCCCAAGGGCCATCCGGCCCAGGGCAAGACCCAGGCGGGCGGCACCGCCACCGCCTATGTCTGCGCCCGGCAGGTTTGTTCCCTGCCCTTCACCGACGCGACGGAGCTCACCAATGCCATTGCCCGGGCGTGATGGTGTTCGCGCGGAGCCCGCGCCGGTCTATCGCCTGACGGTTCCGAGCCCGGTCGGTGCGCTGACCCTGTTCGAGCAGGCGGGCGCCATCACCCTGCTGGTCTGGGCGGCGGGTGACCGCATCCGCAACGTGCGCCCGACGCCGCTTCTCGCCGCGGCGCAAACCCAGCTCGAGGCGTTCTTCGACGGCCGTCACGACCGCTTCCACCTGCCGCTCGCACCGGAAGGCAGCCCGTTCCAGCAAAGCGTCTGGCAGGCGATCAGCGAGATCCCGGCCGGGAAAACGGAAACTTATGGAGCGCTGGCGCGGCGGATCAATTCCTCGCCCCGTGCGGTGGGTGGCGCCTGCGGTGCCAATCCGATCCCGATCATCATCCCGTGCCACCGCGTGGTCGGCGCCGATGGACGGCTGAGCGGTTACTCCGGCCGCGGCGGGCTGGCGACGAAGAAGCGCCTGCTCGATCTTGAACGGGCCTATCAAGGCCCCCTTGATGCCTCCGGTATGAGCCGCTAAGACAGGGGCCGACCCCGCCACCGACGAGCAAAGGACGATCCATGCCCGACATCACCATCGCCGCACCCGATGGCGGCAGCTTCCAGGCCTATCTCGCCATGCCGGCGAAGACCCCCGCGGCTGGTCTCGTGCTGATCCAGGAAATCTTCGGCGTGAACCAGGTCATGCGCGATCTTGCCAACGGTTACGCGCGGCAGGGTTATATCGTCGCCTGCCCGGACCTGTTCTGGCGCATCGAGCCCGGGGTGCAGATCACCGACAAGTCCCAGGCCGAGTGGGACCAGGCGCTCGCGTTGATGAACAAGTTCCTGCCCGATTTCGCCAAGGGCGTCGGCGACATCCAGGCGACCATCACCCATATCCGCGGCATGAAGGAATGCACCGGCAAGGTGGGGACGGTGGGTTATTGCCTCGGCGGCTCGCTTGCCTATGCGTCATCGTTCTTCACCGACTCCGACGCCGCCGTCGGCTACTACCCGGTGCAGATCGACGACTATCTCGGCCAGGTGCCCAACATCAAGAAGCCACTGATGTTGCACATCGCGGAAAGGGATGGTTTCTGCCCGCCCGAATCCCAGAAAAAGATCAGGGATGCGCTCGCCACCAACAAGCTCTGCACGTCCCATAACTACCCCGGTGTCGATCACGCCTTCGCCCGCGCGGGCGGCGCCAACTACAACGAGGCGGCGGCGAAGCAGGCCAACGATCGCACCACGGCCTTTTTCAAGCAGCACCTCGGCTGAAAGGTCACCACACATGGTCAAGGCGGTTCGCGTCCACGCCTACGGGGGGCCGGAGGCCCTTGCGTATGACGACATCACCGTAGGCGCCCCCGGCCCCGGCCAGGCACGAATCCGCCAGGCCGCGGTCGGCCTCAATTACATCGACACCTATCACCGCTCCGGCCTCTACAAACTGCCGTCGCTGCCCCATGCGCTTGGCGTCGAGGGTGCCGGCACGGTCGAGGCGGTGGGCGACGGCGTCACCAATGTCAAACCCGGCGACCGCATTTGCTACGGCTCCCTCCTCGGCGCCTATGCCGAAACGCGAATCGTTCCGGCCGACCGGCTGCTCGCGCTGCCCGACGGCATCAGCGAAGAAACCGCGGCCGGCATCATGCTCAAGGGCATGACGGCGCGCTATCTCGTCCGCGTCACCTATCCGGTCAAGAAGGGCGACACGGTGCTGATCCACGCCGCCGCCGGCGGCGTCGGGCTGATCGCCTGCCAGTGGGCCAAGCATCTGGGCGCCACCGTCATCGGCACCGTCGGCTCGGACGAGAAAGCAGCGCTGGCCCGAGCGCACGGTTGCGACCATGCCATCGTTTATACGCGCGAAAATTTCGTCGAGAGGGTCAAGGACATCACCGGCGGCAGGAAGCTGCCCGTGGTCTACGACGCGGTCGGCAAGGATACCTGGGAAGGCTCCCTCGATTGTCTCGCGCCGCGCGGGATGCTGGTGTCCTTCGGCAACGCGTCGGGGCCGGTCCCGCCCTTTTCGGTCCTGACATTGAGCCAAAAGGGATCCCTCTTCCTCACCCGGCCAACGCTGGCGCATTACATCGCCACGCGGGCGGAGTACGAGGAAACCGCCGACGACCTGTTCAACGTCATCACGTCGGGCGCGGTGAAGATCGAGATCAACCAGCGCTACGCGCTGAAGGACGTGGCCCAGGCCCACCGCGATCTCGAGGCGCGCAAGACGACAGGCTCGACGGTCCTCATTCCCTGACGGGGGCGCAGAATGAAAAACGGCGGGGATATCCCGCCGCTTTTCATTTTCACGCGTGCGAAGTATCTCAGGTATTCATCTGCTGGAAGAAATCGGCGTTGGTCTTCGACGACTTCAGCTTGTCGATCAGGAACTCCATCGAATCGACGACGCCCATCGGCATCAGGATGCGGCGCAGCACCCACATCTTCGACAGCGTGCCCTGATCCACCAGCAGTTCTTCCTTGCGCGTGCCGGACTTGGTGATGTCGATGCCCGGGAAGGTGCGCTTGTCGGTGAGCTTGCGGTCGAGGATGATTTCCGAGTTACCGGTGCCCTTGAATTCCTCGAAGATCACTTCGTCCATGCGTGAGCCGGTGTCGACCAGCGCCGTCGCGATGATGGTGAGCGAGCCGCCTTCCTCGATGTTGCGCGCGGCACCGAAGAACCGCTTCGGCCGTTGCAGCGCATTGGCATCGACGCCGCCGGTGAGCACCTTGCCCGACGACGGCACGACGGTGTTGTAGGCGCGCGCCAGCCGGGTGATCGAATCGAGCAGGATGACCACGTCGCGCTTGTGTTCGACCAGGCGCTTCGCCTTCTCCAGCACCATCTCCGTGACCTGGACGTGGCGCGTCGCCGGCTCGTCGAAGGTGGAGCTCACCACCTCGCCATTCACCGTGCGCGCCATGTCGGTCACTTCCTCGGGGCGTTCGTCGATCAGCAGTACGATCAGGTAGCATTCGGGATGGTTGTGCGAAATCGAATGGGCGATGTTCTGCAGCATCATCGTCTTGCCGGTGCGCGGCGGCGCGACGATCAGCGCGCGCTGGCCCTTTCCGACCGGGCAGATGAGATCGATGATCCGGCTCGTCATGTCCTTGCCGGGCTGATCGGTCTCCATCTTCAGGCGCTTGTCGGGGTAGAGCGGCGTCAGGTTGTCGAAGTTGATGCGATGGCGGACGTCGTCCGGTTCGCCGAAGTTGATCTTGTTGACCTTGAGCAGCGCGAAATAACGCTCGCCGTCCTTGGGCGCGCGAATCTGTCCCTCGACCGAATCACCGGTGCGCAGTCCGAAGCGCCGCACCTGGCTCGGCGACACGTAGATATCGTCGGGGCCGGGCAGGTAATTCGCTTCCGGCGAACGCAGGAAACCGAATCCGTCCTGCAGCGTCTCCAGCACGCCAGTGCCGGTGATCGGCGTGTCGTTGTCCGCCAGTGCCTTGAGAATCGCGAACATCATGTCCTGCTTGCGCAGGGTCGAGGCGTTCTCGATGCTCAGCTCCTCGGCGAAGGCGAGCAGGTCGGCCGGTGGTTTCTGCTTGAGTTCCTGAAGATTCATGGCGTGAACTGTTCAGCAATGGAAGAGGAGGGAGAAGGCGCGAGAGCCGGCGGGTAAACCGGATCGACGGACCGCTTCCGCGATGAGATGTCGCTTTTGGATTGGAAACGGCTGGAACGGACCGAGAGATAAATAGCGCCGGCCCGCGCGTCACGTTGGGAACAGGTCTGCTTTACCGAAAAGGCGTGGTCAAGTCAATTGACGAAACAGCCTGCATCATATCGGTTAAAATGGTCTTACAACCACCAGCACGACGATGGCGATCATCAGCACCGTCGGAACCTCGTTCAGAACCCGGAAAAACCTCGCCGACCGGGTATTGCGGTCAGCCTCGAAGGCCTTGCGCCAGGCGGCCATCGCCATGTGCAGGCCGGCCAGGCACAGGACCAGAAGCAGCTTGATGTGGAACCATATCTTTCCGTCCAGCACCCCCGGGGTCGCCGCCAGCAGGCCGCCCAGGATGAACACCGCGATCAGCGCCGGGTTCATGATCCCGCGCAGGAGCCGGCGCTCCATGGTCTTGAGCATGTCCGACCGCTCCGACCCCGGCGGCGCGTCGGCGTGGTAGACGAACAGCCGCGGCAGATAGAGAAGCCCCGCCATCCAGGCGATGACCGCGACGATGTGCAGCGCCTTGATCCAGGGGTAGAGCGTGACCAGGGTGTCGGCCATCGTCGCCTCCGTCAGCCTGTTTGTTGCGCAATCGAAACGATATCCGGGCCGCCACAGCCGCCAAATCCGGCAGGACAAGTCCTTGACATACCTTGGTTATCTGAACCCGATACGACATTGTCGCAGCATGAGGCGGCGACAGCAAGGCGCGCCAACCCGGCGATGAAGGCGGGCGCGACCCCGACCGCCGGCACCCGGATATAGGCCGCTGCGCCCGCGCGTTCGGCCACATGGCGGTACTCGATGTCGAGCTCGACCAGAGTCTCGGAATGTTCCGACACGAAGGCGATGGGGACGACGACGATGGCGGCGGCGGCCCGGCCCGCACGGCCGATCTCGGCGTCGGTGGCGGGCCCGATCCATTCGAGCGGTCCGACCCGCGACTGGTAGCACGTCACCACCTCGACATCCACGAGATGCCCGCCGCGGGCAAGCGCATCGCGCACAGCGGCGACGCTCATCTCGACCTGGGCCTGGTACGGGTCCCCCGCCGCGATTACTCGCTTGGGCAGGCCATGGGCGGAGAACAGAAGGCGGATGGGCGCACCCGGCGCCACGGCCCGCGCCCGGGCGAGGCCTTCAGCCGCGGCGTCGGTCACGGCGGCGATGAAGCCGCCGTCCCGCGGATAGCAGCACACCCGCGACGTCGGTACCGCAATCCCAGCACGCGCTGCAGCGGCGGACCAGTCGGCGAACGACGAGGCCGTCGTCGTCGTCGAGTACTGCGGGTAGAGCGGCAGCAGCACGACCCGGTCCGGGGCGAACGTGGCAACCTCATGCGCGGCCTCGGCGGCCAAGGGATGCCAGTAGCGCATGGCGATGGTCACGTGCCAGGTGTGTTCGGGTGCCGATGAGGCAAGAGCGGACGCAAGGACGGCCGCCTGCGCCTCGGTCTCCGGCAGGATCGGTGAGCGGCCACCCATCTTTTCGTAGATCGCACGCGCGATGGGCGCGCGCCGGCGGGCGATCAGCCGCGCCAGAAACCAGCGTACCGGTGCCGGTGCCCGGATGATGGCGGGATCGGAAAACAGGTTCTGCAGGAACGGCTGCACCGCTGCGAGGCTGTCGGGCCCGCCGAGGTTGAGCAGAACGACGGCGATACGGCTCACGGAACCCGGCCCCGGATGCAGTCGACGAGGCGTTGGACGTTGTCCGGCGGCGTCTGCGGCAGCACGCCATGGCCGAGATTGAAGACGAAAGGCCCCCGATGCAGGCGCGCGCAGATGGCGGTGGTTGCGTCTTCGAGTGCCGTTCCGCCCGTCACCAGCATCACCGGATCGAGGTTTCCCTGCACCGTTATGGTGGTTTGAAGCGCGCGCGCGGCCCAGTCGCACGGCACCGCGGTGTCGATGGAGACGGCGTCGATGCCGGTTTCGCGGGCGAAAGGCTCGTACAGGATGCCTGCACCCTTGGGAAAGCCGATGACCGGGACACCCGGACAGGACGCGTTGACCCGTTCGACGATGGCCCGGATCGGCTTGATCGACCATTCCCAGAAGGCCGTATCCGGCAGCACGCCCGCCCAGCTGTCGAAGATTTGCAGCACCTCGGCTCCAGCCTTCACCTGGGCGATCAGGTGTGCCGCCAGCGCCTCGACCAGAAGATCGATGAGAACGCGAAAACCCTCCGGCTCGCCATAGGCCCAGGCCTTGGTCCGGGCGAAATCGCGGGACGATCCGCCCTCGACCATGTAGGTCGCCAGCGTCCATGGCGCACCGCAGAAGCCGATCAGCGCCGTCGCCGGCGGCAACTCCCCCCGCACGCCCGCGATCGCCGCGTACACCGGCGCCAGACGCTCCGGCAGCCCCTGCAGCGACAACCTCCCGACCCCGGCGGCACCGTCGAGCGGTTCGAGCACCGGCCCCTTGCCGTCGACGAAGCCGACGGTCTGTCCCAGCGCATCGGCGACCACCAGGATGTCGGAGAAGATAATCGCCCCGTCCATGGCGAAGCGGCGGACAGGCTGCAACGTCGCCTTCACCGCCAGCTCCGGCGTGTAGCAGAAATCGAGGAAGTCGCGCGCCCGCGCCCGCAGCTCCCGGTATTCCGGCAGATAGCGCCCGGCCTGGCGCATCAGCCAGACCGGCGGCACTTCCATGGTCTCGCCCTTGAGCGCCTCGATCAACGGCTTGCTCGTCACCGGCCCGGTCACTCCGTCGTGGCCTCTATCTTCATTACTAAGAATCTTAATGTAAAAGGTTGTAGTGGTAGTTGTGGGGTTGAATGCCGGGGATTACTGGAGGCGCACAGGTTCGGCCGGTACCATAGGTCCGATCCGGTCAAATGTCTCTCCTGTGGGCCGTTGCCGGGAAACCTGTACCGCTTGATGCAGACGGTGGCGGCGTGCCATTCACGGAAAAGGTGAATCGGGTGGATAAGACCGGCCACCTGAAACTGTCCCCGTTTGTATTGCAAACGGCGCTGTTTTTTCCCGGCCGGGAAAGGCACAGATGGAATCCGTGTCACTGGTCATGGAATAGAGGCCCCTGTGGATGACCAGCGTCTTGTCCACCCTTTGTCGGCGGCCGATGTCGGTTTATCGTGGGCTTGTGCACACCCCGCCGAATGCGACATTGCCATGATCCCGACCATCCCCACCGCACCGACGTCATCGTCCGTGGTTGTCCTGGCATCGGCCAGTCCAACCCGGGCGCAGCTTCTTCAGGCCGCCGGTGTGAAGACGGTCCTCGCGCCGGCGCATGTCGACGAGGACGCGGTGAAAGGCGCCCTTCGCGCCGAAGGCGTGGACGCCACCGACGCGGCCGTCGCACTGGCGGAGATGAAGGCGCTGCGCGTCGCGCCCCGGTATCCGGGTGCCCTCGTCATTGGTGCCGACCAGATCCTGGTCTGCGACGGTGAATGGTTTGACAAGCCCGCCGATATGGATCATGCCAAAAACCGCCTGCGCGCCCTTCGCGGCAAGACCCACGGCCTTGCCACCGCTGCCGTGGTGGTGCGCGACGGCAAGCGCATCTGGCACCATGTGGATACGCCGAAGCTGACCATGCGTTCGTTCTCCGATTCCTTCATCGAGGACTACCTCGCCCACGAAGGTGCCGATGCGCTCGCCTCCGTCGGCGCCTACCGGCTGGAAGGCATGGGCGTGCAACTGTTCGCGCGCATCGACGGCGATTTCTTCACCATCCTCGGCCTGCCGTTGCTGGCGCTCCTCGGCTTCCTGCGCGAACACGGGGCGGTGCCGTCATGACCATCACCGGAAAGGCGCGCCTCGCCGGTGTCATGGGCTGGCCGGTCGGCCATTCCCTGTCGCCGCGTCTGCACAATTACTGGCTCGACCTGCACCGGATCGACGGCGCCTTTGTGCCCCTGCCGGTGGCGCCGGAGCATTTCGGCCAGGCGCTGCGCATGCTGCCGCTGATCGGCTTTCGCGGCGTCAATGTCACCGTGCCGCACAAGGAAGCCGCGTTGAAGGCGGTCGACCGGGTCGACGACGTCGCGCGCCGCATCGGCGCCGTCAACACCATCGTGGTCGGCGCCGACCGTTCGCTTACCGGCACCAACACCGATGCCTACGGCTTCACCACGCATCTGCGGTCAGCGGCGCCGGGCTTCGATGCCGCCGCCGGAGCGGCGGTCATCGTCGGCGCCGGCGGTGCCGCGCGCGCGGTGGCGGTGGCACTCGCCGACATGGGGGCGCGCGAAATCCGCATCGTCAACCGCACGCTCACGCGGGCGGAGGAGCTGGCGCTCGCCCTCGGCCCGCCGGCCCGTGTCGTCGGCTGGGCCGGCCGGGCGCGCGCCCTCGACGGTGCTGCCATCGTCGTCAATGCCACCACCCAGGGCATGGCCGGTGAAAGGCCGCTCGATCTCGACCTTGCCCGGCTTCCGGCCGAAGCGGTGGTTTTCGACATCGTTTATTCCCCGCTCGAGACGCCGCTTCTCGCCGCGGCGCGGGCCCGCGGCCACCGCACGGTGGACGGGCTCGGCATGCTGCTGCATCAGGCGGTCGCCGGGTTCGAGGCCTGGTTCGGCGCGACCCCGCGGGTGACCGACGAGTTGCGCGCCCATGTGCTGGCGCCGGTGCCGGTCCCGCCCGCCGCGGCCGGCCTCGCACCCTGATGTCCGGGCGCCTGCGTGTCCTCGGGCTTACCGGCTCGATCGGCATGGGCAAGTCCACCGCCGCGGCGATGCTGGTCCGGCTCGGCGTTCCGGTGTTTTCGGCCGACGCCTGCGTGCACGAGCTGCTGGCGCCGGGCGGGGCCGCCGTCGCCGCCGTGGCGCGCGCCTTTCCCGGAACGGCCGAAGGCCGCGGCATCTCCCGCGCCGCGCTGGGGCGTGCCGTGTTCGCCGGCGACGCGGCGCTCGAACGGCTCGAGGCGATCCTTCATCCCCTGGTGCGGGCGCGGGAACACGCCTTCATCCGGCGCCAGGCGATCGCCGGGCGGCGTCTCTGCGCGCTGGAGATTCCGTTGATGTTCGAAACCGGGGCCGAAGCGCTCTGCGATGCGGTGATCGTCGTCACCGCGCCGCCCGTCGTGCAGGAATCCCGCGTGCTCGCGCGGCCCGGCATGACGCGCGAACGCCTGGCCATGATCCGCGCGCGCCAGATGCGCGAAAGCGAAAAAATGGCGCGTGCAGATTTTTGCGTCGCCACCGGCCTCGGCCGCCGCCATACTTGGCGTGCCCTTCGCGCCATCGTCGCGAAGATGCTGCAGGAGAATCGGGAGGACCGGCATGCGTGAAATCGTCCTCGACACGGAGACCACGGGCCTCGACCCCGCCGCCGGTCACCGGGTGGTGGAGATCGCCTGCATCGAGCTGGTCAACCGCATCCCCACCGGCAAGAGCTACCAGACCTACCTCAATCCCGAACGCGACATGCCCGAGGAGGCGTTCAAGGTCCACGGCCTGTCGCAGGACTTCCTCGCCGGCCACAAGACCTTCGCCGAGGAGGCGGACCGCTTTCTCGATTTCATCGGCGATGCGGGTTTCGTCATCCACAATGCCGAGTTCGATCTCAGGTTCCTGAACTGGGAGTTGCGCAACATCGGGCGCGATAACCTCGGCTCCCATCCCGTGGTCGACACGGTGCTGGTGGCGCGCAAGAAGTTTCCCGGCGCGCCGGCCTCCCTCGACGCGCTGTGCCGCCGCTTCGGCATCGACAATTCGGCGCGCACCGTGCATGGCGCGCTTCTCGATGCGGAACTGCTGGCCGACGTCTATCTGGAACTGATGGGCGGCCGCCAGACGGCGCTGGGCTTTGCCGCCGGGGCAGGTGGCACCGCCGCCGCGGCCACGCGCGAACGGGAAAGCCGCGCGCCCCGGCCCCACGGAGCGGCCGCGGACGAGCTCGCCGCCCACGCCGCCTTCATCGCGCGCATCAAGGATCCGATCTGGAACGCGTGAGGCACCATCGGGGCTACGCGGAATGCCGGAAAGACGTTCCTAAGTCTCAACGACTCGTCATCGCCCTCCCCCGACTTGGTCGGGGGATCACCGGGCGATCTACCTTCCTGCGCCCCGCCGAAGCGGGCTTCGCGAAGGCGGGTGGATGCCCCGGACGTGAAGCTTGTCCTTGGGCCGCGCTCCGCGCGGGCCCGAGGGCCGGGGCATGACGCTTGAGGGTGTGGCGAGGCGCTTCAGGCCGTGCCGCTGTTCTGCCGCGCCGCCATCTGTTCGTGATAGAGCTGGTTGAAATCCACAGCGTTGAGGAGGAGGGGCGGGTAGCCGCCGTTGCGGGTGATGTCGGCGATGATCTGCCGCGCGAACGGGAACAGCAGGGTCGCGCAATGGACGTAGAGCACCGGCTCGATATGTTCCGTAGGGATGTTTTCGATGGTGAACAGGCCGGCATAGGCCATCTCCACCATGAACAGGTGCTTGTCGCCCCGGACCGCCTTGCCGTCGACCGACAGCGTGACCTCGTACATGTTGGCGCGAAGCTGCGCGACCGAAATCTGCACGTTCATGGTGACGTCGGGCGCGCCGCCCTCTTCCGTGGCGGAACGCACGGCGTTGGGGTTCTCGAAGGACAGGTCCTTGACGTACTGGGTCAGGCAGTTGACGGTCGGCTCGCCGCCGCCCGTGGCCGGGCTTTCGGGCACTGTGGTGTCGTCGGTCATGGGGCGTCCCCGTGTGTCGGATTGCGGCGGTCCTGTCAGGCGCCGGTTGTTTAGCCCGTATCCCCGGCGGGTGCAAGTTGGGGGCGGGCGGCGTCAGGAGCGCCGCGGACCGTCGCGATCGTCGGGGCCGATGCGTTCGGGGGGAATTTCCCGGAACTCACCCTCGATCGTGCCACCATCGGGTCTGGGGTCGGGCCCCGGCCCGCGCCACGCGCCCGAGACATGGACGTGGCTCGACTGCAGCAGCGCCCGCCACGCCCAGACCGCCAGACGGCGGCGCAGCGGCGGAATCAGCAGGGCGAGGCCCAGCGTGTCGGTGACGAATCCCGGCGTCAGCAGCAGGATGCCCGCTACCATAAGGCTCAGCCCGTCGAACAGCTCTTCGGCCGGAAACTGGCCGTGGCCAAGGGTTTCCTGCGCCCGGCCCAGGATCTGGAAGCCCTGGGCGCGGACCATGGCGGTGCCCGCCGCCGCGGTCAGCACCACGAGGCCCACCGTGGGCCACACGCCGATGGCACCGCCGACCTCGATGATAACGGCGATTTCGACGATGGGGACGATAATGAAGGCAAGCAGGAGGATTAGCGCCATGATGCCCTTCACATTGGGTGCCGGGATGCCTAAGTCTAGGGGAATTTCCCCCGGACACTGGATTTTGGGGTCCGGCGTTGATACTTTGGGCCCTAGAATCCCTATCTTCCGCGATGGTCGCGCGGCCGGACCGAACGACACACGCGGATCGAAGGATATCCATGGGTAGCGGTTTCCAGTTCATCGACATCATCTTTTTCGCCCTGGTGGCGGTGTTCGTCATCCTGCGGCTGCGCAGCGTGCTCGGCCGGCGCACCGGCCATGAGCAGCGCGATGCGGCCAAACCGCTGCCGCGCACCGTCGAACGGATTTCGCAGCGGAGCCCGGGCGCCGGCGAAGGCGCCGCGGAAGAGGGCAACGACAACGACAATATTATCCGCCTGCCCGGCAAGGATGGCCGTGAGATCGCGGCCGATACGCCGCTCGGCGCCGGCCTGACCCAGATCAAGCTGGCCGATCCGCGTTTCGACGCGGGCGACTTCCAGGAAAAGGCCAAGACGGCATTCGAATACATCGTCATGGCCTTCGCCGCCGGCGACGCGCAGAAGCTGAAGCCGCTCCTGTCCAAGGACGTGTTCGAGGGCTTTGCCACCGCCATCAAGGCGCGCGAGGAAAAGGGCCACACGCTGGCCACCACCCTGGTCCGGATCAAGGATGCCGAACTGGTCGAAGCCGGCATGAACGGGCGCAACGCCAGTGTCACCGTGCGCTACCTGACCGAACAGATCAACGTGACCCGCGACCGCGAGGGCAAGGTCGTCGACGGCGATCCCGACCGCATCACCGAAGCGGTGGACATCTGGAGCTATGAACGAAACACCCGCGCGTCCGATCCCAACTGGACCCTGGTCGCGACCGAAACGCCGGAATGACGCCGCGCTGACGACACGTCGATTGCGTTTCCCCAGGTCCCCTTCCGTCACTGTGCGTTTCGCCGTAGCGATGGTGCTCGCTGCCTTCGCCGCCGCCTGCGCGCCGCGCCGTCCTCGCTTGTTCGCCCGTTCGCGTTTCGCCCTCGAGCATGTTTCCCGAAGGTTGGAAAAATTAATGGAGTTGTCATCGCCCTCCCCCGACTTGATCGGGGGATCGTCCGGGCGATCCATCTTCCTCCGCCCGCCGAAGTGGGCTTCGCGAAGGCGGGTGGATGCCCCGCATGAAGCGGGGCAGGACGAAAGAGGGGCGAGAGATGCCCCGGACGTGAAGCGTGTCCTTGGGCAGCGCTTCGCGCGAGCCCGAGGGCCGGGGCATGACGCTTCAATGCTATGGCAACGCGCTCTAGCATTAACTTTCCTTCTCCTGCTTGTCGCGTCCGCCTGCGCACCGCGTGTGGCCGACGACCGCGTAACCCTCACCCCCGCCACCTTCGCCGATCTGCCGGGCTGGTCCGGCGACGATCCGCGCGCCGCCCTCGACGCGCTCACGCGCTCCTGCGCCCGCCGCGCACCGCGTCCCCCCGGCCGCGCCGTCGGGCCCTTCGCGCTCGCCGGATTCGAAAAAGACTGGGCCGCGCCCTGTGCCGCGCTGGCCGGTCTCGACCGCGCCGGCCTCGATGCGCGCGCCGCGCGGGCCTTCGTCGAGCGGCATTTCCGCGCCTTCGCGCTTTCCGGTCCCGACGGCGACGAGGGCCTGTTCACCGGCTATTACGAGGCCGCCGCCCGCGGCGCGCGTACGCGGACCCAACGCTACAACGTGCCGCTCTACCGCCGCCCGCCGGACCTGGTGGAGGCCGACCTCGGCGTCTTCGCACAAGAATTCCGCGGCCGCACCATCGCCGGCCGGGTGGCGGACGGCCGCCTCGTGCCTTACGACGACCGCCGCCGCATCGCCAGGGGCGGGCTCGCCGGCCAGGGGCTGGAGCTCCTGTGGCTCGACGATCCGGTCGATGCCTTCTTCCTCGAGATCCAGGGATCGGGCCGCGTGACGCTCGACGACGGCAGCGTCGTGCGCGTCGGCTTCGCGGCGAAGAACGGGCGGCCCTATACCGCCATCGGCCGCGTGCTCGCCGACATGGGCGCGCTGCCCCTCGAACAGGTCTCCATGCAGTCGATCCGCGCCTGGCTCTCCCGTCACCCGGACCAGGCCCGCGCGGTGATGGAGAAGAACGCGGCTTACGTCTTCTTCCGCGAGCTCGACGGCGACGGCCCCATCGGCGCCGAGGGCGTGCCCCTGACCCCCGGCCGTTCGCTCGCGGTCGACCGCAAGTTCCTGCCCCTCGGCGTGCCGGTCTATGTTGCGGCCGAGGACCCGGACGGCGCGCTCGCCCCGGTGCGGGCGCTGATGGTCGCCCAGGACACCGGGGGTGCCATCCGCGGCGCGGTGCGCGGCGACGTCTTCGTCGGTGCCGGCGCCGCGGCGGCGGAGCGCGCCGGGCGCATGAAGCTGCGCGGGCGCGGCTGGGTCCTGCTGCCGCGGGGCGTCCTGCCGCGCGCGCCGGCCACGTGAGACCCCATGGCGAGGAAGACACCCCCGCAGCCTCCCGGTCCTGACGATGCGGCGCTGTGGAATCGCGTCGCGCGCGAGGTGCGGCCGCTCCGGCGCGGCGAAGCGGTAAAGACACGCACGAGCGGGACGGGCAGGGCGGAGCCGCCGCCGGCGCCGAAATCGAAATCCGCGTCCCCCCGCGCGACCGCCGCGTCCCGCGCCGCGTTATCGCCGCCACCGCCGGCGCCGCTTGCGGCGGGAACCGCCCCGGGCCTCGACAAGCGCAACCTCAACCGCCTGCGGCGCGGGCAGCTTTCCATCGACGGGCGCATCGACCTCCACGGCATGACCCGGGACGAGGCGCGGACCGAGCTGCTGGCCTTCCTCGCCTTCCAGCTCGAGCGCGGCGCGCGCTGCGTCCTCGTCATCACCGGCAAGGGCGTGCGCGGGCGCGGCACCGGCGTCATCCGCACGGCACTGCCCCACTGGCTCAACGACGCGGTGCTGCGCCCCGGCGTCGTCGCCTTCGCCGAGGCCCAGCCCAAGGACGGCGGCGCCGGCGCCTTCTACGTCTATCTGCGCCGCCGGCGCGACCGGTGACCCCGTTCGGCGCCAAGCTCAGGGAACTGCGCGCGCTGCGCGGCGTCACGCTGAAGCGGATGGCGGCGGACCTGCAGCTTTCGCCGGCCTATCTCTCGGCGCTGGAGCACGGCAAGCGCGGCCGCCCGTCGCCGGTGCTGGTGATCCAGATCTGCCAGTACTTCCACCGCATCTGGGAAGACGCCGATGAGCTCGAGCGCCTGGCCCAGCTCTCCCACCCGCGCGTCACCGTCGATACGTCCGGGCTCGATCCCGAAGCGACGGAGCTCGCCAATCTCCTCGGCGAACGCATCCGCGACCTCGACCCGGCGCTGGTGCGCCGGATGCTGGCGCTGCTGAAGGGGACGCCGGAGACGAGTTAGCTTGAAACTGAGACACGCTCGATATGCTGATGTTTTTTGAAGGGATAAGGATAGAAGGGTGGGGGCCCATCAAGTGCCAGTTAAAGATTGAGGGCAATGGACTAGTAATTAACTGGCGACGCACCGAACTACGTCTAAGGTTACCGTTCTCTGAGGGGAAAGGCGATGTATCCAATCCAAAAATTAGCAAAGGTGTTGGAGGTAGTCCGTAGTCACGATGAAAACATGCCGGTTCAACGGCTAGCGACATTTATGTATGTCGCGCAGAGAGGCAAAGCTACGCGAGAAGGCGTTGCGTCTGATTTAGGGCAGTCTATCGCCAGCGCGTATCGGAATCTAAAGGCTTTGTCTGATAAGCTCTACGTCATCAACGCCGGTCCAAAACAGGGTCTAGGATTCCTTAAGTTCGATATAGATCCTAACGAAAGGCGCCGCCTTGTGTGGGAGCTAACTCCCAAGGGTAAACGTCTCAAGGATCAGATAGAGGATATTGTTCGTGGCAATTAGCGCATTGCCCAAGGGTATCTGATCACGCGGGAACAGTTTTTGAGGTGGACGTATCGTGGAAAGGGCAAGGAAAGACTAGAACTCTTACGTGTGTATTTGAAAGGCTTTACGAGCCCTTGATGCGTAGCTGCAATCACTCAAATATCACGCGCGTCTACAGAATAAACTTCGACAGGTCCTGGTCCTTGACCAGGTCGCCGACGCGGTCGCGCACGTAGGCACCGTCCACCGACACCACCATGCCGGGGTTGTCGGACGCGGTGAAGCTGATGTCGTCGAGCAGCCGTTCCATCACCGTCTGCAGGCGCCGCGCGCCGATGTTCTCGACGTTCTGGTTGACCTGCGCCGACAGGACGGCGATCTCGCGCACGCCGTCCTCGGTGAAGCTCAGGTCCACCTGCTCGGTCGCCAGCAGCGCCGTATACTGGCGGATCAGGCTCGCCTCCGGCTCGGTCAGGATGCGGACGAAATCCTCGACGCCGAGCGCCGACAGCTCGACCCGGATGGGCAGGCGTCCCTGCAGCTCGGGCAGGAGGTCCGACGGCTTGGCCAGGTGGAACGCGCCCGAGGCGATGAACAGGATGTGGTCGGTCTTGACCGTGCCGTGCTTGGTGGCGACGGTGGTGCCCTCGATCAGCGGCAGCAGGTCGCGCTGCACGCCCTCGCGGCTCACGTCGGCGCCGAGGCGTTCCTCGCGCGCGCAGATCTTGTCGATCTCGTCGAGGAAGACGATGCCGTTCTGCTCGCAGGCGCCGATGGCGTCGCGCACGACGACATCGTTGTCGACCAGCTTGTCGGCCTCTTCCTCGACCAGGATCTTGTAGGAATCGGCGACGCTCACGCGCCGGTTGCGGCGCTGGCCGCCGAAGGCCTTGCCCAGCATGTCGCCGAGATTGATCATGCCGACCGATCCGCCGGGCACGCCGGGAATCTCCATGGTCGGCATCGACCCGGACCCGTCGGCGACCTCGATCTCGATTTCCTTGTCGTCGAGCTCGCCGGTGCGCAGGCGCACGCGGAATTTCTCGCGCGTGTCGCGGCTCGCCTTCTCGCCCACCAGCGCGTCGAGCACGCGTTCCTCGGCCCGTACCTCGGCCTTGGCGGTGACGGCGGCGCGCGCGCGTTCGCGCGTCTGGGTGATGGCGACCTCGACCAGGTCGCGGACGATCTGCTCGACGTCGCGGCCGACATAGCCGACCTCGGTGAACTTGGTCGCCTCGACCTTGAGGAACGGCGCCTGGGCGAGGCGGGCGAGGCGGCGCGCGATCTCGGTCTTGCCGACGCCGGTCGGCCCGATCATCAGGATGTTCTTGGGCATCACCTCCTCGCGGAGGTCGGCGGGCAGTTGCTGGCGCCGCCAGCGGTTGCGCAGCGCGATGGCGACGGCGCGCTTGGCGTCGTTCTGGCCGACGATGTAGCGGTCGAGCTCGGAAACGATCTCGCGCGGGGAGAACGCGGCGGCGGCGGGCTCGGCCATGTCAGGCGCCCAGCTTTTCGAGGGTGACGTTGGTGTTGGTATAGACGCAGATGCCGGCGGCGATCTCGAGCGCGCGCCGCGCGATGGCCTCGGCGTCCATGTCGTCGCGGTCGGCCAGCGCCCGGGCGGCGGCGAGCGCGTAATTGCCGCCCGATCCGATGGCGATCAGCCCGTCCTCGGGCTCGAGCACGTCGCCGGTGCCGGAGACGACCAGCGATACCTTGTCGTCGGCGACCGCCAGCATGGCCTCGAGCCGGCGCAGGTAGCGGTCGGTGCGCCAGTCCTTGGCCAGCTCGACGCAGGCGCGGGTTAGCTCGCCGTGCTTCTCGAGCTTGGCCTCGAGGCGCTCGAACAGGGTGAAAGCGTCCGCCGTGGCGCCGGCGAAGCCGGCCAGGACCTTGCCGCCCTTGAGGGTGCGGACCTTGCGGGCGTTGGATTTTATGACGGTCGGGCCCATCGACACCTGGCCGTCGCCGGCGATCACCACTTGGGCGCCCTTGCGGACGCAGAGGATGGTCGTGCCGTGCCAGTCCTGGGAAGGGGGGTTCGTCATGGCGGGATCCGTGGAAGCGGAGGGCAAGATAGCATCCCATGTGGGGATGGAAAGCGGTCAATCAAGCGCCATATGGGCTTTTCGGGGGTCCGGCCAGGCGGGGCAAGCGCCTTCCCGTCCGCGGCCCTTCCTGCTAAAAGGCGCTCTTCGGGTGCCCGTCCGCGCCCGCAGCCGGAGGAGAGACCGCCATGGCCGCCCGTATCGGCCGGGTCGAGCGCAAGACCAAGGAAACCAGCATCGCCGTCGAGGTCAACCTCGACGGGACGGGGGCCTATGACATCTCGACCGGGATCGGCTTCCTCGACCACATGCTCGAACAACTCTCCCGCCACAGCCTGATCGACGTGACGCTGAAGGCCAAGGGCGACCTCCATATCGACAATCACCACACCACCGAGGACACCGGACTCGCGCTGGGCGAGGCGGTCTCCCGGGCGCTCGGCAACCGCGCCGGGATTACCCGCTACGGCCAGTCCATGATCCCCATGGACGAAACGCTCACCCGCGTGGTGCTGGACGCCTCCAACCGGCCCTACCTGGTGTATGAGGTGACGCTGCCAGTGCCGAAGCTGGGCGAGATGGATACCGAGCTGTTCAAGGAATGGTTCAAGGCCTTCGCCCAGGCGGCGGGGCTGACGCTGCACGTCGAGAACCTCTACGGCGAGAACGCCCATCACATCATCGAGTCCTGCTTCAAGGGGCTGGCGCGGGCGTTGCGCCTCGCGGTCGAGGTCGATCCGCGCAAGGCCGACGCGGTGCCCTCGACCAAGGGCGTCCTCGGGGGATCGCTCTAGCCGGGCGCGAAGGAAGGCGCAATGCGTATCTACACCATCCATCTACCGCCGCCGTTCTCCCAGCGCAGGCGCGAGGCCGAGGTGATCCGCGAAGGCTTCAACTGGTGGGCCTTCCTGTTCTCCGGCCTGTGGATGCTGGCCCAGGGCATGTGGGTCGTCGGTGTCGCCGTGCTGGTGCTGACCGGCCTCGCCGCCGCCGGACTGGACACCATCGGCATAAACGAGATCGCGAGTACGGTGGTGACGCTGGCTATCGGCGTCTATGTCGGCTGCTCGGCCAACGACTGGTGGCGCGCGCATCTGGCGCGCAAGGGCTGGAAGGAGGCCGCGGTGATCGCCGCCGCCGACCGCGACGGCGCGCTGCGCCGCTACTTCGATCTCGCCGCGCTGGAGGCGGATCGCCTCGCTGAAGCTCCGCCTGCCGCGCACCCGCAGCCCGCAACATGACCACGGTGATCGTCGATTACGGATCGGGCAATCTCCGCTCGGCCGCCAAGGCGTTCGAGCGCGCTGCCGGCGGTGGCACGGTCGAGGTCACCGGCGATGCCAATGCACTTTCCCGCGCCGACCGCATCGTGCTGCCCGGCGTCGGCGCCTTCGGCGATTGCGCCGCGGGACTGCGCGCGCTGCCCGGCATGGTCGAGGCGCTGGAGGACAACGTCGTCGCCCGGGGCAAGCCGTTCCTCGGCATCTGCGTCGGCATGCAGCTGATGGCGACGCGCGGCCTCGAACACGGCGTGCATCGGGGCCTCGGCTGGATCGAGGGCGAGGTGCGGGCCATCGACGGCGGCGGCGTCAAGGTGCCCCACATGGGCTGGAACGACCTCCGCCTCACGGCACCGGCGCATCCGGTTTTCGCTGGCATCGACACCGGCGCCCATGTCTATTTCGTGCACGGCTACCGCCTCATTCCGGCGCGCGAATCCGACGTGCTGGCCGAGGTCGATTACGGCGGGCCCGTTGCCGCCGTGGTCGGGCGCGACAACATGGTCGGCACCCAGTTCCACCCGGAAAAGAGCCAGGCCGTGGGCCTCGGCCTGATCGCCAATTTCCTCGCCTGGCGGCCGTAGGGCCGAGGGAGACGCGCCACCATGATCCTGTTCCCCGCCATCGACCTCAAGGACGGCGCCTGCGTGCGCCTGTTCCAGGGCGACATGGGCAAGGCCACCGTCTACAACGCCGATCCCTCGTCCCAGGCGCGGGCCTTTGCCGACGCCGGGTTCCGCTGGCTCCACCTGGTCGATCTCAACGGCGCGATCGAGGGCCGCCCGGTCAACGACAAGCCGGTGGAGGCGATCCTCGATACGGTGTCGATGCCGGCCCAGCTCGGCGGCGGCATCCGCGACCTGGCGACGATTTCCATGTGGCTGGAGAAAGGGGTAAAGCGCGTCATCCTCGGCACCGTGGCGCTCGAGCAGCCCGACCTCGTCAAGCAGGCCTGCCGCGATTTCCCCGGGCGCATCGTCGTCGGCATCGACGCGCGCGACGGTTACGTCGCCGTCGCCGGCTGGGCCAAGACGTCGAAGGTCAAGGCGCTCGACCTCGCGCTCAAGTTCGAGGACTCCGGCGTCGCCGCCATCGTCTATACCGACATCGGCCGCGACGGCGCGATGATGGGCGTCAACATCGACCAGACGACGGACCTCGCCTGGGCCCTGACGACGCCGGTGATCGCGTCGGGCGGCGTGTCGCAGCTTTCGGACCTGGAGGAGCTCAAGCAGGTCGAGGACTCGGGGATCGAAGGCGTGATCGTCGGCCGCGCGCTCTACGACGGGCGCATCGACGCGAAGCAGGCGCTGGCGCTGCTCGATCCGCCCGCGGCGAACAAGAGCAAATGAGCGTGCTCAAGGTCCGCATCATTCCCTGCCTCGACGTCAAGGACGGTCGCGTCGTCAAGGGCGTCAACTTCGTCGACCTGCGCGACGCCGGCGATCCGGTCGAGCAGGCGCGCGTCTATGACGCGGCGGGCGCCGACGAGCTCTGCTTTCTCGACATCACCGCCTCGTCGGAGAACCGCGACACGCTCTACGACGTGGTGCGCGGCACGGCGGAGCAATGCTTCATGCCGCTCACCGTCGGCGGCGGCGTGCGCACGGTGGACGACATCCGCAAGCTGCTGCTTGCCGGCGCCGACAAGGTCTCGATCAACACCGCCGCCGTCGCCCGGCCCGACTTCGTGCGCGAGGCGGCGGAAAAGTTTGGCGCCCAGTGCATCGTCGTCGCCATCGACGCCAAGGCGGTGGCGCCCGACCGGTGGGAGATCTTCACCCACGGCGGGCGCACGCCCACGGGCCTCGACGCGGTCGACTGGGCGCGGCGCATGGTGGCGCGGGGGGCCGGCGAGATCCTGCTCACCTCCATGGACCGCGACGGCACCAAGTCGGGCTTCGACTGCGCGCTCACTCGCGCGGTGGCCGACGCCGTGCGCGTGCCGGTGATCGCCTCGGGCGGCGTCGGCACGCTGGACCACCTGGTCGAAGGCGTGCACGACGGCCACGCCTCGGCGGTGCTCGCCGCCTCGATCTTCCACTTCGGCACCTTTTCGGTGGCCGACGTCAAGGCCCATATGGCCGCCGCCGGAATCCCCGTCAGGCTCGCCTGACGGCGCGCAATCTGCTACCCCTTCGCCCATGACCGAGACCGACAAGCCCCCTGATTCGAAGGCGTCCGCAGACGTTCTTGCGCGCCTGTTCGACACCATACGTTCGCGCCAGGGCGCCGACGCGGCGCAGTCCTATACCGCGTCGCTGTTCGCCGGTGGGGCGAAGCTGATCTGCCGCAAGGTCGGCGAGGAGGCGATCGAGGTGACGATTGAAGGTCTCAAGGGCGACGCCGTGGCGCTGACCCGCGAAAGCGCCGACCTGATCTATCACCTGCTGGTGCTGTGGGCGGAGAGCGGTGTCGCGCCCGACGACGTCTGGGCCGAGCTCGCGCGGCGCGAGGGCACGTCGGGCATCGCCGAGAAAGCCGCGCGCCCGAAGAAGGGCTAGCAGGTTCCCCAATGATTGAATCGCTTTATTGATTCGTCATCGCCCGGTTTATCCGGGCGATCCGTCATGCGCATGCGTGCTTCGCACGACGATGCCCCGGACGTGAAGCTTGTCCTTGGGCCGCGCTCTGCGCGGGCCCGAGGGCCGGGGCATGACGTAAGAACGTTAGAGTGACCCGCATTAGTCTGGTTTGTTTGCGGCGCGCGCGGCGCCGAAGCCGGTGGTCAGCGTAATGCCGGCGAAGATCAGCGCGATCCCCGCGCCGTGATACAGGTGGAACGCCTCGCCCAGCAGGCCGACGCCGAGCACGGAACTGAACACCGGCATCAGGTACATGAACATGCCGGTGCGCCCGGGCCCCAGCGCCGCCACCGTGCGATTCCAGAAGATATAGGCGAGCACCGACGGGAACACGGCGAAGAAGGCGATGGCCGCCAGCGTCTCCATCGTCACCGGCATGGCGCCGGCGCGCGGGTATTCCCAGGCGATGAACGGCAGGTGGAACAGCACACCGAAGAAGATGGTGACGGCGAGGAACAGCGTCATCGGCAGCGCCGTCCGCCGCCAGCGGATCAACACCGTGTAGAGCGCCCAGAAGGTGAGCCCGGCCAGCACCAGCAGGTCGCCGCGGTTGAATCCCAGCGACGCGAGCGCACCGACATCGCCGCGGGCGATGATGACCGCGGCGCCGACAAGCGCGATCGCCACCCCTGCCATCTGCCGGGCGCCCGGACGGTCGCGCAGGAGGACGAGCGCGAACAGGAAGGTGATCACCGGCATCAGCGAATTGATCAGTGCCGCGTTGACCACGGTAGTGTAATGCAGCGCGGCATAGACGAAGCAGTTGAACGCCGTGATCCCGACCGCGCCGAGGACGACGAGGAACGGCATCTCCCGCCGCAACGTGGCCCGATGCGCCGAAACGAGGGGCAGGGCGAAGGGTGCCAGAATGACGAGTGCCGTCACCCAGCGCCAGAACGACATCTGGATCGGCGGGATGGTCCCGGCCATGACGCGGGCGACGAGGAAATTCCCGGACCAGAACAGCGGCGGCAGCGTGCCGATCAGGATGGCGGAAAGGGGCGGACGCTGGGCGGAAGCGGCAGAAGGAGGATTACTCATGGCGGGCAAGGTAGGACCTCGGCCGCCATCGGTCCAGAGCCGCCCGCGCCGCGCCGTGACAGCATCCGCTCCATCTGCTAAGCCGTCCCTAGCGGCCGCACCGGCGCGCGCGGCGGGAGGAGCCCATGGCCTACGATCCCGACAACATCTTCGCCAAGATTCTGCGCGGCGACATCCCGTGCAAGAAGGTTTACGAGGATGACCATGTCCTCGCCTTCTTCGACATCGCGCCCAAGACGCCGATGCATGTGCTGGTGATCCCCAAGGGCGCCTATGTTTCCCATGACGATTTCTCGGCCAACGCGACGGACGCGGAGATCGCGGCGCTCACCCGCGCCGCCGGCAAGATCGCGCGCGACCTCGGCCTCGCCGAATCGGGCTACAGGCTCATCGCCAACGCCGGGGAGAACGGGGGACAGGAAGTCCCCCATTACCACGTTCATATCCTCGGCGGCGCCTATGTCGGTCCGATGGTGAGCCGGCGCTAGGTCCCGAACGCCGCGAACGTCAGGCGTTCTGCGCGGTGGCGCGGAAGACGATGATCGCGAACAGGATCATCCCGCCGAACACGACGAAGGAGAAGATGGCGGTAAAGATTTCCGCCTGCGCCACGCCGAGCAGCAGCGCCGTCAGCGCGATCAGCAGGGCGACCATGCCGAGGTTGGCGATCCAGAAGTGCCATTTGACAAGTGGGCCGTTCTCCGCCGACGGGTAGAGCCGGTAGAAGAATCCGTAGATCGCCATGGCGACGAAGCCGAGCAGGTTGAGGTGCGCGTGCACCGGCGTGAGCCCGTGATCGTGGCTCGCCGCCATGTAGATGCCGAGGCTGATGCCGATGAGAATGTAGATGACGGAATGACGCAGAAAGAGTCTCGCGAGCATAACGACTGAACCTCCCCGATGCCGACGTTTGCGACGGCGGCACACTACAGCAAATTTCCGTGGGCGGGAATCACGCGTGGTGCGATCGCGCGGAGTCTGCACTACGCCCCCGTCATCACCCGGCGGTAGCTGACGACTCTTGAGAACCCAAAATCTCCAGGAATCTGTTATCGGGAATTATTTTTATTGCCTACTTTTCCTGTTTTAACAGCACGTCCGTGGGAATTTCCCCGAGGCTCTAGAGATGATGATATTGGAGGATTTGAGCCGGCAAACTTCACCGCATCTTTCCATTGAGGAGGCATATTTTGGATATCTCTTTGAGCCAGTTTAATCTGTCGATCTAACCAACCTTGTTTAGCCATTATGGCATGGAAATGTTGTGCAGTAGAGAATCGAATTTTGCAGGCTCACACCGCGGCGAACTGCATTTGTGATAGCGGCCATTTCCGCATGAACTGCTCTGCCAAATTCAATTAGATTGAATACCTGAGCGCCTCCGAATATCGATCGACCAGTCGGGCCGAGAATCCTACTGGCCACATTGTCCGCAGATGAGCCAAATTTCTTATCAAACGCTCCTTCGTTATAGAGCAAATCAACAATCTCTTTGATGATACGATTTTTGTATATGGCGTTGCTGTCAGAGCCTTTCTGGAAATCACGTTCATCGTTCGTGTCATCTGGCCAGTATTGACCGCCTCCAAATTTCGGAACGTCATTACAACCCGTGCTCAGTACTTCTCCATCATCAGACATAATGACGGCACCGACCTGACGAGAGAGGTCAGAGGAGCGGAGAGAGCTGGACCACGCCAGATACATCCCCATTTCGTCTTTTTGAGGAGTCTCGAAAGGAAAGCCGAATAAGATTTTTATTATTCGTTCGACCTGATTCTTAACATCATTGATTCTGGAAACGTTTACAAAAAAATCGGCAATTGGAAATGCGCCCGAAACATTTTGCCCGTGCTTCTTGCCCTCTTCTAATTCATCCGTGACAGTTATGTTTTCTGCAGCTTCGCGATATTTTGTAAGGCTGCTGCTATTGTGAGAATCCGCGATACGTTTTGTGAGATTTTCAACTCGTTTATCGCGTGGACTATATGCGGATATCAAATAGAAAGGCCGACCGTATATTTCTCTGAGGGTTTGAACTTCTTGTGGATTTTTTAACGAGCGAAAAATGTATGCAACCTTGCTCAAGGGCTTGTAGGGCTTCTCCTCGCCCAATTGGGCAAATCTCAGTTCTCGAATTTTGGCGATACTCAGTAACGCTAAAATGTCTCCTCGTCCGACCGTTTCTTTGATCTCTGTGCCTGCCTTGATCAGTTTTGTTATACGCGCGTCTTCAGGTTTATCTGGGATATTTGAAAATTTACGAAGTTCTTTAATGATATCGCTAACCGTAATGACGTGACATTTGTAATCAAAATTCTTCAGAGTTTTGGAAAGATGTGAGCTCAACAAATCTAAATCGGTCCCAGAGGGGCCAACGAGGCCAATGAATATTTCAGGCCCATGTATGGGAGTGAGTGGGTCTTCTTGATTGACAGTAAGGGTATCGTGGGTATCTCCGACCATGCTTGCTTCCCTAGCTGGTGCTTTTTAGTATTCAAACTATATTATTGCTTATAATAATATTTTTCAATAATTATAGAACTTTGTACTATTTAGACTGCCGTCATCACCCTACGGTAGCTGACCGCCTCGGCGATATGCGTGCGGGTGACGGCCCCGCCGCCGTCGAGGTCGGCGAGGGTGCGCGCGACGCGCAGGCACCGGTGATAGCCGCGCGCGGTGAGGCGCATCTTCTCCGCCGCCTGGGTCAGCAGCGCGCGGCCCGCCGCGTCGGGGGCGGCGATCTCTTCCAGCGCGGCGCCGTCGGCCTCGGCATTGGTGCGGATCGGCAGGCCCATGTCCCGGAAGCGTTCGGTCTGGAGGCGGCGCGCCGCCGCCACCCGGGCCGCCACCGCGCGCGTGCCCTCGGCCGGCGGCGGCAGCGACAGGTCGGCGGCCGCCACCGCCGGCACGTCGACATGCAGGTCGATGCGGTCGAACAACGGGCCGGAGATCCGGCCTTGGTAGTCGGCAGCGCAGCGCGGTGCGCGGTTGCAGGCCAGCGCCGCATCGCCGAGGTAGCCGCAGCGGCACGGGTTCATGGCGGCGACCAGTTGTAAGCGCGCCGGCCAGGTGACGTGCGCCTGCACCCGGGCGACGACGGCGCGGCCCGATTCCAGCGGCTGGCGCAGGGCGTCCAGCGTGGCGCGGGCGAATTCCGATATTAGGTAGCAAACGCACCTATGCCAATTAATCGCTTCGTGTTGCCCTACGGAGAAAGCCGGTAAGTCGATCTATTAGGGGCGCTACCGTATCGACACCGCAGCGGTCTGCCATGACGACTATCCCGATAACCTCAAGGAAGCCGATCACGAGCGGCGCAGCCCAGTTGTTCATTTCAGAAAAGACGTATATGTCGATCAGAACGATGGCGACGAGAATCCAGATGAAGCGTTCTTCATATAACTTGTTCGTGATCGCGGCGATTTCGCCTTCAAGATTCGCAATAGTTTGATCCTTGGCATCAGGCTCACCGTCAGCAGCGAGAATGCCTTCTATATCGTCGGCATTCTCCGCTGCTGCAGAATCAGGTGGCTGTGGCCCTTGCATTGTATTCGTCAAGGATCAATTGGTTAGGAATGACGATGCCGCGCTGACCGGCCTTGTAGCATCTGTACCATGCTCCTTTCGGCCAATGCGTGATAGCCACTAGCCGACCCGGAGTCATGCCATTGGTGGCATTTGAAGCCTCACGCAGCACGTCATATTCCATAGTGCCGCGGCCGGCCTCCGGCTCCCAATGAAACACGTTGCGAACCGGCCCGCTACCGAAGCCACGGGCGCGACGATACAATTCTGGGACTACAGGTCCATAATCCCAGGCTTCAAAATTTTCACGAAGAAGCGGCTGACCGCTGGTCCTGCCGAGATGAATCATGTGGGCGATGTAGAGAATCTTTTGCAACGCAAGATTCGACACCGACCAATCACGCATCTGGCAAAGCGAACGTGCCGCTGAAAGCGCCGTTACAGCCATGGGCTGCCCTCCAAGCCAGAACACTTCTTCAATATAGGATATGAATTGCCAAATACAAGTCTTTTCAATCGGATAGATCGACTTTTGTAGCGCCAATTGCTATTAACGATTGAACAAAAAATACCGCAGTAAACCCCCCACGGCTAATTTTATTATTTATGTTCCGCTCCGACTCATGAACGCCCAAGGCCTCTAGTCGATCCGCTAGCTGCTTGTAGCTGACGTTCCGCCGTTTCAATTCGGCCTTGAGTATCCCCTTAACCTTGTCCTGCCACTCCTTATCAGGCATCGCATACCTCTGGAATTGGTGTTTCTATCATCATATTCGATATAAACACCATTGACAACGATACCTGATATCACTATATTCGGTACATAGACATCGAATATGGTGATAACAAATGGCCCAGCACTTCCTCCTTTCCGCCAAAGCCCGCACCCTTAGCCTCGCCAAAGTCATGCGGCTTTCCGACGCGGAAGCCTATGACGCCTTCAAGGCGATCCGCTGGGCCGATAACGGCGGCGAGCCCTACTGCCCCCGCTGCGGCTGTGTGACGGTCTATGAATACCGCGCTCGCAAAATCTTCAAGTGCAAGGGCTGTGGCTCGCAATTCAGCGTCACCACCGGGACCATCTTCGCCAGCCGCAAACTCTCGGTCAGGGATCTTCTGGCCGCCATCGCCATCTTCGTCAATGGTGCCAAGGGCGTTTCGGCCCTGCAACTCTCCCGCGATTTGGATGTGCAATACAAGACGGCCTTTGTGCTGGCCCACAAGCTGCGCGAGGCGATGGGCGCCGAAATGCAGGACCGCAAATTGCACGGCGAAGTCGAAGTCGATGGCGCGTTTTTCGGTGGCTACATCAAACCGGAGAACCGGAAAGAGGACCGCATTGATCGTCGCCTAAAAGAAAACCAGAACGGCAAGCGCAAGGCCGTGGTCATCATGCGCGAGCGCAAAGGCCGCGCCCTGCCGTTCGTGTTCGATGGTGAGGACGAAGCCCTTAGCACCATCATTGAGCGCGTCCAGCCGGGCAGCACGATCTATGCCGATGAGGCGTCATGCTGGGATGCCCTGCACTCCCGTTACGAAGCCAAGCGCATCAATCACAGCGTTGCCTATCGGGATGAGGACGCCTGCACTAATCAGGCCGAAAGCTATTTCTCCCGTCTGCGCCGTGCGGAAATCGGTACGCACCACAAGATCAGCGGCCGGTATTTGTATCAGTACGCCCGCGAAATGGCGTGGCGCGAGGACAACCGGCGCAAGGCCAATGGAACGCTGTACACGCTGGCGGCTAGGGCCGCACTGGCGCACCCCGTTTCGGAAAACTGGAAAGGCTACTGGCAAAGGAAGGCAATATGAAAAACGAACACGTCTTGACGGGATTACTCCGCAAGCGGGCGGAGATCGCGGGGGAGATCGAACACACGCACCGGACCCTGAATGACCTGATTGCCAATTTGGATTACATCGACAACGCCATCAGGATCATTGACCCGACATGCGACGCAACGCTTACGAAGTCGAAGCCCTACCCACCACGCATGGGCGCGTTCAAGGGCGAAATGCAGCGGTTCGTGCTGGCGTACCTACGGCAAGCCAAGGAGCCCGCTACAACGCTGGAAATCGCCTACAAGGTGATGGAAGGGCGGGGGCTCAATCAAAACGATACCCGCGCCGTTATCGTGATCCGCAAGCGCGTGGGAGCCTGCCTGTTCAAGCTGAAACGGAGGGGCATCGTCCGCGAAGTGCCCTACACCGGAGAGTATAAGCGGTGGGAAATAGTGCCCCCCGACCGAGCAAAACAATAGGGAGCAGCCGCCCAAGGGGGCGGTATCTGGCTCCATTTCATGCTATAAAGGTGAGGACGAAAAGGGTTGCCGCCCGATTCGTCGAATAGATTTGGGATACGGCCGATGCGAAACGGCGTTCCCGGTAGGAATGATTCTACCGGAGACGTTTCGCCATGTCCAAATCTATTCAAGAGTGTTTCGAGGCCATTTCCCTGCTAGGGGAAACCGGGGAAATCGTCAGAATCCCGGCAGTTGCCGAACTCTACCAGTCCTCCGAAAATCGCGAACAGTGGATCGTTTGGGCCGTCGATTCGGACGGCGCCATGCTGGAAACTGTATTTTCCGGCCCTTCGGCGGAACAGAGAGCTACCGAGTATGCTCGGGAGAAGTTTGCTGGTTTTCGGCGGCAAATGCCGGGTCCACCACAGTGTCTATGACCTCGATGCAGCTGCTGGGTTTGAGGCCCTTCGTCCAGCCACGATGCCATTCACCGTCCCTGACGGATAGGCCGTCGATGCGGTCCACTTCCATGCCCGCCAGTTCTGGCCCGCAGGGTTCAATCCGTGAGACGAATTACCCCCAAATTGCCAAACGAATACATGCCATTCGCCCTTCTTGGTCCCAAGGGCATGTGCGCAGGCCTCACGGGGGTAACCGTCATAGGAAAACACCAATTGGCGACGATGACGGATTGCGTCGCGAAGCAAATCAAGCGTGTCCGCAGCCATGATAACCTCCGATATCAAAATTCACATTTTTCAGGAGGTAGGGAGCGGGGAAGGCATTTGCAAGGGCTAGGTGCGTTTGCTACCTAATGCCGGCGAATTCGGGCAGCTCGTCGAGGAACAGGACGCCGAGATGCGCGAGCGACACTTCGCCCGGCCGGGCGCGCGGGCCGCCGCCGATCAGCGCCGGCAGCGAGGCCGAATGATGCGGGTCGCGGAACGGCCGCCGGCGCAGGAGCGCGCCGTCCGACAGCGTCCCGGCGAGGCTGTGGATCATCGACACTTCCAGCGCCTCGGCCGCGTCGAGGGGCGGCAGGAGGCCGGGCAGGCGGCTCGCCAGCATCGACTTGCCGGCGCCCGGCGGGCCCACCATCAGCAGGTTGTGGCCGCCGGCGGCGGCGATCTCCAGCGCCCGCTTGGCGGTCTCCTGGCCCTTGATGTCGGCGAGGTCGAGGAGCGCCGGCGCGTCGGGTTCGATCCGGGGCTCGGGTGCCGCGATCACCTGGGCGCCCCTGAAATGGTTGACCAGCTCCATCAGCGACGGCGCCGCCAGCACCTCCAGCCCCTTGACCCAGGCTGCCTCGCCGCCGCAGGCGGCGGGACAGACGAGGCCGCGCTCGTGCCCGTGGGCGTGGATGGCGGCGGGCAGCACGCCGGACACCGGGCTGATGCGCCCGTCCAGCGCCAGCTCGCCCAGGGCGGCGAAGCCCGCCAATTCCTCGGCCGGCAGCACGTCCATGGCGGCGAGCAGGCCGAGCGCGATGGGGAGGTCGAAATGGCTGCCTTCCTTGGCGAGGTCGGCGGGCGCGAGGTTGACGGTGATGCGCTTGGGCGGCAGCGCCAGGCCCAGCGCGTTGAGCGCGCCGCGCACCCGCTCGCGGGATTCGCCCACCGCCTTGTCGGGCAGGCCGACGACGGCAAAGGCGGGCAGGCCCGGCGCGATCTGCACCTGCACGTCCACGTCGACCACGTCGATGCCCTGGAAGGCGACCGTGTTGATGCGCGCGACCATGTCCCCCCGCTTCCTCTTTCACATGCTCACGTGCTCGCGGAATTTTCCGAGTAGCCCCGCCGCCGGACGGCCCGTTTCAGCCCGGACCCGTTCAGTCCCGTGCCGCCGCTTCCAGGGCGGCGATGTCGAGCTTGACCATCTTGAGCATTGCCTCTGTGACCCGCCTGGCCTTGTTGTGATCGGGACCGGTCATGAGCTCGCCGAGCCGCTTGGGTGCGATTTGCCAGCTTAGTCCCCAGCGGTCCCGCAGCCAGCCGCACTGCTCCGTCGCGCCGCCTTCCTTCAGCGCGTCCCACAGGCGGTCGATCTCTGCCTGGGTGTCGCATTCGACCATGATCGAGAAGCTGTGGTTGAACGGATCGAGGGGGCCCGCCTCGATCGCCATGTAGCGTTGGTCGCCGAGCGTGAAGGCGGCGATCCGGACGCTGCCCGCGGGCCCGCTGGGATTGTCGGCGGGCACCGCCGAGACCCAATGGACCGACGACTCGGGAATGAGAGACGTGTAGAAGCCGATGGCGGCCTCCATGTCTTTCTCGAACCAGAGATGCTGGGTAACTTTCATTGCCATGGTCCCTCCTTCGCCGCGGTGACCGCCGTTCCATGCCCGAAGCCGGTGATCCTACCGGCGGCACCGGAACGAGTCGAGCGAGGGGGTGCCTAAGGGGATATGCGCTTGCGGGCGGCTGTCGCCGGCGCGTGGGACCGGCGGCGGCGGATACCTGCCGCCGCCACCGGCCCATCGGTCAGTTGCGCAGGATGAGCACCGCCACGGCGATGGCTACGGCGATGACGCAGAGGACGAACTTGATGCCCGGCCGCGAGGGCGGGTGATGCTTGACCCGCGCGTCCGTGCCGGGCTCGTTTGTCGAACTCATGTTCGCATTCCTTCTTCGGATCGCACCGGTGGCGCGGCCCCCGCGACGGCATTCGCGCGGCGGCGGCGCCTCGGGGCGCGATATTGATGGATCTGTCCGTTGCCGGGATCAGGCGGCGGGCGGGCCTGTTGCGGGAGGGACCAGGAAGGAGCGCGCGGCGAAGGCCTGGTCTTCGTCGTAAATGGCCGTGAACGACCGGTCGCGCGGGATTGTCGCGGTGCCGGCCGCACCGGGGCCGTCATCGCCGGCGCTGTCTTCGCTGGCGAAGGCGTTGCCGGGGCCGACCCGGAACGCGCCGGCCGGCTTCGCACCGTTGGTGACCGCGGCGGGGCCGAACGGGTCGATGCGTGAGATGCGTGAAAGGGCGTCGGGCGCGCCGTCGGTTGGTCCGGATGCCGCCGCACCGGGCACCAACGTCCCGGCGGGGGACACACCGGTGCCGGCCGTGCCCAGCGCAAACAGGGCCAGCGCGACGACGGCAAATCCGGTGCGCCATGTCATGACGGTCGTTGCTCCCCGTGGCATGGACCGACAAGACGCAAGGCTAGCATGACAGGCACGAATGACCGCCCGGATTCCGCGGCCTCCCTCGAAGCAATTGAATTGCCGGTATATTCGCGCCGTCAGAAGCGGCCCCGCCGCAGCCGCAACAGACCGCGCACCACGCGCAGCACGATGCGGATCCAGGTATAGGGACGGTGGAATCCCACGCTCCGCCGGTAGCGATGGCGCGACGGCGCCTCTGGCGGCGGGGCCCGGGGCGTGCGCGTTTCCGGACTCCCCGATCGCCGCGGGATCCGCGGCAAGGTCATCGGATTCGCCGCGGATGCGCCTCGGCGACGCGGGCCTCGATCGCATCCCAGATGCCGGCCTCGAGACTGGTGCCGTCGAAGCGGTTGATCTCCTGGATGCCGGTGGGCGAGGTGACGTTGATCTCGGTCATGTAGTCGCCGATCACGTCGATTCCGACGAAGACGAGGCCGTGGTCGCGCAGGGTCGGCCCGATCGACGCGCAGATGTCGCGCTCGCGCGAGGTCAGGCCCGATTTCTCCGCCCGCCCGCCGACATGAAGATTGGCCCGCGCCTCGCCCGCCGCGGGAACGCGGTTGATCGCGCCCACCGCCTCGCCCTCGATCAGGATGATGCGCTTGTCGCCCTTGCGCACCTCGGGCAGGTATTTCTGCACCACCACGGGCTCGCGGTAGAGCTGGGTGAACAGCTCCAGCAGCGCGTTCAGGTTCTCGTCCCCGGCCCCGATGTGGAAGACGCCGGCGCCGCCGTTGCCGAACAGAGGCTTGACGATGATGTCGCGATGCTTGTCGCGGAACTCGAGGATCGACGCACGGTCCGACGAGATCAGCGTCGGCGGCATCAGTTCGGCGAAATGGGTGACGAACAGCTTCTCCGGTGCGTTGCGCACCCGCACCGGGTCGTTGACCACCAGGGTGTCGGGATGGACGTGCTCCAGAAGATGCGTCGCGGTGATGTAGGCCATGTCGAAGGGCGGGTCCTGGCGCATCAGCACCACGTCGAGGGCGGCGAGATCGATGACCTCCTCCGCGCCGACGGTAAATGGTTGTGCCCCGTCGCGGCTCACCGTGAAGGGTCGCGCCCGCGCGGTGACGCGCCCCTGGGTCAGCGACAGGTTCTGCGGCAGGTAGTGATAGAGCGCGTGCCGGCGCTTGATCGCCTCGAGCGCCAGCATGAAGGTCGAATCCGCATTCGGGTCGATCCGCTCGAGCGGGTCCATCTGAAAGGCGACGGCGAGCGACATGGGTCTCCAGGGAAAGGACTACCGGACGGATTTTTCACGGTGCAGCCTAACATGGCCGCCGTGCGGACGGCGCAAAATGCGTCAGTTCAGCCGCGCCGCGATCTTCTGTGCCAGCGCCGCGGCGATGTGACGGGCCTCTTCATCGCGGGTGGTGGCGACGAAGGTGTCGAGCGCCTCGATCGCGGCCTTGAGGTTGCCGGCCTCGGCATGGAAGACGCCGAGCTCGCGATACAGCGAGGTTTCCTCGGGCACGATCAGCAGCATCCTCTCGGTCACCGCCACCGCCTTGCGGAACTGGCCCTGGGCGGCGAGCCTGGTCTTGATGTTGTTGAGAAGGCGCAGCAGCACCCGCCGGTCGTCGAGGATGGTGTAGCAATCGGGCGTCAGCTCCGCGCCCGCGCCGACGACGGACTTGAGCAGCACGCGCAGCGCGCTCGCGCCCGCCACCGGCTTTCCCGAGAACGGATCGAGCACCATCCGTTGGGTCCCGGCGTCGAGGGCGATGAGGAAGTGCCCGGGAAACGCCAGCCCGTGTGCGCGCCAGCCCTGCGCGCGGGCGGCGTGCAGGTAGAGGATGCCGAGCGCCACCGGCAGGCCGCGACGCCGGTCGATCACCCGCATCAGGTTGGCGTTCTGCAGGTCGTCGTATGTGTCCGCGTCGCCGCGGTAGCCCTCCCGCCGATGCAGGACGGCGGTCAGCATCGTAACCCGGCCCGCGGCGGTGTAGTTGCCGTCCTCCGCCGCCTCGGTGACGGTCCTCGCGATATCGGCGAGATGGAGCCGGTAACGGTCGAGCGCCACCTGCGGCCGGTCGAGGGCGGCCAGTGCCAGCGCCGCCTCGGCGATATCGAACGGAGCCGACGGTGCCTGGCCGATTCCCCGCAGCAACGCCGTTGCGTCGTCCGCCGGCGTGCCGGTCTCGGCCCTTTCAGCGCTGCCGCTCATGCACGCCGCCTCGGGTCGGTCTTGAGCAGGACGTGATTCACCACGCGCGAAACGTATTCGGTATTGCGGGCGTAATTGATCACGCGGTCGAGCTCCTGCTTGTCCTGCGCGATGCCGAACAGGTAGACGGTATGTCGCACCGTCTCCACCGAATAATTTATGGCAAGGACATCCCGGTCGAACAGCAGTTTCGTCCGCAATTGAGTCGATATCCACGAGTCGCGCGCAAAGGTGCCGGTTGTGCCGCTGGGATCGACGAGGATTTCGTTAATGACCTCGCGCACGCCGCGTATGACATGGGCCTGGCGCACGATCTCGCCGCGCTGATCCTCGGTCTTGACCACGCCGGTCAGGAGCACGCGGCCTTCGTAGACCGAGCTTGCCAGGTGCGGAAACAGGCTCTTGTCGTATTCCAGCCAGCCGTTGTTGAGCGTCGCCTGGATACGCGCATCGACGATCGCTCCGTCGAGTCCCCGTTCCTGAACCGCGGCCGTCCCTGCCGTGGCGCCGGCGCCGACCACCGCTCCGGCACAACCGCCGAGTGCGAACAGCGCCGCCGCGGCGCATGCGGCGATCACCCCGCGCGCCCGCACGCGGGCCTTGGGGTTCCGGATTCCGGAAGATTGGGATGTCATACGGCGGGCCTCCGCAAATGGCGACGAACGGACGGGGCAATTAGACTCAACTCGGCACGTCTTGTCCAGAACCCGTGTCGCGCGGGACGGACTCAGACCCGCCACGCATCCTCGATATGCACCGGCGGCCGCCACGGCCGTATCAGGACGGCGTCGAAGCGACAGGCGCGCCCGGCGTCGTCGGGATGCGCCGCGAGCCAGTGGCGCGCGGCCGAGACGATGCGGGCGCGCTTGCCGGCCGTTATGGCCTCCGCCGCCGCGGCGGCGTCATCGCGCAATTTCACCTCGACAAAGGCGAGGACGGCACCGCGGCGCGCGATCAGGTCGATCTCGCCGGTGCGGCAGGCAAAGCGCCGCGCGACGATGCCGTACCCCTTCAGTTGGAGCCAGAGCGCCGCCGCGGCCTCGGCACGGGCGCCGCGGCGCAGCGTCCGCCGCCGGCCGGCGCCGGGCGCGGTCATCGGTCCTTGGCCCGGCCGCCCAGCTCGAGGGCGCGGGCGTACACGCGGCGACGGGGAAGGCCGGTCTCGGCCGCCACCGCGTCGACGGCGTCGCGCAGGGTCTGGCGGGCCAGGGCCTCGCCGAGGGCGGCATCGAGCCGTCCCTCCGTCGCTTCGGCGTCGCCGGCACCGGGCGGGGCGACGACGACGACGATCTCCCCTCTGGGTGGTCCTTCGGCGCGGTACCGCGCCGCCAGCGCCTTGAGGGTATCGCGCGCGACCTCCTCGTGCAGCTTGGTGAGCTCACGGCAGACGGCGGCGGGCCGGCTGCCCAGCACCTCCGCCGCGTCGGCGAGGAAATCGGGCAGGCGCTGCGCCGATTCGTAAAAGACGAGGCTCCCGGGCACCGCCGCCAGCGCCGCCAGCGCCCGCTTGCGCGCCGCGCTTCGCGGCGGGGCGAATCCGGCGAAGAAAAAGGCGTCGCAGGGCAGGCCCGACAGGACCAGCGCGGTCACGGCGGCCGAGGGTCCGGGAACTGCCGTGACGGCGATCCCCGCGTCCCGGGCCGCTGTGACCAGCTTGTACCCGGGGTCCGATACGAGCGGCATGCCGGCGTCGGACACCAGCGCCGCCGCCGCGCCGTCGCGCATGCGGCGGATCAGACCGGGACGCGCGCGGGCGGCGTTGTGGTCGTGATAGGGCGTCAGCGGCGTGGCGATGCCGTAGGCGGACAGCAGCTTACGCGTCACGCGGCTGTCCTCGCAGGCGATCACGTCGGCACGGCGGAGCACCGACAGTGCGCGCAGGGACATGTCGCCAAGATTACCGATGGGTGTTGCGACAAGATAAAGCCCCGGCGCCAGGGGCGTGCCGTCATCGGCGGATGGTTTCATTTTCGTTACCCGTTTCGCCGTTTCCGGCGCGCGGTTTACTTGTCGGAGCAGCGCGACTACCCTGTCGCGCATGATGACGGTGGCGTTCGTGCCGCCGCGGCGCCCCGCACCCGCGCCGCACCAGGGTCTCACTGTTCAAGGGTCGTCCCGTGCCCATTGCCCGATACACGCGTGCCTTGCGCCGATGGTGTCTGCCGCTGCTGATCACGGCCGCCCTTCTGCCGCTCGCCGCCTGCGAGGGTATGGACGTGTTCGGGAGCAGGCAAGAGCCTTCGCCACCGGCGCCCGATGTCGCCGCTCTTCCCAGGGAGGCGCCGCCGACGGTGACCACGCCGGAGGGTGCGGCCGTTCCCGGAGGACTGCCGACCGTTCCCTTGACGCCGCGGCCCGAAGCCGCGCCCATTACCAAGGTCGCGATCCTGCTACCGCTGTCGGGGCCGCAGGCGGGGCTCGGCCAGGCGCTGCTGAACGCGGCGCAGATTGCGCTGTTCTCGCTCGCCGACGATTCCTTCGCCCTGTTGCCGGTGGACACCCGCGGCACCCCGGACGGCGCCGTGGCGGCGGTGCGAACCGCGCTCGACGACGGCGCGAACCTCATCCTCGGTCCCGTCTTTTCCGCCGCCGTCGCCGCGGCGACGCCGCTGGCGCGCGAGGCGGGCGTGCAAATGGTGTCGTTCTCCAACGACCGCTCCGTCGCCGGCAACGGCGTCTATGTCATGGGCTTCACGCCGGAAACGCAGATCGGCCGCATCACCGCTTTCGCCGCCTCGCGCGGCATCCGCCGCATCGCCGCGATCCTGCCCGACGGCACCTACGGCGACCGGGTAGAGGAGACCCTGCGCGCGACCGCCGCGGCCACCGGCGTCGGCCTCGCCGATATCGTGCGCTATCCGGTTGCCGACACGCAGACGCTGACCCCGATCATCCGCCGCCTCGCCAATTACGACGCCCGCCACAGGTTGCTGCTTGAGGAACGGCAGAAATACGAAGGCAAGACCGATCCAGGGTCGTTGCAGGCGCTCAAGCAGTTGCAGCACCTCGACACCCTCGGCGACGTGGATTTCGACGCAGTGCTGATTCCCGAAGGCGGCGCCGCGCTCCATGCCATCGCGCCCTTGCTGGCGTTCTACGACATCGACCCGCGCAAGGTCCGCATGCTTGGGACCACGCAATGGGACGATCCGTCGGTCGCAACGGAACCGTCGCTGGTCGGCGCCTGGTTTCCAGCGGCGCCTCCCGCTGCGCGCCGCGCCTTCGAGGACATCTACAACAAGACCTATGGCGAGGCGCCGTCCCGGATCGCCGCGCTCGCCTACGATGCGACCGCCCTTGCCGCGGTGCTGGTGCGGCGCCGGGGTGCCGCTTCGCGGATGGCCGCCGGGGGCCGTTTGCCGCCGCCTGCGTCGCCATCGGTCGTCACCGTCGACGCGCTGACGGCGGCCAGCGGGTTTGCCGGCGTCGACGGCATCTTCCGGCCGCTGCCCTCGGGCCTCGTCGAACGCGCCCTCGCGGTGATGGAGGTGCGGAACCGCCGCTTCGTCGTGGTGAGCCCGGCGCCGACGTCCTTCGGCGCGCCCGGCAACTGACCCTCTGGCGCTCAGGCCAGGAGCTCGGCGAGGACGGCATCGAGCCGCATCCGGCCCTCGCCGGTGACGCGGAGGCGCGTGCCCTCGCGCGCGATGAATCCGCCCGCGGCGAGGCGTGCAAGTCGCGCCGGATCGAAGGCGCGGTCGATGCTGCCGGCACCGATGCGCGCGATGTCGTCCTCGCCGAAGCCGTCGACCAGGCGCAGGCCCATCATCACCATTTCCTCGAGCCGCGCGCGCGGATCGAGCGGCGTTTCCCCGGTGAGTCCCGTCCCCGAGGCCTCGACCCGTTCGAGCCAGTCCGCGGGCCGCCGCGCGTTGACGGTGGCGGCCGGACGGCCGGCGGCGTCGGGAATACGGCCGTGCGCCCCCGGCCCGATGCCGAGGTAGTCGCCATAGCGCCAGTAGATCAGGTTGTGGCGGCATTCCTCGCCGGGCCGCGCGTAGTTCGACACCTCGTAGGGCGCGAGCCCCTCCGCCGCGAGCACCGCGCCGGTTTCCTCGTACAGCGCCGCCGCGGTCTCGTCGTCGGGCAGGGCGAACGCGCCCTTGTTGTACAGGCCGAAGAACGGTGTGCCGCGCTCGATCGTGAGCTGATAGAGCGACACATGGCCGAGGCCCTGTCCGGTAAGGCGCCGGAGCTCCGCCCGCCACTCCGCGGTGTCCTGTCCGGGCCGGGCGTAGATCATGTCGGCATTGACGCTAGAAAACGTCGCCCGCGCGACGGCGAGCGCGTCCAGGGCCTCGGCGGCCGAATGCTCACGGCCGAGGAAGCGCAGCGCGTCGTCGTCGAGCGCCTGGATGCCGACCGAGACGCGATTGACCCCGGCATCGCGGAAAACGGCGAACTTGGTTGCCTCGATGGAGGTCGGGTTGGCCTCCAGCGTGATCTCCGGACCGCCCGCCCGCCACCCGTCCGGCCACAGGGTCCGTGCCCAGTCGATGACGGCGGCGACGGTTTCCGGCGCCATCAGCGACGGCGTGCCGCCGCCGAAGAACAGGCTGGCGGGCACGCGCCCCGCGAGCCGCGGCGCCATCGCTTCCATCTCCCGCAGGTAGGCGGCGCGCCAGCGCGGATGGTCGACGGTATCGGTG